>NZ_AFWY03000073.1:0-31072 GCF_000231075.2 Amycolatopsis sp. ATCC 39116 | reverse complement strand
AGGCCGGGGTGCTTGCCGGGCGGTGCCTCGGCGCGGTGGCCGGGTGGCTAGCCGGGGCGCGCGTGGGCGTTGGGCCTGGGCGTTCGCGGCACGGCGGGCCGGGGCGCTCGGCGGGCAGTGCGTCGGCACGGTGGCCGGGCGGTGGGCCGCGCATTCGCCGACCGGTGAGCCGGTGCACCGCCGTCCGGGGAGCTGCGCCGTGGCGCGGTGCGCGGCCGCGCCACCGCGACGTCAGCTCCGGTCGTCGTCGGACTCCACGCGGGCGGCCGAGATCAGCTCGGTCCAGCTGCCGTAGCTCACCGGCGGGATCGCGCGCAGCGCGGCGACCGTGTCGTCGTCGGCGCCGTTGCGTTCCGCGCACTCCAGGATCCGCGGCTTCTCCGCCGGGAAATCCAGGTCCTGCAGCGCGGCCTCCAGGCTCTCCCGGGTCGTGGTGCGGTTCATCGTCGTCCCTCCTTTCCCGCCTTTGGGCTTGCCGCCCGCGGCGAGCCCAAACAGGTCAGCGCGGCGCGGCCGTCTCCAGCACCCGCACCGAGCGGGCCACCGCGAGCAGCGCCGCATCCTCGGCCTGCCGCATCACCGTCGTGACCCGGTCGAACCGCAGCCTGCCGTCCAGCTCACGGTGGTGCGCGGACAGTTCGTCCAGGTAGCCGGGCAGGTCGGCGAGCCGGTCGTCGCTCTGGTCCAGGCACGCGACCGCGCCGGCCAGCTGGTCGAGCAACCGCGCGTACTCCGCGGTGAACTCCGGGTCGGCCTCGTCCTGCTGGGCGGCGGTCACCAGTGCCTCCGTGATGCGCTTGACCTGCTCGGAGACCTCCTTGAGCACGCTCAGCGGCGATTCGAAGGCCGACGGCAGCGGCAGGCTCCCGCGGCGGCGGTGCACCAGCCACCGGATGTTGAACCGCACGCTCTCGCGCCCCCAGCTGACCGCCTCGTCGGCCCGCACCACCGTCGAATCGAGGCGGCGGGCGTGCCGCAGCCAGCGGGTGGCGGTGTCGGTGTCCCAGTCGTCGCGCAGGTCGCCGGCGATCGACTGCAACAGGTCGCGCACCTCGGCCGCGAGCGCGGTCACCGCGTCGCGTGTGTGGCGCAGGTGCACCGGCGGCAGGACCACCGTGTTCACCACCACCCCGATCGCGGCGCCGAGCAGGCTCTCACCCATGCGTTCGGCCAGGTAGAGCAGGTTGCCCGCGGTGCCGTAGGAGATCATCAGCAGCGCGGTCACCCCGACCCAGATGCCGCTGCCGCCGAACCGGTGCCACTGGCCGAGCAGCATCCCGACGAACACCGCGGCCGCGAGCGCCAGCGCCGGCTGCGGGATCAGGTGGGCGGCGGCGTAGGCGAGGGCCAGCCCGAGCAGCAGCGCCGCGGTCTGTTGCGCGGCGTTGGTGAGCGAGCGGTAGACCGTCGCGGTCATCAGGAACACGGCGGCGTACGGCGCCATGAACGACTGCGGCGACGGGATGACCACGCGCGCGACGAGCCAGGCGAGCACCGCGGCGAGCGCCATCTTGACCGCCTGCAGCACGGCCTCGCGCTCCCGTCCGGGGAAGCGCGCGGCCCGCCGCAACCAGTACCAGGGGGACAAAATTCGTGCCATCGATGTGGCGGTACCCGGTCACACTGTCCGGCATGCGCATCAGGACTGCGACCGCGGCCGATTTCGACCGGCTGCCGGAGGTCGAACGGTCGGCTGGGGAGTGCTTCCGGGACATCGGGATGCCCGAAATCGCCGACGACGTGCTGCCGACACCCGCGGAGCTCGCGAGCTACCCCTTCGCGTGGGTGGCCGACGACCCGGAACCGGTGGCGTACCTGGTCGCGGCGCCGGTGGACGGTGCCCTGCACATCGAGCAGGTGTCGGTGCACGCGTCCCGGGCGCGGCGCGGGATCGGGCGGGCGCTGATCGAGGAGGCCGCGCGGGCGGGTTTCCCGGCGCTGACGCTGACCACGTTCGCCGACGTGCCGTGGAACGCGCCGTACTACGAGCGGTGCGGCTTCGTCCGCCTGGCCGGGGACGAGCTGACGCTCGGGCTGCGCCGGATCCGCGCGGCGGAGGCGGCTCGGGGACTCGACCGCTGGCCCCGGGTCGCGATGCGCCGCGTCTGACCCGCCCGCGCGTCAGCGTGCGCGCACGGACTCCAGCAGGTCGATGGCGACCTGGCGGAGTTTGATGTTCTGCCGCTGCGACTGGTCCACCAGCCGGTCGAACGCTTCGCTCGCGCTGATGCCGTGCACCGCCATCAGCACCCCCTTCGCCTGGTCGATCTCGGCGCGCGAGGTGAGCGCGCTCTCCAGGTGCCGGATCTGCTGGCGCGCGTGGTACCAGCGGCGCGCGTTGCTGATCGCCGCGGAGGCGGCGCCGGTGAACAACCGCATCAGCTTCTGGTCGAACGGGTCGAACGCGCCATCCACCCGGCTGTACAGGTTCAGCGAGCCGACGAGCTCGTCGCCGTCGCGGCCCGCGCCGAGCATCAGCGGCACGGCCAGGAACGTCAGCACACCGCGCTCCTGCGCCGCGGCGGCGAAACCTGGCCACGTCTCATCGTCCTGTTTGGACACCGCGCGGACCGGTTCGCGCGTGCGGACGGCCAGCAGGCAGGGGCCGTCGCCCGCGTCGTACTGGGCCTGGTCGATCCCGGTCAGCTGGTTGTCGGTGGTGGCCGCGGTGCGCGGCCCGGTGTCGTCGAGCAGCGTGACGCTGACGGCGTCGGCGTCCGCGATCGCGTTCACGGCGGTCTCCGCGAGCCGCCGCAGCACCGCGTCGAGTGGCTCCTCTTCGTCGATGCCGAGCCGCAGGTTCTCCAGTGCGAGGGTGACGTCGTCGAGTCTGGCCAGTGGCTCCGGCCGCTCGGATTTGGTCATGTGTGGGTTCTCTCCGCGAGTGCGCTGCCGGGCACGCCGCCGGACCGCCGCGCGGAACGCGGGCGGTGTACGGGTGCCGTGATGTGGTGGGTGATCCGGGATCCGGGGTGGATCAGAACCGGAGCCTGCCCCCCAGCACGTTCGAGCACGGCGGGGATGAATGCGGATGTATCCGCCTGGGGTCGTTCATCGTCAAGCCCTTCGCCTCGTGGTGCCGTCCGCCGTTCGGACGGCGTTGGGCGCCGGCTGCTTGACGCTGGCCAGGATCATACGTGCCCCCGCGACGGCGACAAACAGAGCCCGGAGAAGTGGGGATCGGGCTCGCGGTCAGGAATCCGGCCGGTCCACCTGCGCCCACAGGCTCGGCAGGTTGACCACGATGCCTTCCTGGCTGCTGCGCGCGATGATCACGACCGCGTCCTCGTCGCCGGGGTTCTCCTCGCGGTGCGGAACCCAGGGCGGCACGAAGATGTAGTCGCCGGGCTCGGTCTCCAGCCGGATCTCCTCGTCGCCGTCGGCGAACACGAACACCGGGTGCCCGGACTTGACGTAGATCGCCGTCTCGGCTTCGCCGTGGTGGTGGTCACCCGAATTGGTGTGCGGGCCGACGTGCGTCTCGCCCATCCAGACCTTCTCCGAGCCTGCTGTCTTGCCGGACACCGCCTCCAGCCGCCGCATGCCGCTGGTCTGCGCGGTGTCGCCGGTCAGTTCGCCGCCCTTGATGTGCCGCAACGGGCGGTGCCAGGCCTCGGTCACGGGACGTCCTTCCGATCCGGTGGAGCTCTCCGTCACACGGTAGCCGGTTTCGGCGGCCCCGATCGGGGAACGGCCTGTGGTGAAGGTGTGACAACGACTGCGAGGAGGTCGGAAACCCATGGCGCAGGTCGTGCGCGACGTGATGACCCGCAACCCGGTGACGCTGTCCGCGGACACCCCGGTGCGGCAGGCCGCGCAGGCGATGCGGGAGAAGGACATCGGGAACGTGCTGGTGCGCGACGGCGACCGCCTGGCCGGCATCGTCACCGACCGGGACCTGGTGGTGCGTGCGCTGGCGGAGAAGGACGACCCGCGGAGCTGCACGCTCGGCGAGGTGTGCAGCGGCGAGCTGGTCACCGCGCGCCCGGAAGAGCCCGCGGACGCCGCCATCCAGCGGATGCGGCAGCACGCCGTGCGGCGGATCGCGGTGGTCGACCACGACCAGCCGGTCGGCGTCGTGTCGGTCGGGGACGCCGCGATCGAGCGCGACCCGTCGTCGGCGCTCGGCGACATCAGCGCGGCGCGCGGCAACGCGTAGCCCGAGTGGGCGGCCCGGATCGGGGTAACCGCCCGCCATGACGAACACAGGAACCAGACCGCTCGCGGTCGTCACCGGTGCCTCCACCGGGATCGGGCGCGAGCTGGCGAAGCAGTTCGCCTCGCACGGCTACGACCTCGTGATCGCCGCGGAGAACGCGGAACTGGACGACGCGCAGCGCGAGTTGCTGGCGCTCGGCGCGCAGGTCCTGGCCGTGCGGGGCGATCTCGCGAGTTACGACGGGGTGGAGAACCTGGTCGCCGCGGTCGGGTCGGTGGACCGGCCGCTGGCCGCGCTGGCCGTCAACGCCGGGGTCGGGGTCGGCGGCGCGTTCGTGGACGGCTCGCTGCGTGACGAGCTGAACGTGGTCCACCTGAACGTCACCTCTGCCGTGCACCTGACCCGCCGCCTGCTGCCGGGAATGGTGGAGCAGGCGGCGGGCCGGGTGTTGTTCACGTCCTCGGTCGCGGCCATGACCCCCGGGCCGTTCCAGGCCGTCTACGGTGCGAGCAAGGCGTTCCTGGCCTCGTTCGCCGAGGCGTTGCGCGAGGAGCTGAAGGACAGCGGCGTGACGGTCACCGCCCTGCTGCCGGGTCCGACCGACACCGAGTTCTTCGAGCGCGCCGGGATGACCGACACCAAGATCGCCCAGGGCCCCAAGGACGATCCCGCGGAGGTCGCCGAGCAGGGGTTCGCCGCGATGATGGCAGGCAAGGACAAGGTGGTCGCCGGTTCGGCGCGCAACAAGGTCCAGGCCGCGGCGGCGCGGGCCGTGCCGGACACCGTGAAGGCGGCGATGCACCGCCGGATGGCCGAACCGGGCTCCGGCAATCAGTCCTGAGTGGACACCTCCAGGAGCACCCCGGCGAGCTCGTCCGGCGCGGTGACCATGCACTCGTGGCCGGTGCGCAGCCCGGTGACCGGCCACCCGGCTTCCCGCGCCAGGCGGGCCAGCGGCATCCGCTCGTTGTCCAGGCACACCACGACGTGGCAGGGGATGGACTCGACCGCGCCGGTCAGCGTCGTCGGCTCGGCGAACGACCGGCGCGGGTGCGGGGCCATGTTCGCCTCCAGCCACTTCACGTCGGCGGGGTCGGTGACGCCGACGGCCGCCGCGGGTGGCACGCCGATCAGCCCGTCGACCGTCATCGAGTCCACCCACTCGGTGAACCACCCCGGCGCGCGGCTGTCCAGCGACTCGCCGTCCCGGCCGAACCACGCGTCGACGAGCACCAGCCGCGCGACGCGTTCCGGCACGCGGTCGGCGGCCTCCCGCACGACGAAACCGGCGTAGCTGTGCCCGACGAGCACGACGTCGTCCAGGTCCGCCAGCAGGGCGGCCACCTCGGCGGCGTGCGTGTGCAGGCCGGCGCCGGCGTCCATCGGCAGGTCCGGGGCGATCACGCGGTGACCCCGTTCGCGCAGCCGGGCCGCCACGCGGTCCCAGCACCAGCCGCCGTGCCACGCGCCGGCCACGAGGACGTACGTGCTCATGCCGCCTCCCGCCACTCGGTGAACCGCTTGCCCGCCTCGTCGGTGGACAGGCCCAGCTGCTCGCACATCCAGTGGAAGTCGAAGAAGAACCGCTCGTGGGCGATCAGGCCGTCACGCACCTGCCAGTGGCAGGCGAACGGCAGCTCGAACGACTTCCCGGTCGGTTCGATCCCGGCCAGCGCGCCGCGCATCGTGGCGCTGATCGTGCCCGAGCCGACCACGAGGTCCCCGGCCGTGCGCAGGTAGTCGGCGCGCACGCGGTAGTCGGGGAACGCGCGGAAGAACCCGGCGAACTGGCGCTCGGCCTCCGCGGTGCCGTGCGCGACGGCCCGGAAGGGGACGGTTTCGATGACCACGCCGGGGTGGCACTGGGCGAGCGCGGCGCCGGTGTCGGCGCGGCTCTTGGCTTCGGCGTAGGCGCGGACTGTGCTTTCCACGGTTCCTCCTCAGTCGGTGACGGTCAGGACGACCTTGCCGGTGGTGCGGCCCTCGGCGAGCAGGCTCAAGGCGCGCTGGGCCTCGGTAAGCGGGAACGTTTCGCTGACGTGCGGCGACAACTGTCCCTTGTGGACCAGATCGGTGAGCGCGGAGAGCCCGGCCGCGTCCGGGTCGACGAGGTAGCCGGCCGCGCGCACGCCGAGTTCCGCGGCCCGCTCGTGCAGGCCCGGCGTCCACGCGGACTGGCCGCTGACCAGCAGTCCGCCCGGCCGGAGGGCGCGCAGCGCGGTCAGGCCGTGCTCGCCGCCGAACATCTGGACCACCACGTCCACGTCCCGCGCGGGCGGCCCGGTCCGGTGGTCGGTCACCTCGTCGGCGCCCAGGGCGCGTACGAACTCGTGCTTCGGCGGGCTCGCGGTGCCGATGACGTGCGCGCCGCGGGCCTTGGCGATCTGCACGGCGAGGTGCCCGACGCCGCCGGCCGCGCCCGAGACCAGGACACGTTGGCCGGCCGACACGCCGGCCACGTCGGTGAGGATCTGCCACGCCGTCAGCCCGGCGAGCGGCAGGGCGGCGGCTTCGGTGAAGCCGAGCCCCTCCGGCATCGGCGCGAGGTGGCGGGCTGGGGCGGTCAGGTAGTCGGCGAACGCGCCCGCCGCGCGCGGGAACCACGGCATGCCGTAGACGCGGTCGCCGGGCGCGAACCGCGTCACGCCGTAGCCGACCTGCTCGACCACACCCGCGACGTCCCAGCCGTGGGTGTGGGGCAGCGACAGGACCATGTTGTAGGCCTGGCCGATGGCGGTGTAGTGGTCGACGGGGTTGACGCCCGCCGCGAAGACCCGGACCAGGACGTCGCCGGGGGCGGGCCGCGGTGTGGGCACCTCGGCCACTTCGAGCGGGTCGCCCCACGCCCGCTGCAGTACCGCTCGCATGTCGTCTCCTCCAAGTTGGTGGACACCCGTACGGTAAGTTCGCGCGGTTGTAGGCGGCAATTCTCCGCAGGGAATCGAGCAGGCGGTGGACGGCTGTCCGGGATAGACTGGCCGGGTGGCTGACGTGCACGTGGACAAGCGGGTGCAGCGCGGGCTGCGCTCGCGGCGCGCGATCCTGGACCGGGCGATGGACATCGCCTCCGTGGAGGGGCTGGAGAGCCTGTCCGTGCGCCGGCTGGCGACCGAGCTGGACGTGAGCAAGAGCGGGGTGTTCGCCCAGTTCGGCTCGAAGGAGGAGCTGCAGCTGGCGACGGTGCGCGCCGCCGTCGAGGTGTTCGTCGGCAAGGTCGTGAAGCCCGCGCGGAAGGCGCCGGCGGGGCTGCGGCGGGTGTGGGCGCTGGCCGAGTCGTGGCTGGCGTACGTGCGGCAGCCGGTGTTCGCGGGCGGGTGTTTCTTCGTCGCGACCGCGGCCGAGTTCGACGCGCGCCCCGGCCGCGTGCGCGACGCGATAGCCGCCGGTCGGCGGGACTGGCAGACGCTGTACCGCACGACGATCGCCGAGGCGCAGGAGCTCGGCGAGATCGACCCCGACGTGGACCCGGCGCAGCTGGCCTTCGAGCTGGACGCGCTCACCAGGGCCGCCGCCGAGGACGCCCTCCTGCACGACGACCCGTCCCGCTACGACTACGCCCGCACGGCGGTCCGCGCGCGGCTGGCGGCGGTGGCGACGCCGGACGCGCCCGCCCTGCCGGTGGACTGAGAAGTTCCGTGCCCGGCGGTTAGCGAACCCGCCCCGGTGGAACACGTCCGGCATGAAGGTCGTGGTCACCGGGGCGTCCGGCAGCATCGGCACCGCGTTCCTGCGCGCGGCCGCGCGCAGGCCGGGCTGGGAGGTCGTCGGGCTGGCGCGGCGGATTCCGGACGCTCGTCCACCGTATGACAGCGCCCAGTGGGTCGACTGCGACCTCGACTCCGACTCCGCCCCGGACGTCCTGCCGAAGGTCTTCGCGGGCGCGGACGCCGTCGTCCACCTCGCCTGGGCCATCCACCCGGGTGTCGACGAGCCGCCCCGCAACCGGACCAACATCGAGGGTTCGCAGGAGGTCCTGGCCGCCGTCGCCGAGGCCGGGGTGCCGCAGCTGGTCTGCGCGTCCTCCGTCGCCGCCTACACCCCGGCCCCGCGCTGGACCCGCGTCGACGAGGACTGGCCGCGCACCGGCGTCCCGGGCAGCGCCTACAGCCGCGACAAGGCGCGCCTGGAACGCCTCGTCGAACTGTTCGCCCGGCAGCACCCGGACGTGCGGGTCGCGGTGTTCCGGCCGTGCGCCGTCGCCCAGTACGACTCCGGTGCGCAGCTCGCGCGGTGGACGCTGAGCCCGCTCCTGCCCACCGCGTTGATCGGCAACCGCCTGCTGCCGGTGCCGCTGTGGAGTGGTCTGCGTGGCCAGGTCGTGCACGCCGACGACGTCGCCGACGCGATCTGCCTCATGCTCGACCAGCGCGCGGAGGGTGCCTTCAACCTCGCTTCCGAACCGGTGCTCGGCGTCAACGACCTCGCCGAACTGTTCGGCGGTTTCCGCGTCCCGGTGCCGCGGCGGCTGGTCACCACCCTGGCCCTGCCGACGTGGCGGCTCGGGTTGCAGCCGATGCACCCGGGCTGGCTCAGCCTCGCCGACAAGGCCCCGCTGATCGACACCACTCGCGCCCGCGCCCACCTCGGCTGGGAACCGCGGTACGACGCGAAGGAGGCGCTGGCCGAACTGGTCGCCGGGATGCGCGACGGCAGCGGCACGGGCAGTGGACCGCTCGCGCCGCGGGGTGCGGAATCGTGGCTGCAGCGGTTGGCTGGGATCAGGCTGGGGCGGCCCAGTCGTCAGACGCAGGCCTAGAAGGGAGCTTCGTGACCGAAACTGTCGACGCGGTCGTCGTGGGGGCGGGCCAGAACGGCCTCGTGGCGGCGAACGTGCTCGCCGACGCCGGGTGGAGCGTGCTCGTGCTCGAAGCCGCGCCGGAGCCCGGCGGCGCGGTGCGCAGTGCCGAGGTCACCGCGCCCGGGTTCCGCAGCGACCTGTGCAGCGCGTTCTACCCGCTCGGTTACGCGTCGCCGGTGCTGCGTGAGCTGGGGCTGGACTCCTACGGCCTGGTGTGGAAGCACGCGCCGCTGGTGCTGGCCCACGTCCTGCACGACGACCGGTGCGTGGCGTTGTCGCGGGACCTCGACGAGACGGCCGCATCGGTGTCCACGTTCGCCGCCAAGGACGGCGACGCCTGGCGCGACGCGTTCGCGCAGTGGCAGAGGGTGCGGGACGACCTGCTGGAATCGGTGCTGCGCCCGTTCCCGCCGGTGCGGTCGGCGTCGAGGCTGGTGCGCCGGATCGGGGTCGCGGAGACCCTGCGGCTGGTGCGGATGGTGACGCTGCCGGTGCGGCGGCTGGGCGAGGAGCTGTTCGACGGCGAGGGTGCGCGGTTGTTGTTCGCCGGCAACGCCCTGCACACGGATCTCGGTCCGGACAACGCGGGCAGCGGTGTGTTCGGGTGGCTGCTGGGGATGGCCGGGCAGGACGTGGGTTTCCCGGTGCCTGAGGGCGGCGCGGACCGGATCATCACCGCGCTGGTGCGTCGTCTCGCGGATCGTGGTGGCCGGGTCGAGTGCAACCGCCGGGTGCGGGACGTGTTGATCGCGGGCAACCGGGCGATGGGTGTGCGGGACGAGCACGGTGAACTGGTGCGGGCCAAGCGGGCGGTGCTGGCGGACGTGCCCGCCCCGGCGCTGTACCGGGAGCTGGTCGGGGAGGAGCACCTGCCCGGCAGGTTGGTGTCCGACCTGGACCGTTTCCAATGGGACAACGCGACGATCAAGGTCGACTGGGCGTTGGATGGGAAGATCCCGTGGACGGCCGAAGAGGCGCGCCGGTCGGGCGTGGTGCACCTGGACGCGGACCTCGATGGACTGACCGCGTACGGCGCGGACCTGACGTGCAGCCGGGTGCCCGAGCAGCCGTTCCTGTTGCTGGGCCAGATGACGACGACGGACCCGTCCCGCTCCCCGGCGGGCACCGAGTCGGTGTGGGCGTACACGCACGTCCCGCGCGGCGAGCGTTGGGACAGGGACCGGCTGGAGCGCTACGCCGACCGGATGGAAGAGGTCATCGAGCGCCGCGCACCCGGCTTCCGAAGCCTGATCAAGGCGCGGTGCCCGCAGGGGCCGGCGGAGCTGGAGGCGCTCAACCCGAGCCTCGTGCAGGGCGCGATCAACGCCGGCACAGCGGCGATTCACCAGCAGTTCGTGTTCCGCCCAGTGCCAGGCCTGTCGCGGGCCGACACCCCAGTCGATCGGCTCTACCTGGCCGGAGCTTCGGCCCACCCGGGAGGCGCGGTGCACGGCGCC
Organism: Amycolatopsis sp. ATCC 39116; assembly: GCF_000231075.2. Taxonomy (NCBI): domain Bacteria; kingdom Bacillati; phylum Actinomycetota; class Actinomycetes; order Pseudonocardiales; family Pseudonocardiaceae; genus Amycolatopsis; species Amycolatopsis sp. ATCC 39116. Next base: position 20,658 of record NZ_AFWY03000073.1, on the reverse strand, counting down.
CCAGGAGCCAACGCAGCACGAGCAGCCTTGGCACGCAACGGAATCACCGGCGGCCTATACGGAAGTGCGATCCAAGCAGCACAACGAGCCATCTACAGCTAAAACCGCCACCCGGCAACGCAAAGCAGCCGACTACCCCAACCAGACCTCCCCCGCCCCCGATCCACAGCCGATCTTTAGTCGCCGACCAGCCGTGTCAAGGCACGCTTTCCCGCCTTGACACGGCTGCTCGGCGACTGAAACACACTCAGGGAGAGGGGGCGGGGGTGGTCGGAAGGTGACCTTTTCCAGCGCCGTGAGGCGCTGGTTTTCGCGCGCCAGCGCGGCTCTAAAGATCAAAAGAGTCCTCGCCGGACGGGCAGGCTCCGGGATGACCAGGGGACCGTTGTCGTCTCACCTCGGGTGGGTGGTCGCCGGGTGGTCATCCCGTCGCCTTCCGGTTTGTGCATATCACCTTGAGCCAGGGCCGCAAGGTTGGCATGTTCGGCCGCCGGTGAGCACGGAGGTTGCGGCCCTGGCTCAAGGTGATCGTTGCGTGTCAGGCGACGGGATGACCACCCAGCTACCTTTGTGTTCAAAGATCAGCGGTGCACCGCGATGTCCGCCAGCCGCTTCAGGCTCTCGGTGTTCCGTGGTGCCAGCATGGCCGCCTGCACCGGCTCGGGCAGCAGGCTGAGCGGGCCGCGCACCAGTTTCTCCGCCATCTGCACCTCCGTGCCGCCCTCGGTGTCGGGCGTGAGGGTCAGCGTGATCTTCGCGGCGCCCATCGGCCACATGCGGGCCTCCAGTTCGAGGAGCTTGTTCTCCTCGACCGCGAGCACGCAGCTCACGTCCTGCACGTTGAACGGCCACGGTCCGACGCTGTGGTGGATCCGCGAACCGACCTGGGGCCAGTGGCTGTCCACCTGCCGGATGTGCGAGGCGCCCACGACCCAGCCCGCGTAGGTCCAGCCGTCGGCGAGGACGGTGAACACCTTTTCGGGCTGGACGGGAATCCGCTTGCTCACCACGGTCATGTCTCGCTCCCCGGCTCGGTCCACCGGCAGCGAGTACCCCGCGCGGGAGCGGGGCAATCAGCTCGCTTCGGTCGCGGGCGGCGCCACGGCTTCCTCGAGCGACGACGTGATCCGCAGCTGCTCGTCGAGCCGGGTCACCTCCAGCGGCCGCAGCACGGCGCGGCTGGTGGCCACGACCCGCAGCTCCACCGAGTTCTCCTCACACTTCTGCTGCGCGTTCACCAGCAGGCTCAGGCCGATCGACCCCAGGAAGGTCACCCCGGACAGGTCGACCACCACCGGGCCCGGCGGCTGGGCTTCGGCGCAGGCGGTCTGCACCTCGCTCTCCAGGTCGGGCGCGCTGGTCAGGTCCACATCGCCGGCGGCGGAGACCACGATGGCCCCGTCGATGAGGCGTCGCGTGACACGCAACTCGGTGGTCACCCGAGATACCTCCTACTGTCGTCGTTCACCGCGTCCTGCCGTCGGCGGACCACAAGGAAGCTGCACCGGTACCCGGAGCCGCCACGGCAACAGGCTGGCGGCTCAACCGTCCGCCGATCCTAACCGGGCTTCACCGCGGGTGAGGATCGGGGCGGGAAGTGGTTAACCGGCCACGTCCGGGGAACCATCAACACAGCCGATACGCGAGCAAGGACCGCTGGCGGGAGGACACTGTGAGGACCGACGGCTCGCGCCGACCGACGAAGCACCACAGCAAGCTGTCGGAGTGGCGGCGCGCGGTGACGCGGTTGCCGGAAGAGGCGCCGGCGGCCGGCCAGGCCAGGGAGTTCGCCACCTCCGCGCTGCAGGCGTGGGAGGTGCCCGCGGACACCCGCGAGGACATCGTGCTGGCCGCTTCCGAGCTGGTCACCAACGCCGTCGAGCACGGGCAGGGCGAGGTCACGGTGGTGCTGCGCCAGAACGGCGACCGCCTGCTGCTGCGCGTGTGGGACGACGACGTGCACGTCCCGGTCCCGCGCCCGGCCGAACAGGATTCGGTGCGCGGCAACGGCCTGGTGATCGTCGAAGCGGTCAGCGAGTCCTGGGGTTACGAGACCGGCTCGGACGGGAAGTGGGTGTGGGCGGAGTTCGCCCTCCCGCGCTGAGTTCAGCGCGGCGCTGGGATGTGCCGCGCGCCGCGGCGGGACGGGCGCTCCGGCTGCGCCGACCACCGGCACAACAGCAGGCACACGTCGTCGTCGTGCTCGTCCTGGCCGAGCATCTCGGACAGGATCCGGTCGCCCGCCTCGTCCGTCGGCAGCCCGGTGACCTCGGCGAACGCGCCGGTCAGCCGGGCGAGCCCGTCGTCGAGCACCTCGGCCCGCCGCTCCACCAGCCCGTCGGTGTAGAGCAGCAGGTCGCTGCCCGGCGTGATGGTCTCCTCGTACTCGGCGATGTCGAACGCGAACGGCACCCCCAGCATCGGCGCGTTCGGCCGCTCCAGGTGCCGGACCCCGTCCTCGCCGCAGGCCAGGATCGGCAGGTGCCCGGCGCTGGCCCAGCGGATCCGGCCGGTCTCCAGCTCCAGGTCGGCGACCACCGCGGTGGCGAACAACGTGCTGTCCAGCCCGCGCAGCAGGTGGTGGGCCAGCCGCAGCGCCTCCGCTGGGCCGTGCCCTTCCGCGGTGTAGGCGCGCAGCGCGTTCTGCAGCTTCCCCATGACCACGGCCGCGTCGAGACCGTGCCCGGTGACGTCACCCACGGTGAGCACGATCGTGCCGTCGGCCCTGGTGAACGCGTCGAACCAGTCGCCGCCGATGTTCACCCCGGTCGCCGCGGGCCGGTAGCGGGCGCACAGCTCCAGCTCGTCCGGGGTGCTCAGGGTGGGCAGCATCGCGTGCTGCAGCCGCTCGGCCAGCTCGCGCTCCCGCTCGTACTCGCCCGCGTTGCGCAGGCCGACCGCGGACCGCGCGGCGACCGCGGTGAGGAAGGACACCTCGTCGCCGGTGAACTCGCTGTCCCGGTGCAGCTCGAGCACGCCGAGCAGGTGCGGGCCGACCGTCAGCGGGAGCAGCAGCCGCTTCGGCTCGATGTGCGCCTGGTGGCCGGTCGCGACGCGCTTCACGTCCGCGTCCGGCGCGCTGTCCGGCCGCGGCAGGCGCTTGAGCTTGCGGGTCTCGTCCGTCACCAGCCACACGCCGGCGCAGTCGGCCAGGTTCTCCCGCTCGATGAGCCCGACCAGAGCCTCCACGACCTCCCGGCCGCGCAGCGAGGCCGACACGCTGCGGCTCACCTCGTCCAGGAACGCCGACCGCTGCCGCTGCAGCTCGACCTCGGCGTGCAGGGCCAGCAGGCCCGCGTTGGTCTGTTCCAGCTCCGACTGGTGCAGCCGCAGCTCACGTTCCTGCCGCGCGATGGTCTCGCGCAGCTCGCGGAGCAGGTCCTCGGTGGTGGCTTTCGTCACCGGCCACCACCTCCCGCGATGACCACCACGCACGCGTCGTCCCGCCCGCGGCCACGCTGCCCCAGGATCCAGCCCGCGACGGTGGCCGGGTCGTGGTTGAACAGGCCGGGCCAGTCGGTGTTGCTCCACTTGTCCGAGATCCCGTCGGTGTGCAGGACCAGCCAGCTGCGGGAGGACCACGAGTACGCGGAGTCCGACGGCCGCGGCCGCGCGGCGACGCCGACGATGCCGTGGCGCGACACGATGCGCTGCACGGGCCCGTCCTGGTCCGCGTAGAACCGGGTGGACACGTTGCCCACCCCGCAGAACCGCATGCGCCCCTCCGCCGGAGTCAGCTGCGCGACGGCCACGGTCGCGCCGCGCGTGGAGGCGAGGGACGGCTGCATCAGCTCCAGGATACGGGCCGGTCGCAGCTCGGCGTGTGCCGCGACGGTGGAGATCGCCGCGTCACTGGCCCGTGCGGCCAACTGGCCGTGGCCCAGACCGTCACTCACCGCGATGGTCACGCTATCGTCCGTGGTTTCCGCCGTCCAGCGGTCGCCGCATTCCGCTTCACCCGGAGCGGTGAGGATCGCGCTGCCGATCCGCAGTCCACCGGGCAGCGGCGACGGGCCCGCGTGCCAGCGCGCGAGCACGGAAGTGCCCTGGCCACGCCTGCTGTAGACGTCGAACACGTCCGCGGCGCGGCGCACCGCGCCGAGGCCGCCGCCCAGCGTGCCGGTGGTCGAGTAGCCGTCGCGCATGCTGTCCTCGATCCGGCCGATCCCCGGACCGCAGTCGACCGCGACGACGTCCAGCCTGCCCAGCGCCGGCACCACGCTGAACACCCCGCGCCCGGCGTGTTTGAGCAGGTTGGAGGCCAGTTCGGTGGCGGCGAGCGACACCAGGTGGACCCGCTCCAGCGGCAGCCCGGCGCGGGTCGCGGCCGACGCGGCGACGACCCGCGCGCGCCCGACGTGACTCGGTTCGGTCACGATCAGGTCGTCGCGGGTCACGGTCCCGCGCTTCTGCGGACGGACATGCTGATCTCCACCCTCGTCCCGCGGCCCGGCGCCGAGTCGATCCGGAACTGGTCGGCGAGCCGTTTGGCGCCGCCGAGGCCCAGGCCGAGGCCGGACCCGGTGGTGAAGCCGTCCGCCATGGCCGCGTCGATGTCCGGGATGCCCGGCCCCTTGTCGGTGAAGGTCATCCGCACCGTCGGGTTGCCCCCGAGGTCCTCGACGGCGATTTCCGCCTGCCCGCCGCCCCCGTAGACCAGGGCGTTGCGGGCCAGTTCGCTGGCGGCGGTGACCAGCTTGGTCTGCTGCACGAGGCTGAACCCCGCGGTGGACGCCGCCGACCTGGCGGCGTGCCGCACATGCACGATGTCGTATTCGTCGTGGATGGCGACCGTGTTCGTGGCAGGCGCGCGTGTCACCGCAGCGCCGTCCGCGATGACCCCGGTGGCGGGGCGAGCAGTGAGAGACCCTCCTCGACGGAGAGCGCCGTGGACAGGCCGGGCAGGGTCAGGCCGAGTTCGACCAGGGTGATGGCCACGGCAGGCCGCATGCCGACCACGACGGTGCGGGCCGCCATCAGCGAGGTGATGGCCGCGATGTCGTGCAGCGTGCGGGCGAGGAACGAGTCGATGATGTCCAGCACGGACACGTCGATGAGCACACCCCGGGCGCGGGTCTCCACGACCTTCTCGGTGAGCTCGGATTCGAACTCGGCCACCGACTGGTCGAGGAGCTCCTCCTGGATGGTGACCAGCAGGACACCACTCAGGTTGACGATCGGGATGCCGGCCATCAGACCACGCCCGGTACCGCGGACGAGCCCACCTGCAGTCCGAGCCGGTTGAGGGCGTAGGCCAGCGCGTCGGCCAGCCGGGCGCGGGTGGCGACCTCGCCGAGGTCGATGCCGAGCTGCACCATCGTGTTGGCGATCTGCGGGCGGATGCCGCTGATGACGCACTCCGCGCCCATCAGCCGGGCCGCCATGGCGGTCTTGAGCAGGTGCTGGGCCACCATCGTGTCGACCGTGGGCACACCGGTGATGTCCAGGATCGCGACTTTGGCCTGGTGGGTCATGATCGACTGCAGCAGGCTCTCGGTGGCGACCTGGCTGCGCATGCTGTCCAGGGTGCCGATCAGCGGGATCGCCAGCACCCCGTCCCACAGCTTGATCACCGGGGTGGACAGCTCGGTCAGCTGGTCGCGCTGGATGGCCAGGGTCTCCTTGGCCGAGGCCAGCGCCGACTCGACGAGCACCAGCCGCAGGGTGTCCACGGCGCTGGAGAGCAGCAGGGCGCCCGCTGTGAGCAAGTCCGCATCCGCGGTCTCCTGCCACAGGCGCAGCAACGGCTTCTTGAGGTCGCTCACCTCGACGGCGGTGCGCGGGCTCACGCCCTGGTTGCCGTCGAGTTGCGACGCCAGCGCGGTGAGCAGCGAGCGCAGGTCGTTGAAGCCGTCGGCGGCGGGGCTGTCCACGTCACCGGCCGCGATGGCCCGGCGGATCCCCCGCAGGACCTCGGCGCTGTCGCCGGCGGCCTGGTCGGAATCCTGCGCCACCGAGCGGAAGAACGGTGAGTCGGCCCACTGCGCGACGATCGTTTCCTTTTGGGCGTCAAGGAAATCGCTGACCACGGCGGTGATCTGGCGGTCGGAGGTTGTCGTCATCGCTCCCAGGCTCCAGCATGGTGGATGGTCGCAGGCACGCGAGCACGCTCCACGAAGTTCGTTGCTTTGCGGCAAACTTATTGCACACGGCCGCCGGGCGACAACCGGGGCCGAAGCCGACGCCACGATTTTGGAGAGAGTTCGAACCATGACGACGGACGAAGGCGCGACCAGGTCCGCCACGGCTTCCGTGGTGCGCACGGAGGCCAGCGGGGACAGCGGACGTGTGCTGCTGCTCGGTGAGATCGACCACGGCGCGGTGGACCAGCTGGACCAGGCCGTGGAGAAGCTGCTCGGATCCGGGGTGATCCACCTGGTGCTCGACTTCGAGGGCCTCAACTTCTTCGACTCGGCCTGCATCAGCGCTCTGATCAGGGCGAAGACCAGCGCGGAGGAGCAGGGCGGCACGGTGAAGCTGGCCAACGTGGACCGCTACGCGCGGCGCATCCTGGACATCACCGGGTTGCTGGGCTCGTTCACCATCGAGGGTGAGGAGTCACCCAGCGCTCGTGCGTGAGGCAGCCCGCGTGCACACCCACCGTGAAATGGCAGGTTTGGGATTCGCGAGCCAGGGGTAGCCCGGCTGGGCCATGAGCGGTTTCAAACCCGTCAAGGGGCCGGTTTCCGGCGCGGCGTCAAGCAGGGGCGCCCCGCCGGGTATCTGGTGGGCGAAGTGCGAGGGCAGATGTACCTGGAATACGAGGACGCGCAGGCGCGGGGGCTGCGGCGGTACGTGCGACTGGTGACCGAGGCTCTGGGGCTGGGCGGCAACGCCTACTTCGTGCAGATCGACCCACCACCGGCCAACGCGTACCTGGCGCTGGAACGGCGCCTTCCCGAATTCCCCGACCGTGACGCCGCCCTCATCTGGAGTGAGGACACCGGCTGGTCGCTGGTCGTCGAATCGCACTGCGGCGAGGACCTGATCGTCCTGGCCTACCTCGGCGCCGACGTCCTGCCCGCGCCGCGGGTGGTGGCGCGGTTCGCCGAGGACCTGTGCGACGGCGTCGCGGCCGGTGTCCTCGAGCCGCCGGTGTGGGATCCGGTGGACGTCCGGGAGCGTCTGGCCGCGTACTCCGCGCCGGCGCTGGCGGGCTGACGAAGCTCGAGATCTGCCGACTTCCCGGTCCCGCATTAGGCTGAACGCACCACAGGTGTCCCTACGCGTGTCCGGGAGGTTCCGTTGGCCGAAGAAGCTTTCGCGGTGCGTCACCGGGTGACCGGGGACGCCGTGGTGGTGACCGTGTCCGGCGGTGTGGACCTGTGTTCCGCGCCGGCGCTGATCAGTGAGATGGACCAGGCCCGCCGCGCGGCCGTGCCGCCGCAGCCGGTGATCGTCGACCTGTCCCGCGTGGACTTCCTCGGCTCCGCCGGGTTGTCCCTGCTGGTCGAGGCCGAGCAGCGGTGTGCCGAAGCCGGCACACCGCTGCGCCTGGTCGCGTCAAGCCGCGTCGTCTTGCGCGCGCTGGAGGCGGCCGATCTGCGGCAGGTGTTCACCGTTTCCGAGACTCTCGAATGCGCCCTGGGTGAGGGCTGACACGGTCGATGACGCATCCGGCTGATACGTCTTATTTGGACACAGTGGGTGAAATGGGGGCGATGGTCGCCGCGCGCGACTGGTCGGCGACCGCCCTCGGCCCGATCGCGGAGTGGCCGCGCGAGCTGCACGCCGCGCTGCGCCTCGTGCTCTCGTCGCGGTTCCCGATGCTGGTGTGGTGGGGGCCCGAGCTCACCGTCTTCTACAACGACGCCTACCGCCCGGCGATGGGCGAGAAGCACCCGCGCTACCTCGGCCGCCCGGCGTCCGAGTGCTGGGCGGAGGCGTGGGCCGAGCTGGGCCCGCTGTCGCGCCACGTCCTGACCGGCCAGGGCGCCACCTACTCGGAGAACCAGCTGCTGTTCATCGACCGGCACAACTACCTCGAAGAGACGTACTGGACGTTCTCCTACAGCCCGATCTCCGGTGAGCGGGGCGAGGTGCTGGGCATCCTGGTCGCCGTCCAGGACACCACCGAGCAGGTGGTCCGCCAGCGCAGGATGGAAGTGCTCAACGACCTCGGCGAGGTGTCGGCCGCCGGATCGGTCGCGCAGACCGCGCGCTCCGCCGTCGCCGCGCTGGGCCGCCACGGCGCCGACCTGCCGTTCGCGCTGGCGTACTTGTTCGACGAGGGGCAGGCGTCGCTGGCCGCCGCGTACGGGATCGGTCCCGGGGAGCGCGCCGCGCCCGCGGTGCTGGACCGCGGCGGGGAACCGGTCTGGCCGTTGTGGGACGGCGGGACCAGGGTGTGCGACGAGCTGCGGAAGCGGTTCGGGCCGGACTTCGTGCAGCCGGTGGTCGTCGGCACGGCCGCGCCGGACCGCGCCGTGGTGCTGCCGCTGGTCGCCGCAGGCCGGGCGGAGCCGGTGGGCGCGCTGGTGCTCGGGGTGTCGGCCTACCAGGCGCTGGACGCGGACTACCGGGCCTTCCTCGAACTGCTCGGCGGGCAGGTGTCGAGCCTGATCACCGACGCGCTCGCCTACGAGGGCGAGCGCCGTCGTTCGGAGGCGCTGGCCGAACTGGACCGCGCGAAGAGCGAGTTCTTCGCCAACGTCAGCCACGAGTTCCGCACCCCGCTGACGCTCATCGCCGGGCCGGCCGAGGACGCGCTGGCCGACACCGCCGAGCCGTTGCCGCCCGGTCAGCGCGAGCGGCTGGAGCTGGTGCACCGCAACGCCGGACGGCTGCGGCGGCTGGTGAACGACCTGCTCGACTTCGCCAAGATCGAGGCCGGTCGCCTGCAGCCGGATGCCACGCCGCACGACCTGGCCGCGCTGACCACGGAGATCGCGGAAAGTTTCGCCCCGGCCGTGCGACGCGCCGGGCTGCGGTTCGAGATCGACTGCCCGCCGCTGTCCCGAGCGGTGAACGTCGATCCGGACATGTGGGAGAAGATCGTCCTCAACCTGCTGTCCAACGGGCTCAAGTACACGCGGGAGGGCGGGGTCGCGGTCCGGCTGCGGGAGGTGGACGGGCACGCCGAGCTGACGGTCGCCGACACCGGCGCCGGCATCCCGGCCGACGAGCTGCCGAGGCTGTTCCAGCGGTTCCACCGGGCGCGCGGGCGGGAGGGCCGCTCCCACGAGGGCGCCGGGATCGGGCTGGCGCTGGTGCAGGAACTGGTGCGGTTGCACGACGGCACGGTGTCGGCGGATTCGGTGGAGGGGGCCGGGAGCACCTTCTCGGTCCGGTTGCCGCTCGCGGCGGTCGCGCCCCCGGCGGCCGTCGACCTCGCGCTCGCCGCCGCGCCCGCCTACCGCGAGGAAGCGCTGCAGTGGCGCCTCGACGGGGAAGGCGAGACGGCGCAGCCCGGCGAGCAGCCGGGGCCGACGCTGCTGGTGGTCGAGGACAACACCGATCTGAGCCGGTTCATCGCGCGGATGCTGCGCCCGATCGGCCGGGTCCTGCTCGCGCGGGACGGCGTCGAAGGGCTGGAGCTGGCGCGGCGGCACCGCCCGGATCTCGTGTTGTCGGACGTGATGATGCCGCGCCTGGACGGGTTCGGGCTCATCCGGGCGCTGCGGGCGGAACCGGCGACGAAGTCGGTGCCGGTGCTGTTCCTGTCCGCGCGGGCCGGGGTCGAGGCGGCGGTGTCCGGTCTGGAGGCAGGCGCCGACGACTACCTGCCGAAACCGTTCTCCGGCGCGGAGCTGCTCGCGCGGGTGCGGGCGAACCTGGCGCTGTCCGGTCTGCGGCGGCGTGAGTCGGAGTTCCGCCGCGCGTTGTTCGAGTCGTTGCGGGAGGGCGTGTTCGTCGCGGACAGCGACGGCACGGTGGTCGAGGTCAACCCGGCGTTCGCCAGGATCACCGGGTACGGCGCGGAAAGCGTGCCGATGGCCTGGCCGTACCCGTGGCTGGGTGCGGACGCCGCGCGCGTGCCGGCCACCGATCTGGTGGGCTACCTGGGCGACGGGCGCGAGGTGTCGGTCCGGGTGGAGCGCCCGGACGGGCGCGAGGCGTGGGCCGCCCTGACCCTCACGCGTGTCGCCGAGGACGACGGGCGGGCGTGGCTGGTCGGGACGTTGCGGGACGTGACGGTCGAGAAGAAGGCGGCGGACCGGGAGGCGGTGCTGGCCGCGTTCGCCGCGGACCTGGCGGCCGCCACCGATGTCGCCGAGGTGCTGAACGCCGGGGTGTCGGCGCTGCGGGCGATCCTCGGTGCGACGCGGGTGGTGGCGGCGATCTGGCCGACCGTGGAGAGCGGCGGGTTGCTCGCGGGCGATCCGGAGGCCGGTTCGTTCGACGAGCTGGAGCCGGAGCTGTACGAGCGGCTGGACCGCGCGCGCCGTCAGGCGCCGGGGCAGATCTGGCCGCCGGAGACGAGCCGCGAACTCGGGGCGACGCTCGGCAGTGGTGATTCGGTGGTGTGGGCCGAGCGGGCGGACCAGGTGCTGGGCGCCGAGGAGCGCGCGTTGTTCGGGATGCTGGTGGCGCAGCTCGCGCAGGCGCTCGGCCGGGCCCGCAGCTACGACGAGGCGCGTGCGGTCGCGCTGACCCTGCAGCACGCCATCCTGGGGCCGACGGACCTGCCGGCCGGGTTCGCGGTGCGGTACGAGCCTGCGGTGCGGCCGCTGGAGGTCGGCGGCGACTGGTACGACGTGGCGCGGTTGCCGGACGGGCGGATCGCGGTGGTCGTGGGCGATTGTGTCGGCAGAGGGCTCGCGGCGGCGTCGGTGATGGGGCAGCTGCGCAGTGCGTGCAGTGCGCTCCTGTTGAGCTACGGCGATCCCGCGCGGGCGCTGGACCAGCTGGACGGATTCGCCCGGCAGATCCCGGGCGCCTTGTGCACCACGGTGTTCTGCGCGGTGGTCGACCCGGTGGCCGGGATCGTGACGTACTCCAGCGCCGGGCACCCGTCGGCGGTGCTCAGTCATGCTGACGGCAGTGATCAGCTGCTGGACCAGGCGTTGGCGGTACCTCTGGCGGTGCGCCGGTCGACGGACCGTCCACGTGCGACGGTGCCGTTGCGGGCGGGTTCGGTGCTGTTGCTGTACACGGACGGTTTGGTGGAGCGGCACGGCCAGCCGATCGACGAGGCGATCGAAGGCGCACGGGTGGCGGTGCGCGAGGTGCCGCGCCGGCAGTCGGCGGAGATCACCGAGCACCTGCTGGACCGGTTGTTGCCGCCGTCCGGTCACAACGACGACGTGGCGGTGCTGGTCTACGTGCACCCGCCTGGTCCGATGCGCCTGGAGTTGCCCGCGGAGCCCCGGAGCCTGGTCGACATGCGGCGGGAGTTGCGTGAGTGGCTGGCCCAGTCCGACGTCCCCGACGAGGCGGCCGCGGACGTGATCCTCGCCGTCGACGAAGCGTGCACGAACTCGATCGAACACGGCTATCCTGGCCGGGACGACGGCACCCTGACGCTGACCGCAACCGCCGACGAGGGTGCCGTGGAGATCGTGATCACCGACGACGGCAAGTGGCGCCCACCCCCCGCCGACAAGGGGATAAGGGGTCGGGGAGTGGGTTTGATGCGCGCGCTGATGACCGAAGTGGACATCACCCCAGGGGAACAGGGAAGCCGGGTCCGCCTGATGCGCAACTGGAAAGACTGAGCGCGCAGCGCAATCTTTGAACAAAACCCCGAGCTGGGTGGTCATCCCGTCGCCTGACACGCAACGATCACCTTGAGCCAGGGCCGCAACCTCCGTGCTCACCGGCGGCCGAACATGCCAACCTTGCGGCCCTGGCTCAAGGTGATATGCACAAACCGGAAGGCGACGGGATGACCACCCGGCGACCACCTCGACAGGTGAGCTAACAACGGTCCCCTGGTCATCCCGGAGCCTGCCCGTCCGGCGAGGACTCTTTTGATCTTTAGACCTGCGGCTTCGCGCGGAAACAGCGCCTCACGGCGCCGGAAGGTCACCTTCCGACCACCCCCGCCCCCGATGGCTGATTGTGTTTCAGTCGCCGAGCAGCCGTGTCAAGGCGGGAAAGAGTACCTTGACACGCCTGATCGGCGACTAAAGATCGGCTGTGGATCGGGGGCGGGGGAGGTCTGGTTGGGGTAGTCGCTTGCTTTTCGTTGCCGGCTTCCTGTATTTAGCTCTTGTTGAAGCGTGGTGTCCAGCTGTCCGTTGTGGTCAGATCTGGTAGTGCTGCCCGGTATTCGTCCGCGACCTGCTCCGCTTCCTTGCGGAATCGGAGCAGGACCTTCGCCCCTTCGGTCGCCAGCTTCCTCGCCAATGCCCGGTCCCGCTGCCGAACCTTCACGCCCTCCTGCGACGGGTCCGTCACCACCGCCCGGTCGAACAGCGCCACGTGCCACCACTCGCTGTCCCGCGTCGGCACCGCCGCCTCACCATGTGACTTTCCCAGCAGGTGCCATGCGATTCGCTTCGCCATCACCAGTCCTGGGCGCGATGGCTCCGGTCCGGATCGGACAGTGCGCGTCTGGGCCGCCGACGATACCGGTCGCAACTGCGTCTCCGGGTGTTCCAAGCGCAGCTTCCGCACCGCCGCCACAGCTTGCGCGCCGCCGTCCGACAAGACCTCCGGGCCGCGCAGGAAGTCCTCTATCGCCAGGATGAGCGTCGCGGCCAGGGCGTATCTCATCGACACCAGGTAGCGCGCCAGTTCGCCCGCCAGGAAAGCCGCCGTTCCTTGGAAATCGCCGTGCAGGGCGGCCACGATCAAGCCGTTGCGGACGCTGAAGTACCGCGGCCAGTCGTCCCAGTCCTTCCACCAGAAGTCCGCGTGCCAGACCCCCGCGCCGGCCAGGGTGATGCTCGGGTGGCCGGCCGCCCTCGCACGCAAGCCGTACTCGATGTCGTCCCACTGGAAGAACATCGGCATCGGCAAGCCGGTCGACTCCACCACCTCGGGCGGCACCAGGCAGGTCCACCACGCGTTGTACTCGCCGTCCACGTGCAGGTCCAGCTTGTGTTCCCGCAGGTCCACGTCCTGGAACGCGCCCGGCACCGGGCGGCCCGCCCGGAGGCGTGGCAGGTCCGCGTACTCGGCCGCCACCTGCAGGCGGTGCGGGTGCAGCAGTTGCAGCATCTGCGAACCGACGATCGCCGGGGCCACGGTCAGCTCCGCGAACGCGATCAGGCGCAGCACCGTTTCCGGCTCCAGCACGATGTCGTCGTCCATCAGGACCACGTGCGGACGACGACCGTCGGCGGTGGCCTCGCTCAACCCGCGCGCGAACCCGCCCGCGCCACCGAGGTTCGGCTGCCGCACGTACCGCAGCTTCGCGCCGAGCCCGGCCTGCTCCACGGGCGCCGGATCGCTGCCCTGGTCCACCACGAACACGGCGTCCAGCGCGTCCAGGCACTCGCGGTCCGCGGCGAGCGTCCGCAGGGTGGCGAGGCACTCCTCCGGACGGTTGTGGGTGCACATCGCGACCACCGCGCCGTGACCCCGGCCCGCGCCCGGCACCAGCCACCGGACGTCGTCGATCCGCAGCCGCCGGTTCTCCGTCGCGGCCTCCAGCCACAATCCGCCGCCGTCGGCGAACCGATTCAGCTCGGCCGTCAGTTCGGTGTATTCCGATTCCGCCGAATGGACGCGTGCGGAATCGACCGTGCGTTCTCGGCCGAGGCTGTCGGAAGCCATCAGGAAAATCATTCCCGAACCACGCGCCCGCACCCGCAGCGTCACTCGCGGCACATCGGTCCACCGCTGCCAGTGACTGGCCGGGAAGCGACCGAAGTACGTGTTGGTGCTGATCCGCGCGTGTGGCTCCAGTGCGAACGCGGTGCGGCTCGCGGTGGCCGATCCGGCGACGATCTCCCGGTACAGCTCGGCCGGTTCCCGGTCCCGCGGCGGCGCGAAGAATGTGCGCTGCGCCGTTCGTTCTCCGATCATGGGCGTCACGTCCTCGGCGTCGAGAATTGCGACACCCTAACCGATTTCAGGGCAGCGTGTACTCCAAAACGAAGTGGTGGTCCGGCTGGATTTCCCCGCGGCCGCTGATCCCGGTCAGCTCATCGCGGCCGGAGCCGGGCACGATGGTCCACTCCCCGCCGGTCTCCGCACCGAGCGAGGTGGCGTTGTGGGTCAGCAGGAAGCTGCCCTTGCGCCCGTGCAGGCTGCACTCGAACCGCTCGACGCCGACGTAGATCGCGCCCGCCTCGCCACCGGGCGCGGGCTCGACCTGGAGCATGATCGCCTCGACCACGCTCGTGCCCTCCAGGTCGCCGGTGAACTCCTTCAGCCACCGCGTCCTGGCCATCGCGCCGCCGGTCCACTCGCGCGGGGTGGTCTCGCTGTTCTCGCTGGTGAAGGTGCTTTCCGCGCGTGTCGTCATGCCCGCACGCTAGGCGGGCGCGGCCGGCCGGTCTTGAAGAAACGCGACTAGGCTCGGGGTGTGGTCGAGCCGGTCGAGCGGGACAGCCGCGGCATCCTGCACCCGAACGCGGGGCTGCGGCGGTTCGAGCTGACCCGGTACCCGCCGTCGCCGGGGGTGGACCGGTTCGTCGACCGGTACTGGCTCGTGTCCTGGGACCTGCCGGACGTGCACGAGCAGCATGTCCTCGTGCACCCGGTGGTCAACGTCGTGTTCGACGAGGGCCCCGGCATGGTCAGCGGAGTGCAGACCCAGCGCTTCACGCGACGGCTGTCCGGGCGCGGCCGGGCGCTGGGCGTGATGTTCCGGCCCGGCGGGTTTCGCCCGTTCCTCGGCAGGTCGATGGCCACGATCACGGACCAGGTCCACCCGGTCGCCGAGGGTTTCCCGGCGCTGCACCCGGTCGAGCCCGGGCTGGCCGAGGCGCTCGCGGGTGACACCGGTGGCGCCGAGATCGCCGCGATGCTCGACGACGCCCTCGCCCCGCTGGTCCCGGACGAGCGCCAGCCGTCGGAGGACACCACGGCCCTCGCCGAACTCGCCGCGCGCGACCGGGACCTGCGACGCGTCGAGGACTTGGCCGCGCGGGGCGGGGTGAGCGTGCGGCAGCTGCAGCGCGCCTTCGCCGACCACATCGGCGTGAGCCCGAAGTGGGTGCTGCGCCGGTACCGCATCTACGACGCCGCCGAACGGGCGGCGCGCGACGAGTCCGTGGACTGGGCCGAGCTGGCGGCCGACCTCGGGTACGCCGACCAGGCCCACCTGACCCGCGAGTTCACCGCGGTGGTCGGTGAACCGCCGGGCCGCTACGCCCGCCACTCCTGACCGCACCCCGCGCTGGACCTGCTATATTGCAATGAGAACAACGGCATTGCAACATGTGCAACGGAGGCGGGCGTGGACGTGCTGACGGTCGGCGAGACCATGGTCATGGTCACGCCCGAGGCGGGCGGCCGTCTGGTCTCGGACAGCCGCTTCCTGCTGCGGCCCGGCGGCGCGGAGTCGAACGTCGCGGCCCTGCTGGCCCGTCTCGGGCACAAGGCGGCCTGGGCGAGCGCGCTCGGCGTCGACCCGCTCGGCGACCTCGTGCTGGACGACCTCCAGCGGCACGGCGTCGACACGTCGCTGGTCCGCCGCGACGAGAACCGTCCCACCGCGGTCTACTTCAAGGACCCCACCCCGGACGGCACCCGCGTCTACTACTACCGCGCCGGTTCCGCCGCCTCCGCGATCACGACCGCCGACATCGCGCACTGGACCGCCCAGCCGGCGCGGCTCGTGCACGTCTCCGGCATCACGGCCGCGCTGTCCGAGCAGGCCCGCGAAGCCACCCGTGCCCTGATCCGCGGGCCGGGCCTGGTCAGCTTCGACGTCAACCACCGCCCGCAGTTGTGGCACGGCGACGCGCCCGAGGTCCTGCGGGAACTGGCCCAGGACAGCGACATCGTGTTCGTCGGCCGCGACGAGGCGGAGGCGCTGTGGGGCACGAGCGACGCGAAGAGCGTCCGCGCGTTCCTCGACCGCCCGCGTTACCTGGTGGTCAAGGACGCCGCGATCGAAGCGGTCAGCTTCACCCCGACCGGCGTCCACCGCGTGCCGTCCACGAAGGTCGACGTGGTGGACGCGGTCGGGGCCGGGGACGCGTTCGCGGCCGGGTGGCTCAGCGGCTTCCTCGACGACCGCGACGAGGTGACGCGCCTCCGGCTGGGCCACTACGCCGCCGCCCGGGTGCTCGAATCCCCGTCGGACTTCGCCGAACTGCCCCCGGCCGCCGACATCATCGGGAAACTGGGCTGATGTCGCAGACCGTCGCCCGCGCGATCGACATCGTCGCGTTCGTCTCCCGCCGGCACCGCACCCTCGGCGAGATCGCCGACCACCTCGGTGTCCACAAGTCGACCGCGCTGCGGATCCTGCAGACCCTGGAGGAGGGCGGGTTCGTCCGGCGCGTCCCGGACAACCGCTACGCGATGGGGTTCCAGCTGATCGCCTACGGCCAGCTCGCGCTGGACCAGGTCGAGGCGCGCGCCCTCGCCCGCCCGGTGCTGCAGGAGCTGGGCGAACAGTGCGGGCACACCGTGCACTTCGCGGAACTGGTGGGTGACCGGGTGGTGTACGTGGACAAGATCGACGGCCGCGGCAGCGTCGCGATGGGGTCGCGCATCGGGCTGCCTGCGATTCTGCACACCGCCGGCGTCGCGAAGGCGATCCTGGCGCACCAGCCGGACCGCGAGCGCTGGCTGTCCCTGTGCGACTACCAGCGCTTCACGCCCACCACGGTCGCCGGGCCCGCGGAGCTGTCCGCCGAGCTGGACCGCGTCCGCGAACGCGGCTGGGCCGAGGACGACGGCGAGCACGAGGACTTCCTGAACTGCCTGGCGCTGCCGGTGCGCGACGCGCGGGGCCAGGTGACGCACAGCCTGTCCGTCACCGCGCTCAAAGTCGTCGCGCCGCTGGCCGAACTGCGTGCACATCTCGACGAGTACCGGACCGCCGCCCACCGGATCTCCCGGGCACTGGGCTGGGGAGGAGACGACCATGGATCCCGCTGACTTCTTCGCCGCGCACCTCGGCCGCAACCCCGTGCTGGGCATCTTCCGCGGCCTCGATCCACAGCGGACTGTGGACATGTGCGTGCGTGCCTGGGATTTCGGTGTGGAGCTGGTGGAGATCCCGGTGCAGACGCCGGACGCGATGCCGTCGCTGCGCGCTGCCGTGGCCGCGGCGGCCGAGCGGGGCAAGAGCGTCGGCGCGGGCACGGTGACCACAGTGGACCAGCTGGTCGCGGTGCGCGAGATCGGCGCCGAGTTCACCGTGGCGCCCGGGCTGCACCCGGAGGTCGTGACGGAATCGCACCGGCTCGGCCTGCCGCACCTGCCGGGCGTGGCGACGGCGACCGAGATCGCGAGCGCGCTGGCGCTGGGGAACACGTGGCTGAAAGCGTTTCCCGCTCGTCAGCTGGGCGCCGGTTGGATCACGGCGCAGTTGGCCCCGTTCCCGTCGGTGCGGTTCGTCGCGACCGGCGGTATCGACGCGGGCAACGCGGCGGACTTCCTGGCCGCCGGGTGTCGTGGGGTGGCGGTTGGTTCGGCTCTCGCGGACCCGGACGCGCTGTCCGCGCTGAAGGCGGCTATCGGAGGCTGAGCAGGTCCACCACGTCGGTGAGCTGCTCCTTCTCCGCGAAGGCGCGCCGCTGGCGTTGGGCGCCGTTGCCGTGTTCGTGCACCCACGCCAGCGACTCCACCACGAAGTCGAGGTCGCCGGTCTCGGTGAGGGCGCCGCGGACCCGTTCGACCAGCTGGCTGACCAGCGCCGGGGCCGGGGTGAGGCGTCCGGTCTCCGGGTGCAGGGCCGAGCCGTCCAGGCCGTCGCGCGCCGCGCGCCACAGGTTGGCCCGCAACACCTCCCCGGGCACCGGCGGCGGCGGATCGTCCAGTTCGGACAGTGCGGTGAGCACGAGGCCGCGCACCAGCACCGCGAGGGTGGTCGCCTCGCGGGCCGTCGCCGCGACGTCGCTGATGCGGAACTCCAGCGTCGGGCGCTTCTCCGACAGCCGGATGTCCCAGTAGATCATGCCCCGGTCCAGCATCGCGCCGCATTCGAGCATCGCGGCCACCCGGGACTCGTACTCGTCGAGCGAGGCGAACAACGGCGGCGGTCCCGCGGACGGCCAGCGCGACCACAGCACGTGCCGCCAGCTGCTGTACCGGGTGTCGTTCCCGCTGTCGAACGGCGAGTTCGCGGTGAGCGCGAGCAGCACCGGCAGCCACGGCCGGACGTGGTTGCTGATCCGCACCCCGGTGCCGCGGTCCGGAATCTTCACGTGCACGTGGCAGCCGCACGTGGTGCCGGTGCGCGCGATCATGCCGAAGTGCTCGCCCATCCGCCGGTACCGCGGAGTCGGCGTGAGGGCGGGCGGGTGAGCCTCGGCCAGCGGCGGGGTCGCGCTGGCGATCAGGCGCAGCTGCCGCTTCGCCGCCTCGCCCGCGAGCCGGGAGCGGAAGTGCGTGAGCTGATCGAGGAGTTCGCCCGCGCCCCGGCAGACCTCGCTGGCCAGCTCCACCTGGCTGCGCGCCAGTTCCCGCTGCACGTCGCCGTCGGGGCGGTCGAAGGCTTCGACCACCTCCGGACCGCGGTCCGACAGGTGACCCTGATCGTCGACGAGCAGGAACTCCTCTTCGACGCCGAACGTCGGTATCTGCTCCACCCTCGCCCTCCTCGTTGGTGGCCGCTGTTTACCCGCTTCCCGGCTCTTCAAGCCCGGCCCCGCCCCGGTTTTGCCATCCCGGCAAAATTTCTTGTCACCCGCGGCCGGTCGCGCGGATAGTCGCGGTCATGGACGAGAAGTACGACGTTGTGGTGGTGGGTGGTGGATCGGCGGGGCTGGCCGGCGCCCTCGCGCTGGCAAGGGCGCGCCGGTCGGTGCTGGTCGTCGACGCGGGCGACCCGCGCAACGCGCGAGCCGGGCACGTGCACAACTACCTGGGCCGGGAGAGTACTCCACCGGCCGAGCTGGTCGCCATCGGTCGCGACGAGGTGACCGGGTACGGCGGCGAGATCGTCACGGGCACGGTCACCGCGGCGGAGCGGACCGCGGACGGTTTCGAGGTGACCCTCGACGACGGCCAGAAGGTCCGCGCGCGCCGGCTGCTCGTGACCACCGGACTGGTCGACGAGCTGCCCGACATCGACGGTGTCGCGGAGCGGTTCGGCCGCGACGTCCTGCACTGCCCGTACTGCCACGGCTGGGAGGCGCGGGATCAGGCGATCGGCGTGATCGGCGGGAACCCGATGGCGGTGCACGCGGCGCTGCTGTGGCGGCAGCTGAGTGCGGACGTGACATTGTTCCGGCACCAGGCGCCCGAGCTGACCGACGAGCAGCGCGAGGAGCTGGCCGCCCGCGGCATCCGGGTGATCGAGGGCGAGGTCGCGGCCGTCGAGGTCGACGACGACCGGTTGACCGGGGTGCGGATGCGGTCCGGCGAGGTCGTGCCGCGGCAGGTGGCCGTGGTCGCGCCCCGGTTCACGGCGCGGGCCGGGCTGCTCACCGCGCTCGGGCTCGAGGTGTCGGAGCAGGTCATGCAGGGGCACGTGATCGGGAGCTACGTCGCCGCGGACCCGACCGGCGCCACCGAGGTGCCGGGCGTGTGGGTCGCGGGGAACGTGGCGAACGTGACGGCGCAGGTGATCGTGTCGGCGTCCGGCGGGCTGACGGCGGGCGCGGCGATCAACGCGGACCTGGTGGCGGAGGACACGCGCGCGGCCGTCGCCGCGCACCGGGCCGGGGTGTTCTCGGCCGAGCGCGAAGTGAGCGAACTCGTCGGAGGGGCACAGCGTCATGGGATCTGAGGAGTACGGCGAGGAGTTCTGGGAGGAGCGGTACCGCTCGCACACGGCGGTCTGGAGTGGACGGCCGAACCCGCAGCTCGTGGCGGAGGCCGGGGAGCTGCCGCCGGGCACGGCGCTGGACATCGGCGCGGGCGAGGGAGCCGACAGCTGCTGGCTCGCGGAGCGTGGCTGGCGGGTGACGGCGCTGGACCTGTCGGAAACCGCGCTGCGACGGGGATCCGAGCACGCGGCGGCGGCCGGCGTCGGCGACCGGATCGAGTGGGAGCGGGCCGACGTGCGGACGTGGGACCCGGGCGACCGGCGGTTCGACCTGATCTCGGCGCAGTTCCTGCACCTGCGCAACCCGGAGCTGCGGGAGCTGGTCGGCCGGTTCGCCGGGTGGCTCAACCCGGGCGGCACGGTGCTGCTGGTCCACCACGACGCGCGTGACCTGGACACCACGATGGGGCGGCCGCACGTGCCCGAGCGGTTCAGCAGCGCGGAGGAGGTGGCGAGCTGGCTGCCCGCCGAGTGGACCGTGGAGGTCGCCGAGGCGCGGCCCCGGCAAGCCACGGACCCGGACGGCAAAGCGGTGACGATCTACGACGCGGTGGTGCGGGCTCGTCGTTAGGACGTCGGCTCGCGGGCCGTGGCTGGTGCCGTGCGCGCGAGCCGGTGAGACGCTCGCTCAAGCCGCGCGGCTGGGCTGGCCTTGGCGCTGGCGCCGCTCGGCTGGGCTGGCCGGGGCGCCCGCGCCGCGTCAGTGGGCTGCCGAAGCGGTTTCATCCCCCGGCGGCCGGGTCGGCCGCCTGTGCCGCCTAACTGGGCTGCTCCGGCACTCGCGCCGCGCAATTTGGGCTGTTGGGCGGTTGTATCGTGCGGCTGGGCTGGCTTTGGCGCTGGCGCCGCGCAATTTGGGCTGGCCCGGCGCT
>NZ_AFWY03000074.1:0-30828 GCF_000231075.2 Amycolatopsis sp. ATCC 39116 | reverse complement strand
GCCACCGCCCTCGCCGGGCCACTGCGGGCCCTGCGGGCCACGGGCCTGCGGGCGCTGGGGAGGCACGGGCCGCCGCGGTGGTTCGTCACCGCTCGGCCAGGCCGGGCCGCCGCCCTCGCGCGGCCACTGGGCACGACGGGGTTCATCAGGCTCCTGACCAGGCCAGGAGCGATTGCGGTGGTCGTTCACGAGTGAGCCTCCCAGACCGGCGGTACACCGGGCGCCGTTCTGTGATCGAGTGCCAGCGCTGCGCTACGTCCCCTCACTGCCCGGCCGTCCTCCGGGACGGGCCGTGCGGGGTTCCGTTGCCCGAGACGTACGAACGCACCAGGTGGTTCCAGCGGCACGTCCGGCACACCTCCACCACATGGACGTTGAACTCCCCGACCAGGTTGGCCAGGCGGGCCAGTTCCGTCGGTGTCCTCGCCGAGCCGGAGACGTGCTTGAGCTGTTCCCCGAACACCCAGGACACGTTCGTCAGGCCGTCCTTCCCGCACAGCGGGCAGGGGGCGTCGCTCGGTTCGCCGTGGAACCGGGCAGCTCTGAGCAGGTACGGGTCGGCGTCGCAGACGTCGCGCGTGCCGACACGACCGGAGCGGACGCCGGCCAGCAGCGCTCGGCGCTGCAGGGCGTAGTCCACCACCTGTCGCTGGTTCTGCACGGTGACAGAGTACGTGGCCGTCGTGTGTCCGCCATGAGCTGTGCGGACTAACGGTCTGGACCGCGTGTGCGACACGCCGACCTTTCGATAACGCTCTGGTGAACATCACGGGTGTGGTTCAGGGCGCATTGGGTGATCGTTGGTGTTGGCTACACCACTTCGATGTATCGGCCCGATATAATTCGGCGTTAGGTTGCCGGAGTGTCGTGGAAGTCCTCGAAAGGGGGTGCACCGTGCTGGAGTTCGCCATCCTGGGGCTGCTGCACGAGGCACCGATGCACGGCTACGTGCTGCGCAAACGGCTGCACGACACGCTCGGCATGTTCCGCACCTTCTCGTACGGCTCGCTGTACCCGACCTTGCGCCGGTTGCAGCGGGCGGGGTTCATCGAAGAGGCCGACAGTGACGTCGGGGGAGCCGGAGAGCCCGTCAAGGGCTGGGGCCGGCGGGCTCGGACGGTGTACAAGCTCACAGCGGAGGGTAAGGAGCACTTCGCGAAGCTGCTCGTCGACGCCGGGCCGCAGACCTGGGAGGACGAAGGGTTCGGGGTCCACCTGGCCTTCTTCTCCCGGACACCGGCCGATGTCAGGATGCGGATCCTGGAGGGCAGGCGCCGCCGGGTCGAGGAACGCCGTGAAGGACTCCGGGCGGCGCTCGCCCGGGCCGAGGAGAAGATCGACCGGTACACGCGTGAGCTGCACCGCCTGGGGCTGGAGAGCAGCGAGCGCGAGGTGCGCTGGCTGAACGAACTGATCGCGCACGAGCAGGACGAGCAGAACCGCGGGCTTCAGAGCTGAGACCGCATCCGAAATCGGCAAGACATCACTGAACGAAGGAGAAACCGGCATGGGCGACAACAGCGGCCGCGTACGGGTGGCCATCGTTGGCGTCGGAAACTGTGCGGCGTCGCTGGTGCAGGGGGTGCACTACTACCGCGACGCCGACCCGGCCTCGCGGGTGCCCGGCCTGATGCACGTGCGGTTCGGCCAGTACCACGTCGGTGACGTGGAGTTCGTGGCCGCGTTCGACGTCGACGCCAAGAAGGTCGGCCAGGACCTGTCGTCCGCGATCCTCGCCAGCGAGAACAACACGATCAAGATCACCGACGTGCCGCCGCTCGGTGTGCCGGTCCTGCGCGGCCCCACGATGGACGGTCTCGGCCGCTTCTACCAGGAGACCATCGAGGAGTCCGACGAGGAGCCGGTCGACGTCGTCGCCGCGCTGCGCGAGGCCCAGGTCGACGTGATGGTCTCGTACCTGCCGGTCGGGTCCGAGCAGGCCCAGAAGTTCTACGCCCAGTGCGCCATCGACGCCGGTGTGGCCTTCGTCAACGCGATCCCGGTCTTCATCGCCTCGAACCCGGAGTGGGCGCAGAGGTTCACCGACGCGGGTGTCCCGATCGTCGGTGACGACATCAAGTCCCAGGTCGGCGCCACCATCACGCACCGCGTGCTGGCGAAGCTGTTCGAGGACCGCGGGGTCCAGCTCGACCGCACCATGCAGCTGAACGTGGGCGGCAACATGGACTTCAAGAACATGAAGGAACTGGAGCGCCTGGAGTCCAAGAAGGTCTCCAAGACCCAGGCCGTCACCTCGCAGATCGACCGCGACCTCGGCAAGGCCAACGTCCACGTCGGCCCGTCGGACTACGTGCAGTGGCTGGAAGACCGCAAGTGGGCCTACGTCCGGCTGGAGGGCCGCGCCTTCGGTGACGTGCCGCTGAACCTGGAGTACAAGCTCGAGGTGTGGGACTCGCCGAACTCGGCGGGCATCATCATCGACGCGGTGCGCGCCGCGAAGATCGCCCTCGACCGCGGCATCGGCGGCCCGCTGCTGTCCGCGTCGTCCTACTTCATGAAGTCGCCGCCGGAGCAGTACGACGACTCGACCGCGCGGGACGCGGTGGAGAAGTTCATCACCGGCGACATCGAGCGCTGAGTGCCGAGGGGCCCGGTCCTGGACCGGGCCCCTTTTTTCAGTCCCGGAGCGCGGCGGGCAGGTCCGCGACGGTGTCCAGCACGCGGTGGGCCTGCGCCAGCACGGCCGGATCCGGCGGGAAGTGCGGGTTCGGCACCGCGTAGACGGTCATGCCCGCGGCCAGCGCGGCCTTGAGCCCGTTGGTGGTGTCCTCGACGGCGGCGCACCGCGCGGGGTCCTTGCCCAGCCTGCGGGCGGCTTCGAGGTAGACGTCCGGCGCCGGCTTGCCCGCGGCGACCTGCTCGCTGGACAGCGCCACCTCGACGAGGCCGGTCAGGCCGGTGGCCTCGAGGAACGCCTGGATCAGCACCGGCGGTGACGAGCTGGCGATCGCCACCGGGTACCGCTCGCCGACCGCGCGAACGGCTGCCGCGGCGCCGGGCAGCACGGGCGGCCCGCCCGCGTAGCGCTGGGCCATCTGGTCGATCACGACCTTGGCGATCCGGTCCGGCGTGAGCCGCGCGCCCAGGTGCTCGACCAGGTAGCGCGCCCATTCCGGGGTGCTCATCCCCTGCATCGCCCTGGTCGCCGTGGCCGTCCAGCTGCCGCCGTGGTCGGCGACCACCGCCCGGCGGACCTCGTCCCAAGTCTGCTCGGAGTCCACGAGCACGCCGTCGAGGTCGAAAACCACCGCGTCCATGCCCGTGACCGTACCTACTCGCCCGCCGCCAGGCGCAGGATCGGGTCGAGCAGGCCGGGGAAGCGTTCGCCCAGGTCGTCGCCGCGGACCTGGATCCGCCGGTGCCTGCCGTCGACGGTCATGGTGATCACGCCGGCCTCCCGCAGGATCCGCCAGTGGTTGGTCAGGGTCGACATCGGCACGTCCAGGCCGTCGGCCAGCACGGCGCAGGTCGACCCGGGGTTGCCGGAGGCGCGCCGCACCAGTTCCAGCCGCACCGGATCGCCGAGCGCGTGCAGCACCGGCGCGAGTGCCAGCGACTCGCGAGCGGGGTGGGGTAGCGATCGCATGGGTCGAGCGTAGCAAACAGTTCGACAGTTCGGGATTATCGAACTATGGTCCGGTCCCATGACGGAGATCGGAACGCGCGCCGTGAGCCGGCCGGTGCTGCTCACGCTGACCTGCCTCGGCCAGTTCATGGTGCTGCTCGACAGCACCATCGTCGGCGCGGCGCTGCCCGACATGCAGGAGCGGCTGCACGTCGGGCTCAGCGGCCTGCAGTGGATCGTGGACGCCTACGTGCTGCTGGTCGCCATGCTGTTGCTGTCCGGCGGGGTGTTCGCCGACCGGTTCGGCCGCAAGCGCGTGTTCCTCGCCGGGGTCGCGGTGTTCACGGCGGCGTCCGTGGTGTGCGCCGTCGCGCCGTCGATCGGCTGGCTGATCGCCGGACGGGTGCTGCAGGGCATCGGGGCCGCGGCGCTCAGTCCCGCGTCGCTGGCCCTGCTCAGCGCCGCGCACCCGGTTCCGGCCGAGCGCGTCCGGGCGATCGGGCTGTGGGCCGGGTTCAGCGGGATCGGCCTGGCCGCCGGGCCGCTGGCAGGCGGCCTCCTGGTCGAGGCCTTCTCCTGGCCTGCCATCTTCCTGGTGAACGTGCCCGTCGGCGCGGTCCTGCTGGTGGCCGGCGTGCGCGTCCTGGGCGAGTCCCGCAACTCGGAGGCGCCGTCGATCGACGTGCCGGGCACGGTCCTGTCGGTCGTGGGCGTCGGGGCGCTGACCTACGGCCTGATCGAGGGCGGATCACGCGGCTGGACTTCGCCACTGATCCTGGGCAGCTTCGCGGTCGCGGTGGTGGTGCTCGCCGGGTTCGTCGCCGTGGAGGCCCGCCGGACGGCGCCGATGCTGCCGTTGCGGCTGTTCCGGGAGCGGCTGTTCACGGTGTCGAACACGGCGATGGTCGTGGTGGGTTTCGCGTTGATGGGCTCGTCGTTCTTCTTCTCGCAGTTCTTCGTGCACGTCCAGGGCAGTTCGGTCCTGGTTGCCGGGTTGCGGACGCTGCCCGCGTCGCTCGGCATGGTGGTGGTGAGCCCGTTCGCGGGCAGGCTCGCGGCGCGGCACGGCTTCCGGGTCGTGGTCACCAGCGGCCTGGTGCTGGCCGGGCTGGGCCTGCTGGTGCTGGGGTTCGTGGACGCGAGCACGGGCTACGGCAACGTGTGGTGGCGGCTGGCGCTCACCGGGATCGGGTTCGCGCTGGCCATGTCGCCGTTGACCGGGGCCGCGATCCAGGCGGTGAGCCCGCGGGAGGGCGGGCTGGCGTCCGGGATCAGCAGCACGACCAGGCAGATCGGGGCCGTGCTCGGCGTGGCGGTGCTGGGCGCGGTCGTGCAGACCGGTGCGGGTTTGGGCAGCGCCTTCGTGGTGGCCGGCGCCGTCACCCTCGGCGGCGCGGTGCTGGTTGTGAGCCGATTAACTTAGACAACCTAAGCAATAAAAGCTTAGTATAGCTAAGTGAATCCAGGAGTAGCAGAGCTCGCGCACGAGCTGCGCCCGCTGGTCTTCCGCCTCTACTACGTGGTCCGGCGGCTGACCCCGCAGCACCAGCTCACCCTGACCCAGGGATCGGTGCTCAGCGAGCTGGTCCACGGCGGCCCGCGACGCATGAGCGTCCTCGCCGAGCTGGAGGGCGTGCGGCAGCCGTCGATGACGGATCTGGTCCGCAGGCTGGAGCGGCTCGGCCTGGTTCGCAGGCGCCCCGATCCGGACGACCGGCGCGCGGTGCTCATCGAGGCCACCGAGTCGGGCACGCGGTACGTGACCGACCTGATCACGGCCCGCGAGGAGTTCCTGCGCGAGCGCCTTGCCGCCCTGGATCCGGCCGACCGCGACGCGATCGACGCCGCGCTGCCGGCCTTGCGGAGGCTCATCGATCCGGTCAAGAAGGAGGAGCTGCTCGCATGAGCAGTCACAGTCACGGGAGCCTGCTGGACGCGCTGAAGAACCAGCCCAAGCAGGTGTGGATCACGGCGTTCGCCGCGGTCATCGCGTTCATGGGGATCGGACTGGTGGACCCGATCCTGCTGTCCATCGCCGAGGGGCTGCACGCCACGCCGTCCCAGGTGACGCTGCTGTTCTCGTCCTACCTGGGCGTCCAGGTGATCGCGATGCTGGTCACCGGCGCGGCGAGCGCGAAGTTCGGTCCGAAGCGGACGGTCCTCACCGGGCTGGCGCTGATCGTGGTCGCGACCGCGCTGTGCGCCGCGGCCGGGTCGATCGAACAGCTCGTCGCCCTGCGCGCCGTGTGGGGCCTCGGCAACGCGTTCTTCATCGCCACCGCGCTGTCGGTGATCGTCGGCGCCGCGACCGGCGGGCAGGCCGGCGCGATCCTGCTCTACGAGGCCGCGCTCGGCGTCGGTCTCGCGGTCGGGCCGCTGCTCGGCGCCCTGCTCGGCAGCATCTCCTGGCGCGGCCCGTTCGTCGGCACCGCCGTGCTGATGGCCGCCGCCCTGGTGCTGTGCTCGATCTTCCTGGCGAGCGACAAGCACGAGAAGCGGCCCCCGATCGGGCTGCTCGACCCGCTGCGCGCGCTGAAGCACGCCGGCCTGCTGCGCACCTCGATCGGCTCGGCGTTCTACACCGCGGCGTTCTTCACCGTCCTGGCGTGGACGCCGTTCGTGCTGGACTGGAGCGCCGTCGCGGTCGGGCTGATCTTCTGCGGCTGGGGCCTGTGCGTCGCGGTCGCCGGGGTGGTGCTCGCGCCGAAACTGGCCGCCCGGCTCGGCGAGCGGCACGCGACCGTGGTGTCGGTGCTCGGCTACGCGGTGCTGATGGTGGTGCTCGTGGTGCCGAGCAAGCCGGTGATCGTGGTCGGCGTGATCGTGTCCGGGCTGGTCTCCGGCCTGCTGAACACGCTGTTCACCGGCACCGCGATGTCGATCAGCGGCGCGCCCCGTCCGGTGGCCAGCGCGGGCTACAACTTCTGCCGCTGGCTCGGCGGCGCCGTGGCCGCCACCCTCGTCGGGCACGTCGCCGAATGGCTCGGGTCGGAGCACGCCCCGTTCGTCATCGCCGCGGTCCTGTGCGTGCTGGCCGGGGGTCTCCTCGCGGTCCGGACGAACAGCGCGGATCCGCACCGCGTGCCGCGTGAGGCAGCTCTCGTCGGGGAAGAGCTTTGACTGCCGTTCACCTGTAGTTTGAGGACACCTGGCCTCTGTCGCTTAACGTCACCAGCGTTTCCCCTGACTGAGTGACTGGAGACCAGGTGTCCTTCACCCCCGGGCGGCTGCTGCCCCTCCTTACCCACACGAGCGGCCGGGCCGCCACCACGTGCATCTACCGCTGCGGCAACCAGTGCGCTCACGAAGCGCCCAACGAGTCTTCGAACGAGTACTTCGGTGACGTCGTCAAGGGCATGTCGCGCCGCGGCGTGTTCAAGGCCGGCGCGGTCATGGCCGCCGCGGCCGGCGGGTTCGCCGCGCTGAACGCCGGCGCCACCGCCTCCGCCGCGGTCCCGCCCGCGCTCGCCGGCAAGCGTCCCGGCCGCCCCGTGCCGGGCACGGACTTCACCCCGGTCGCGCCGAACAAGGCCGACGCGGTCGTCATCCCGGACGGCTGGGAGCAGAACGTCGTGATCCGCTGGGGCGACCCGGTCGTCACCGGCGCGCCGAAGTTCGACATCGCCAAGCAGACCGCGGCCGCGCAGGCGAAGCAGTTCGGCTACAACAACGACTTCGTCGGGCTCATCCCGCAGGACCGCCAGGGCAAGCGCTTCCTGATGGTCGTGAACCACGAGTACACGACCGAGACGCAGATGTTCCCGGCGGGCCAGTACGACTCGGCGAACCCGACCGAGGAGCAGGTCAAGATCGGCTGGGCGGCGCACGGCCTGTCCGTCGTGCTCGTGGAGAAGCAGCGCGACGGCGGCCTCGAGGTCGTGCCGAGCCGCTACGGGCGCCGCATCACGCTGGACACCACCTTCGAGGTGCGCGGCCCGGCCGCGGGCTCGAAGTACCTGAAGACCTCCGCCGACCCGACCGGCACCAAGGTGCGCGGCACCCAGAACAACTGCGCCGGCGGCGTGACGCCGTGGGGCACGGTGCTGTCCGGCGAGGAGAACTTCCACCAGTACTTCGCCAACTCGGACAAGATCACCGACCCGGTCGAGCAGGCGCGGCTGACCCGCTACGGCATCGGCAAGGGCACCTCGACCCGCAAGTGGGAGCGCTTCGACAAGCGCTGGGACGTGCCGCAGGAGCCCAACGAGGTCAACCGGTTCGGCTGGGTCGTCGAGATCGACCCCAACGACCCGAACTCGACGCCGATCAAGCACACCGCGCTGGGCCGCTTCAAGCACGAGGCCGCCAACGTCAAGATCACCAAGGACGGCCGGGTCGCCGTCTACTCCGGTGACGACGAGCGCTTCGAGTACATCTACAAGTTCGTGTCGAAGGGCAAGTACAAGCCGGGCACCAGCGCCCACGCCCGCCGCCACAACTCGGCGCTGCTCGACGAGGGCACGCTGTACGTCGCGAAGTTCACCGGCGACAGCCCGGCGAGCCAGATCGACGGCACCGGCAAGCTCCCCTCCGACGGCGAGTTCGACGGCCGCGGCGAGTGGATCCCGCTGGCCAGCGGCGACAAGTCCTTCGTGGACGGGTTCACCGCCGAGGAGGTCTACGTCTTCACGCGCCAGGCCGCGGACAAGGCGGGCGCGACCAAGATGGACCGTCCCGAGGACATCGAGCCGAACCCGGTCAACGGCCGCATCTACGCCGCGCTGACCAACAACAGCGACCGCGGCGCGGCGGGTAAGGCCGGCGTCGACGAGGCGAACCCGCGCATCGGCAACAAGAACGGCCACGTGCTGGAGTGGGAGGAGGACCGCGGCGACGCGGCCTCGACGAAGTTCTCCTGGCGCCTGCTGCTGGTCTGCGGTGACCCGGCCACGGCCGACACCTACTTCGGCGGTTTCCCGAAGGACCAGGTCAGCCCGATCTCCTGCCCGGACAACGTGGCGTTCGACCCGTACGGCAACCTGTGGATCTCCACCGACGGCAACGCGCTGGGCATGAACGACGGCCTGTTCGCGGTGCCGGTCGACGGCCCGAACCGCGGCCAGGTCAAGCAGTTCCTCACGGTGCCGATCGGCGCGGAGACCTGCGGCCCCAACGTGACGAGCGACTTCGTCACGGTCGCGGTGCAGCACCCCGGTGAGGGCGGCACCGTGCAGAACCCGCAGTCGCACTGGCCGGACGGCGGCGACAACCTGCCTCGCCCGGCGGTGGTTTCGGTGTGGCGCAAGCGCCGCTGACCGCAGGCTGAAGGAGCCCCGGGGAACGCGCTTCCCCGGGGCTTCGTCGTACCGGCGTGAACGAGACGTTGCAACGGCTGATCGACCTCCTGCCGCCGCCGCTCGCCCGGCCGGAGCCGCCGCCCTGGGATCGCGCCGTCGAGGAGATCGGCTTCCAGTTCCCGTCCGACTACCGGGCCTTCGTCGATCACTACGGCGGGGGCGCGATCAACGGCGGACTGTACGTCAGTTGCCCGACCGAATTTCCGTATGAACCAGGGGTGCCTCCAGGCTTCGCCGGCTACCTCGAATCGAGGGACAACGCCGGCGACGCGTTCCGCAGCATGCGCGAGGACTTCCCGGAGGACTACCCCTACCCGATCTTCCCGGAGCCGGGCGGGCTGCTGGAATGGGGCGGGACCGGCGGTGGTGACCACCTGTTCTGGCTCACCGAAGACGAGGATCCGGACCGTTGGCCCGTCGTCATCTGGTGGCGCAACCTCGACCCGTGCTTGGAGTCCTTTCCCGGCGGAACCGTCGAGTTCCTGCTCGCCGTCGCCGAGCGGCGCCACAAGTACACCGAGCATCTGCTCTGGGGTACGACCGGTATGCGGTGGCACCCCGCCGGCGACTGGAAGGTGCGGTACCCGTACCTGAGCTGAACCCTCACGCCCGGTCCGGTTTGGGCCGGGCGCCCAGCACCAGCGCGACGCACGCCCCGGCGACCATGCAGGCGCCGACGACCCACAGGCCGGTCCGCTGCGACCCGGTCAGATCCCGCAGCCAGCCCGTCACGTACGGCGCGGCGAAGCCGGAGATGTTGCCCAGCGAGTTGATCAGCGCGATGCCGCCCGCGGCCGCCGCGCCGGAGAGGAACGTCGAGGGCAGCGCCCAGAACGTCGGCAGCGCCGCGCACACCCCCACGGCGCAGATCGTCACCGCGACCATCGCCGCGTACGGGTTGCCCAGGTAGAGCGCCACCGGGATCGCCACGCCGCCGACGATCATCGGCAGCGCGACGTGCCACTTCCGCTCCCGCGTGCGGTCGCCGTGCCGCGCCCAGAAGACCATCACCACCGCGGCGATGACGTACGGGATCGCGGTGACCAGCCCGGCCTGCACGGTGGACAGCTTCGTGCCGAACTCCTGGCCGAACCCGGCGATGATCGTCGGCAGGAAGAAGCCCAGCGCGTACAGGCCGTAGGCGATCGCGAAGTACACGAACGCCAGGCCGAGGATGCGCGGGTGGGTCAGCGCCTTGCGCAGCGGCCAGTGGTGCTCGGCCTCGGTCGCCTTGCGCTCGTTGTCCAGTTCGGTCGTCAGCCAGCGGCGCTCGTCCTCGGTGAGCCACTTCGCCTGCTCCGGGCGGTCGGTCAGGTAGAACCAGGTCGCGAACGCGAGCAGGATCGCCGGGATGCCCTCGACGAGGAACATGAACCGCCACCCGGACAGCCCGAACACGCCGTGCCCGTGCGCGATCAGCAGGCTGGACACGGTCGCCCCGATCGCCGACGACACCGGCACGGCGGCCATGAACAGCGCGACGGCCTTGGCCCGCTGCGCCGCGGGGAACCAGTACGTCAGGTACAGGATGATGCCGGGGAAGAAGCCCGCCTCGGCGACGCCGAGCAGGAACCGCATGATCACCAGCGTCGTGGGGTTGGGCACGAACGCCAGCGCCGTCGCGACGATCCCCCAGGTGATCATGATCCGGGCCAGCCACCGGCGCGCGCCGAACCGGTGCAGCGCGAGGTTGCTGGGCACCTCGAGCGTCAGGTAGCCGAGGAAGAAGATCCCGGAGGCGAACCCGAACGCGGTCGCGGTCAGGCCGAGCTCGGTGTTCATCCCGTTCGGCCCCGCGAAGCCGATGTTGACGCGGTCCAGGTAGTTCACGAAGTACAGCAGGGCAAGGAAGGGCATGATCCGCAGCGCGACCTTGCCCAGCACGCGGTCACCCTCGGCGATGGTCCTCGTCGACATCCCCGCATTGCATGCCACGTTCGAGTGGTTCGTCAAGATCTGCCCAGAACACGTTCGATCTCGTTGCGCGGGTACGGCGTCATCCGGCTCTCGGTGTGCAGGCGGAAGTAGAAGTCGTTGACGAGCGCGGCGACCGGCGCGTGCCGTCGCACGACGTCCGCCGCCGCGGGTGGCAGCGCGGGGAGGTCGCCGGTGCGGATGGCCGTGTTGCGCAGCGGGACGTCGGCGATGCCGCCGAGTTCGCGCACGATCCAGTTCACCAGGTGGGTGAGCACGTAGCTCCGGTCGTGGGTCGCGTGGTCGGCGAGGAACCGGCGCTCGGCGGCGGTGAGGTCGAACCGGGACGCGGCCGCCAGCCCGAAGTCGGTGAGGTAGAGCCGTTCGCCGTCGGTGAGGGTGTTGCCGAAGTGCGCGTCGAAGTGCCACAACCCGAGCCGGCTCAGCGACCGCGTGATGCCGGTCAGGTCCCGTTCGGCCATCCCGCACGCGCCCTCGTGCATCCAGCCGCGCAGGTCGTGCGGCACGTGTTCGAGGAACAGCACCAGGTCGGCCGGCGCCGCGGCGAGCGCCTCCAGCCGCCGCCGCACGCCCGGGTGGCCGTGCCAGAACGCGACCAGCTCCGCCCGCTCGGCCGCGGTCGGCACCGGCCGCGGCCCGGCGTCGAGGACGCGCCAGTGGTGCAGCAGCAGGAAGTTCTCGCTGCCGCCGGCGAGCACGTCGTCGCTGGTCAGCACGTGCGCGGCCAGTTCGCGCCAGGCCCCACCGCCTGCCGAGCCGACCCCGTAGTGCGACCACACCGGCAGCCCGTAGTGGTCGGCGGTCGAACCCGGGTGCGCCAGCTCGACCTCGGTGACCGGCACCCGCTTCACGAAGACCGGCACCCCGCCGACGTCGGCGAGCCAGGTGGTGCCGCCGATGCCCGCGCCGAGCGGCCGGGCGGACTCCAGCGACGCGGTCAGCCGCGGGTCGCTGAGCTGCGCCAATGCGGCGGAGACCCGGGCGTGGCGCGCCCGCCGGGCGCGGAGGGACTGCGACAACGGGATCTCCTCCAGCGGTCCGGGATCAACCACCTAACGTAGGGGCATGCCGGAAAGTCCCCTCGCCATCGTGACCGGTGCCTCCCGCGGGATCGGCGCCGCCGTCGCCCGCGCCCTCGCGCCTGCGTACCGCGTGCTGCTCGGCGGCCGCGACGTCGACGCGCTCGCCGAACAGGCCGCCGAGTCGGCGAACGCCGAGCCGTGGCCGGTGGACCTGAGCGACCTCGACGGCGTGCGCGCGGCGGTCGCCGGCATCGACCGCCTGGACGTGCTCGTCCACTCGGCGGGCACGGCTGAGCTGGGCACCGTCGAGCAGGCCGCGCCCTCGGCGTGGCGGAAGAACTTCGAGGTCAACGTCGTCGCCGTGGCGGAGCTGACCCGGTTGCTGCTGCCCGCGCTGCGGGCCGCGCACGGGCACGTGGTGATCATCAACTCCGGCCAGGGCCTGTCCGCCCGCGCCGGCTGGGGCCCGTACGCGGCGAGCAAGCACGCGGTCCGCGCGTTCGCCGACGCGTTGCGCGCCGAGGAGCCCGGCATCCGCGTCACCTCGGTCTACCCCGGCCGGACCGACACCGAGATGCAGCAGGCGATCATCGCGGGCGAGGGCAAGGAGTACGCCCCGGACCAGTACCTCCGGCCGGATTCGGTCGCCGCGGCGGTGCTGTCCGCGGTCACCGCCGGCCCGGACGCGCACATCTCCGACGTGACCATCCGGCCCCGCCCGCACTAGACGTCGGGTCCGAGTGAGCCGACGAACTCGCGGAAGTCGCCGGCCAGCGCGTCGAACTCCGCGCGTGTGCAGGTGAGCACGGCGCGGACGACGGCGCGCTGTCCCGCCCCCTCGCCCATCGCGAGGTGGACCTCGCTGCGCACGAACGTTTCGTCGCCGACCGTGAACCGCAGTTCCTGCACGAAACCGCCGTCGCCGATCTCCTCACCGCTGAGCACGGTCACCTCGTCGGCCGTTTCGCGCAGTTCCTCCGCGGATTCGGCGGCGACCTCGCGCAACGGCGTGGCGACCGGCCACATCCCGCCGGTCAGCATGATCCCGGCGGTGGCCGACCGCACCGCGGCGAAGGCGGCGTCCCGCGACGGCACCGGTTCCCAGCCGTCGGGCAGTCCGAAGTGGACCGGAACGGGCAGTGTCATCCGAACAACCCCTTGAGGGACTTGCCGACGTCGGCGACGTCCTCGCCGAAGTCCTTGATGCCAACGCCGGCGGCCTCGATGCCGTCGCCGACCGCGTTCGCGGCGGATTTCGCGGTCTCCGCGACCTTGTGCCCGTCGACCTGCAGGTCGAACCCGACCTCGCCGCCGATCCCGAGCGCCGCCCCGGCGTTGCCCTTGATGTGGAACTTGCCGTCCTCGCCCTTGCCGACGGTGAACCCGGCCTCGGCGCCGAGACCGGCCCAGCCCTCCGCGGTCGCGCCCGCCCCGACGCCGCCGACGTCGACGGCGCCACGCACGCTGCCGCGCGCCCCGGCGAACACGCCGGCCTTGGCCTCGACCACTTCCTTCGTGGCTTTGAGCCCGGCGCGGCCGCGGACGCCGAACATGCCTTCCGCCTTGCCGTCGAGACCGAGGATGCCGTAGTCGACGCGGCCGGTCGCGGTGCTCTTGACGCCGTCGATGGTCTCGGCCTCCAGGATGAGGCCCTTGTTGTTCAGCGCCGCCTGGAGGTTGGTCTCGATGCCGACCATGGTCTCGACCTTGCCGGTGAGCGTCAGGTCGCCCTTCTGGAGCTTGCCCTCGGCGACCTGGTGCAGCAGGTAGGCGTAGTAGCGGTAGCGGCCCAGCTTGCCGTGCTCCGGCGGGATGAACTTGCTGCCGTTCTCCCACGTCTTGATCGACGAGCTGCCACTGGCGTCCCATCCGCTGGTGATCGCGTCGACGAGACCGCCGATCGCGCTGCCGGCCGCGGCCTCGATCGTGCCGATGACCCGCGCTGCGTCGACGGCTTCGCGTTCCAGCTGGTCACGGGCCCGGTCGAGCACTTCCCGCGCCTGCTGCTGGAGCTGCTCACCCTGCCGCACCGCTTCTTCCGCGGCATCCTCGGCGGCCTGCCCGGCGGCTCGCTCGAGAGCGCGGCGGCCGTCGTTCCACAGCTCGATCGCCTCCCGGGCCTGCTCCTGCGCCCAGCGCAGCGTGTCGGCGTAGCGGCTCAGCCCGCCCGCGGCGGCCGCCAGGCTGTCGGCCGCCTTCAGCCACTGCGGAGGCAGCCGGTCGACCAGCTCGCCGAAGGCGTCGGAGGCCGCGCCCTGCCAGCCCGGCACGCCGAAGCCGGCCAGCCCGGAGCCGACGCCCTCGAACTGCTTCGCCTGGTCGAGCAGGGTGCGGACGTGCTCGACGATCGTGTCCGGAGAGCCGGGGACGAGCGCGCGGGGATCGTCGGTGGAGCCGAGCTCCGCGCTCACCGCCCGGCCCGGCGGATGGCGGCCTCGTTGTCGAGCTCGGTGCCCTGGAACAGCGTGGCCGTGTCCCGCAGCGCGGTGCCCGTCAGGCCGACCCGCTCCTGCAGCAAGCGCGCGGCGATGCGTGCCAGCCCGGTGAACTCGCCGAGCCTGCTCGCCAGAGCGGGGTCGCCGTAGACGTCCGCCGTCGCCACGATCCCGGCGAGCGGCGAATCGTCCAATTTGGCCAGTACGTCACCTAAGTGACCTGCGGCTTTGTTCAGCTCATCCGGCTCGGCGTCAAGAACTCCCCACACGTGCTCCGATGTAAGCCAGCGGGCGGGAACGGGCGGTGAACGAGCGTGTGAGCGGGGGTGAACCGGCCGCGAAGATCAAGATCGCGCGATTCCGTTGTGCAACGTTTTGACCACGGTGTCCACAATGCCGTGCCGGGGCACGCCGGACAGCTCGCCCTCGGTGTGCCCGGTGTACACCAGCGCCCACAACACGCGCTGGATCCACTGTGGAGTGAGCCCGGGGTCGAACACGCCCTCCGCCTGCCCGCGTTCGATGAGGGCGATCACCGGATCGTCCGGCGGCGTGCCGCCGTCCGGGCCGTGCTCGGCCAGCACCCGCGGGTCGCCGAACAGGAAGACCAGCCGGTCCCCGACCGCCACCATCGCGGCGACCAGCCTGCGCATGGCGTCCAGCGCCGGTCCCCGGTCGATGGCGGCGTCGGCGACGGAGGCCTCGATGGCGGCGATCGAGTCCTCGACCGCGGCCTTGATCAGGGTCGCGCGATCCGGGAAGTAGCGGTGCAGGGTGGTCCGCCCGACCCCGGCCGCGTCGGCGATCTCGGCGAGTTTGGCCTGGTAGTCGCGACCGAGGAGGGTCGCGGCGGCGCTGAGGATGGCGGCGCGGGTCCGGTCGCGGGTGCTCACGGCGACAAACTACCGCCTTGCCATACTGGGTCGTGAGAGTACTGTTGTGGAACAAAGATGTTCCACTCTGGGGAGGGCGAAATGCGGATCCTGGTGACCGGCGCGACGGGCAACGTGGGCAGGCTGGTGGTGGACGAGTTGCTCGCCGCGGGCGCGTCGGAGGTGCGGGCGCTCACCACCGATCCGGTGCGGGCCGCGCTGCCGCCCGAGGTGGAGGTCGTCGAGGGCTACCTCGGGCGCGTCGAGACGCTGCCCCGCGCGCTGGAGGGCGTGGACCGGATGTACCTGGCGCCGCTGACCCGGACGGTGCGGGAGGTGACCGAGCTGGCCAGGGAGGCCGGCGTGACGCGGATCGTCGACCTCGCCGGGCCGGAGGGCAGCTGGTGGTACGACATCGAGAAGGCGGTCGAGCATTCCGGCATCCCGTGGACGCACCTGGAGGCCGGCGAGTTCATGACGAACACGACGATCTGGGCCGACCAGATCCGGAGCCGCGGCGAGGTGCGCGAGGCGTACCCGCGGGCGGCGAACGCGCCGATCGCGCTGGAGGACATCGCGGCCGTCGCGGCGAAGGCCCTGCTGGAGGACGGCCACGAAGGCGCGGCGTACGGGCTGACCGGGCCGGAGACGCTCACCCGCGCGGAGCTGGTGGCGCAGATCGGGCAGGCGCTGGGGCGGGAGATCCCGCTGGTCGAGGTCTCCCACGCGGACGCACTGGCCGACCTGACGGAGACGATGGGCGCGGACGCGGCCGCCTGGTACCTGGACGGTTGCGCCGAGATGGCGGAGCACCCGCAACCGGTTTCGCCTGCGGTGTCACGGGTGCTGGGCCGCCCGGGGATGAGGTTCGCCGAGTGGGCGGTCGCGCATGCGTCGTTGTTCCGCTAGGCGGGGCGCGCGGTTGGCGGCGCGCGCCGAGCGGACGGACGTGCCGCGGCCGCGAACGCTGGGCGGGCGTGAGGTTCGCCGAGTGGGCGACCGCGCACGCGTCGTTGTCCGTGCGGCTCGCGAGGTGCGGGTGCTGGGCCGCCCGGGGTTGTCGTTCGCGGAGTGGGCGGCCGTGCACGTGTCGCTGTTCCACTAGGCGCGCAAGCGGGCGGCGGCGCCGAGGTGGCGGAGTATCCGCAGCCGATCTCGCCCGCGGCGTCTAGGGTGTCCGGGCACGGCCCACGCCGAGTGGGCGGCCGCGCGCCTCGTTGGCCGTCAGGCGCGCAAGCGTGCGGCGACCTCACGGGTGCTGGGCCGCCCGGGCATGAAGTTCGCCGAGTGGGCGGCCGCGCACGCGTCGTTGTTCCACTAGGCGCGCAAGCGTGCGGCGGCGCCGAGATGGCCGAGCACCCCGCAGCCAGTCTCGCCCGCGGTGCTAGGCGCGCAAGCGCGCGGCCGCATCGCGGGCGGCGGACTGGACCTTGCCGCGGTCGACGCGCACCGGCTCCCGGTCCGACACCACCTGTTCGCCTGCCACCCAGACGTCCCGGACCTGCCGCGAGCCCGACGCCCACACCAGGTTCGAGATCACCTGCTCGTCCGGCTCGTCCAGGCCGGTCGCGAACGCCGGGCCGTCCGGGTCCACGTGCACGAAGTCGGCCCAGCGGCCGGGCTCCAGCGCGCCGATGTCGGTCCGGCTCAGCGCGTCCGCGCCGCCGCGGGTGGCCAGCAGCAGCGCGTCCTTCGCCCGCAGCGCGGTCGAGTCCTGTGTGGACAGCCGGGCGAGCATCGCGGAGAGCTGGACCTCCTCCCACAGGTCGAGGTCGTCGTTGCTGGCCGGGCCGTCCGTGCCGAGCCCGACCGCGACGGCTGCCGCCCGCAGGTCCGTCAGCCGCGCGATGCCGGACGCCAGCTTCGCGTTCGACCCCGGGCAGTGCGCCACCCCGGTCCCCCGCGCGGCGAACAACGCGATGTCCTGATCGGACAGGTGGACGGCGTGCGCGGCGAGCACCCGCCCGCCCAGCATGCCGACCTCCTCCAGCAGCCGCGGCACCGAGCCGAACTCCGCGCGCTGCCGGGCGTCCTCGTCCGCCGCCTCGGCCACGTGGATCTGCACCAGCGCACCCCGCGCCGCGGCGGATTCGGTGACCTGCCGCAGCGCCTCGACCGGCAGCATGTACGCCGAATGCGGCGCGTAGGACAGCTCGATCCGCTCACCGGGGCCGAACCGCAGACCGTCGGCGTCGATCCAGCGGTCCGCCACCTCGATCATGCGCCGCCAGTCGACGCCGGGCAGGTCGATGATCGGGCCGCCGAGCACCGCCCGCGCACCGGTCTCCAGCACCGCCTCGGCCATCTGCTCGGCGAAGAAGTACATCTCCGCGCTCGTGGTGACGCCGTGCCGGAGCATCTCGACCGAGCCGAGCAGCATCCCGGCACGCACGTCCTCCGCGCGCAGCTTCGCCTCGGCAGGCCAGATGATCTCGTTGAGCCAGCGCAACAGCGGCAGGTCGCCGCCCATGCCGCGCAGCAGGGTCATCGGGCTGTGCGCGTGCGCGTTGATCAGGCCGGGCAGCAGGATCCCGGTCAGCTCGGTGACCGGCAGATCGCCGGGCGCCTCGGCCGCGAGACCGCAGAACGTGATTCGCCCGTCGTCGCCGACGTCCACCACGCCGTCCCGGATGACCGAGCAGGCCGGATCGCAGGGCAGGACGACGGGGGCGCGGAAGCGTTGCGGCATCCTGGGATTCTAGGTCTCCTGCCGGGCCGTGGCGGCCAGCGACCCGAGCAGCGCGAGGGCCTCGGCGCTCGGCGAACCCGGTTCGGCGTGGTAGACGACGAGCTCCTGCCCCGGACTGGACCGGACGTCGAAGGTCTGCATGGTCAGGGTCAGCGGGCCGACCTCGCGGTGCACGAACTCCTTGCGCTCCAGGCTCTTGCCGCGGGCGTCGTGACCGGTCCACAGCTCGGCGAACTCCGGGCTGGCCGCGAGGAGCTCGGCGAGCACCTGCCGGACCCGCGGGTCGTCCGGGTTCTTGCCGTAGCCGAGCCGGAAACCGGCGACCGAGTTGCGCGCCACCTCGTGCCAGTCCCGGTAGAAGGTGCGCGCGGCCGGGTCGGTGAACACGACGTGCATCAGGTTGCGCGAGTGCGCCCAGTCGTGGAAGAGCGCGTCGGCGATCGCGTTCGAGGCGAGCACGTCGTAGGCGAGGTTGTAGACGATGGCGGGGTTGTCCGGCCAGGCGCTCATCAGCTGCAGCAGGCTCGGGTCGACGCGAGCGGGCACCGCGGTGAGCCGGGTGCGCGGGCTGAGCCCGGCGAGGCGGAACAGGTGCTGGCGGCCGTCCTCGCCGAGGCGGAGCGCGGCGGCCAGTGCGTCGACCACCTGCGCCGACGGGGTGCGCTCGCGGCCCTGCTCCAGGCGGACGTAGTAGTCCACGCTGACGCCGGCCAGCAACGCCACCTCCTCGCGGCGCAGGCCGGGCACGCGGCGCTGGCCGGTGCTGGGGAGGTTGACCTCGTCCGGGCGCACCTGGGACCGCCGGGAGCTGAGGAAGTCGCCGAGTTCGGACCGTGCCATGACGCGATCGTAGGTCCGCGGCGGCGGTGCTACCTGGGTGCAGCGCTCCCAGGAAGACCGCGCCCTGCCACGGTCCGGCCGCCCGGGCCACGGTCGGTGCCATGAGCAAACTCGATCTCACCGGGCGGGTCGCCGTCGTCACCGGCGCGGCGCGCGGCATCGGCCGGGCGTGCGCGGAGTTGCTGCGCTCGCGGGGCGCGCGCCTCGTCGTGACCGATCTGCGGGAGTCCGTGCACGAGCTGGCCTCCGACGACGTGGCGGTGCTGACCGGCGACGTCGCGGACGAGGAACTGGCCCGCGCCACGATGCGGCTTGCGGTGGAGCGGTTCGGGCGGCTGGACGTGCTGGTGAACAACGCCGGGCGGACGCTGAACAAGCCGGTCACCGAAACGAGCGTCGAGGACTTCGAGGCGATCCTGCGGGTCAACGCGCGCGGCAACTTCGTGCAGGCGCGGGAGGCGTTCCGCGTGATGGCGGCCGCCGGTGGCGGGGCCATCGTGTCGATCGCGTCGGTGTCGTCGGTGGTGGCGTTCGAGACGCAGACCGCCTACGCCGCGTCGAAGGGCGCGCTGGCCCAGATGACGCGGGTGCTGGCCATCGAAGGCGGACCGGTGGGAATCCGCTCGAACGCCGTCCTACCGGGCGTCATCGACACCGACATCATGGAGGGGGTGGTCGACAACGGCCGCGAAATGCTCGCCTCGTTCGGCCCCGCCCACCCCATCGGCCGCATCGGCAAGGCCGACGAGGTCGCCGAAGCGGTGGCATTCCTGTCCTCCGACGCGGCGAGCTTCGTCACCGGCGCCCTGCTCCCGGTCGACGGCGGCTGGACGGCGCAGTGACTCAGCGCGGCAGCATGGGTTCGAGGCTGGTGGCCAGGTCCTGAGCCGCCGCGCAGGCTTCCGCCTGCAGGTCGGCGGAGAGCAGCACGACGGTCGTCGCGGCCGGGGCGTGCCCGGGGACGTCGAGCACGACCTCGCACGTGCCGGGGCCGGTGAACTGGCCGATCAGCGCCTTGCGGCCGTTGACGTCGAGCGGCGCCGCCTCTGCCGGTTCCCCCTGCTCGTGCTCCAGGGCGATGCTCACGGTGCCGTAACCCGGCCTGGACGCGCCGCACTCGTTCCGCACGCCGATCGGCCTGCCCGGCGTGAACCCCTGTCCGGCGAGCAGCTGGTCCAGGACGGCGCAGGCGGCCAGCGGCTCCAGCGGGTCCGCGGTCGGTGCCGCCGTCGTCGGCGCCGGCGTCGGCCTGTCGCTGTCGGTTGTCGAGCAGGCCCCGAGACCGGCCGCCGCGACGACCGAAACCACCCACGCCGCCCTGCGCCCCATGAACGGACAGCCTGCACCCTGCGCGGCTAGTCCACCAGCCCGCTGCGCCACGCCCAGGCCGCGACCTCGACGCGGTTGCGTGCGCCGACCTTGCCCTGCACCGCGGCCAGGTGCGTCTTCACCGTCGACAGGGACATGTACAGCTCGGCGCCGATCTCGGTGTTCGTCAGGCCGCGGGCCGCCGCCTTCACCACGTCCAGCTCGCGCGCGGTCAGCGGTTCCTTCGGCGGATCGACCTGCCGCCGGGCGGACGCGCCCTCGAAGTGCTTCAGCAGCCGCACCGTCACCTGCGGCGACACCAGCGCGTCGCCGCGGTGGGCGGCCCGGATCGCTTCGATCAGCAGCGCCGGTCCGGCGTCCTTGAGCAGGAAGCCGCTCGCGCCGTTGCGCAGCGCGGTGTGCACGTACTCGTCCAGGTCGAAGGTCGTCACCACCACGACCTTCAGCGGGTCGGCGACGTCCGGCCCGGCCAGCTGGCGCGTCACCTCCAGCCCGTCCAGCCCGGGCATCCGGATGTCCAGCAGGCACACGTCCGGCCGCAGCTCACGGGCCTTCGTCACCGCCGCGACACCGTCCTCGACGTCGGCGACCACCTCGATGTCGTCCTGCGCGTCGAGGATCATCCGGAACCCCATGCGCACCATGCTCTGGTCGTCGGCGATCAGTACGCGAATCAAGCCTCTTCCTCCACCGGCAACCACGCCTCCACCACCCAGCCCCCGTCCGGCGCCGGGCCCGCGGCGAGCCGGCCGTGCAGCAGCTCGACCCGCTCGCGCATCCCGACGAGACCGTATCCCCCGGAACCTCCGGCCGGACGCGTCACCACCTGGTGTCCGTCGTCGGCCACCCGGATGTGCAGTTCGCCGTCGCGGACCTCGGCCAGCACGCACGCCCGCGTCGCGCCCGCCGCGTGCTTGCCGATGTTCGTCAGCGACTCCTGCACCAGCCGCAGCGCCGAGCGCGCCACCTCCTGCGGCAGGTCCGCGGGCACCCGCACGTCGGCCTCCGTGGGGACGCCGTGGTGCCCGGACTCCACGAGCCGCCGCAGGTCCGCGTCCAGGTCCATGGTGGCCTGGTCGGTGACCGCCTCCCCGCCCGCGCGCATGCTCCCGACCAGCCGCCGCATCGCGGTCATCGCCTCGGTGCCCGCGGCCTCGATGCGTTCGATGACCTCCAGCGCGACCTTCGGGTTCTGGTCGGCGATCACCTTCGCCGCCTGCGCCTGCACGATGATCCCGGTGACGTGGTGCGCCACCAGGTCGTGCAGTTCCCGCGCCAGCGCCATGCGCTCGGAGTTCTGCGCGTCGGCGACCGCGGCCTCGACCACCTTGCGCCGCTCGGAGTCGCGGGCCCGGAAGTACAGCCCGGCGGCCACCGCGATCCCGAGCACGAGCACCGCGGCGATCACCAGGTCGCGCAGGTCCGACATGTCCGCCCGGCCCCTGCCGCTGACCACCGTGGTGAGCGTGGTGAACGCGACCGCGGCCGACATCAGCGCGATCGCGCCCCACGCCCGCTTCGGCTCCACTGACCGGACCAGCAGGACCACGACGATGATCCCGGCGACGATCTCGGTGAACGGCAACGCGCCGTAGCCCAGCAGGTACTGCCGCGGCGCGATCCACAGTGCCGCCGAGGTGGCGAAGATGATTCCGGCGAGCAGCAAGCCGGCGCGCAGCGGGCGGCGGGTCGCGTACACGGCCGTCGCGGCCGCGGCGAGCGAGCAGGTCAGCGCGGGCAGCGCCCGGATGTTGCTGTCCAGCAGCTGGTACAGCTCCAGGAAGACGGGCAGGCTGAGCGCGCCGATCAGCGGCCACTGCTCGCGCACCAGGTCACGCACCGCGCTCTCCTTGCGCGGCGCCTGCCCGCGCCGGAACTGCAGCCCGGTGAGCACCACGGCGACCAGCAGCACCATGCCGAGCAGCATCGTCTCGCTCAGCCCGCGACTGCCCGAGCCGTTGCGGTAGGCGGTGGCGAACAGGGTGGCGAGCACCAGCGTGGCGGTGCCGATGATGGACTCCGCCCACCGCACCCGCCGCACGCAGAAGAACACCAGCTCCAGCCCGGCGACGGTCTCGCTCAGCGACACGTTGCTCAGCAGCGTCGTGTACGCCGCCGCGTCGGTCGCCCGGATCAGGAAGGTCGACGCGAACAACGTCGCGGCGCCCGCGAACACGGCCACCGCGGGCCGGGTCCGCGCCCACAACGCGCACGCGCCCAGCGCGACCATCCCGGGCAGCAGCAGGAGATCCCGGCCCCGCGGTCCCAGCGAGTCCACACTGGCCGGCAGCACCACCGCGAGATCGCACAGGAAGGCGGCGAGCAGCAGGACGCCTTCGAGACCCAGCCATCGCCAGGCCGAGGTCACGCGATCGGAGAACGGCACAACGGAACGGTAGAGGATCCGCGCGTCCCCGCACCTTGGCCGCCCGGCCACCCCGTATCGGCCGATCGGCCGATACGGGCACCCCGCCCCACCTGTGAACCTGCTGTGCGGGAACAACGGAAGGGGAAGGTTCATGACTCCACAAGGGAGTGTCGTGTTGTCCGGGCGGGGGCTCGTCAAGCGGTACGGCGAGCAGGTGGCGCTGGCCGGCGTCGACGTGGACGTCCACGCCGGGGAGGCGCTCGCCGTCGTCGGCCCGTCGGGGTCGGGCAAGACGTCGCTGCTGCACGTGCTGGCCGGGATCCTGCGGCCGGACGGCGGCGAGATCCTGCTGGACGGCAGGCGTGTCGACCAGCTGTCCGAGACCAAGCGCAGCGAGCTGCGGCGCACCGAGTTCGGTTTCGTGTTCCAGCAGGGGATGCTCGTGGCCGAGCTGTCCGCGGAGGAGAACGTGGCGCTGCCGATGCTGCTCGGGGGCGCCAAGCGCCGCGAGGCGATCGGCGCGGCGCGGGAGTGGCTGGGCCGGCTCGGGCTGCGGGGCCGGGAGGGGTCCCGCCCCGGTGAGCTGTCCGGCGGCCAGGCGCAGCGGGTCGCGATCGCCCGCGCGCTGACGCACCGGCCGAAGGTGATCTTCGCCGACGAGCCGACCGGCGCGCTGGACACCCGCACCGGCAAGGACACCATGGACGCCTTGCTGGTCGCGGCCTCGGACTCGGGCACGTCAGTGGTCATCGTGACGCACGACGTGGAGCTCGCCGCGTCGCTGCCGCGCACGGTGACCATCCGGGACGGGCGCATCGCGGAGCAGGTGGGGGTGCTGCCGTGAGCCCGGTCCAGCTGGCGTTCAAGGTTCTGCGGGCGGACCGGCGGACCAGGACCGCCACCCTGCTCACCGCGGTGGGGGTCGCGGTGGCCACGGGTCTGGTCCTGTTGCTGCTGAGCCTGCCGTACGCGACGCAGGCCCGTGCCGAGCGCGCGGTGTGGCAGGAGCAGTACGGCTCCCGTGACGGCGGCACGCCGACCCTGTCGATCTCGTCGAGCGCCGACTACTTCGACGGCAGGCGGATCGACCGCGTGGACGTGGCCCAGCTCGCCGGCGGGGTCGCGTTGCCCGCCGGGGTGCCGAAGTTCCCGGCGCCCGGCGAGGTGCTGGTGTCGCCGGAGCTGTACCAGGCGATGAACCGGCTGCCCGCCTCGCAGCTGGCCGACCGGTTCCCCGGCAAGGTGGTGGGCACCCTCGGCGAGGACGCCCTGCGGTTCCCGGACCAGCTCGTCGCGCTGGTCGGGCACACCCCGGAGACGAT
Organism: Amycolatopsis sp. ATCC 39116; assembly: GCF_000231075.2. Lineage (NCBI taxonomy): Bacteria > Bacillati > Actinomycetota > Actinomycetes > Pseudonocardiales > Pseudonocardiaceae > Amycolatopsis > Amycolatopsis sp. ATCC 39116. Next base: position 7,133 of record NZ_AFWY03000074.1, on the reverse strand, counting down.
GCCGGCGAACGCGAACGAGCGGAACGGGTTCGTGCCGCCGTCGGAGGCGAGGGTGGACGCGCTGCTCACCCTGCTGGCCGGGGTCGGGGTCGTGGTGCTGCTGGTGCCGAGCCTGGTGCTGGTGGCCTCCTCGGCGCGGCTCATCGCGGCTCGCCGCGAGCAGCGGCTGGCGGCCCTGCGCCTGGCAGGCGCGACACCGGGACAGGTCGTGTCGATCACCGCGGCCGAGACCGGGATCGCCGCGGTCACGGGCGCGCTGCTCGGCTGGGCGATCAGCCCGCTGCTGTGGTCGCTGGCCCGGCTGGTGCCGTGGGACGGGGGAACCTGGCTCGCCGGTGACTTCCGCGTGCCGATCGGGCTGACCGTGTTCGTGCTGGTCGCGGTGCCCGCGCTGGTGCTGCTGGCCGCCGTGCTCGGGCTGCGGCGGGTGGTGAGCAACCCGGTCGGCGCGGTCGTGCAGCACACGCCGAAGCCGCTGCGCTGGTGGCGCCTGCTCTCGCTGCCGGCGACCGCGTTGTTCTTCTTCTTCGCGATCGAGCAGGGCGACGACGTCAACCTGATCCTGCTCGGGCTCGCGCTGATGATCGCCTCGGCGATGCTGGTCGGGCCGTACGTGACGGCGGTGATCGGCGGGTTCTTCGTGAGCCGCTGGCGCAAGCCGTCCGCGTTGCTGGCCGGGCGGCGGCTGCGCAACGACCCGCGCGGCGCCTACCGCGCTTCGGCCGGGGTCGTGCTCGCCGTGTTCACCGGGTCGATGGCGCTGACGCTGATGCCCAGCTTCGACGCGATGACCGGTGGCGGCGGGACCTACCGCGACTCGGTGCTGTCGGTGGACACCTCCGGCGAACGGGCGGGGACGATCGCCGCACAGGCCAACGCGACGCTGGAGCGCTACAACCTGCCCGCCCGCGCGGTGTCGATGCCGGAGGTGACGCTGAAGTCGGTGAACGGCTCCACCTACACCGGCGTGGTCGTCCCCTGCGCGGACGCGGTCAAGGTCTTCCGCGTGCAGGCCGCCTGCACCGGGCCGGGGATCTACAGCACCCACGACCTGGAGCTCGGCGGCTTCCGGGTGGCAGGCGACTACGACGCCGAAGGCGTGCCGTTCGCCGCGGGCACCGCGGTCAAGCCGATGACGCAGACCGACGACGACGGGTACGCGCCGCTGATCATCGACCCGGCCGTCATGCCGGCCGGAGTGGTGCCGTCGTACTCGCGGGTCGCCGTCGACACCACGCCCGCCGACCGGGAGCTGGTGCGCACCGCGCTGGTCGGCGCGGCCGGCGGCGAAAGCGTGTACAGCCGGGAGCTGTACCTGGACGGCCAGCGCGACCAGCTGGACGACCTGCGCCGCGTCACCGTCATCGGGGTGACGGTCGCGGCGATCCTGGCCGGGTGCAGCGCGGCGATCGCGACCGCCGGATCGGTGATGGACCGGCGCCGCACGTTCGGGGCGCTGATGGCGGCCGGCACGCCGACCCGGGTGCTGTCCAGGGCGCTGCGGATGGAGGCCGCGCTGCCCGCGCTGGTCGCCACGATCGGGTCCGGGCTGCTGGGAATGATCGCGGGCCTCGGGTTGTTCTCGATCATTCAGGAATCCCAGAACGCCTCGGCGGTGATCAGCCCGTGGCTGGTCGCGCCGGTGGTGCTCGGGTTCGCCGTGGCGGTGCTCGCCGCGTCGGTCTGCACCCCGGCCCTGAACCGGGTGCGCGCGGAACCGCTGGCCGACGAATGAGCTCGTCCGGCCGCCCCTCGTCGGGGGAGGGGCGGCCGGTCAGCCCACGCGTTCGAAGATCAGGTCCCGGCTGATCCGGCCCTCCTGGTCGGCCCGCTGCTCGAACTTGGTGACGGGCCGCCAGCTCGGCCGCGGCGCCCAGTCGTCGAAGCGGTTGCGCAACGCGGGCTCGGCCGAGCACACCTCGAGCATCTGCTCGGCGTAGTGCTCCCAGTCGGTGGCCATGTGCAGGATCCCGCCCGGCGCCAGCCGCGACGCCACCAGCTTGACGAAGTCCGGCTGCACCAGCCGGCGCTTGTGGTGGCGCTTCTTCGGCCACGGGTCCGGGAAGAAGATCCGCACCCCGGACAGCGAGTCCGGCTCGATGTGCTCCTTCAGCGCGATCACCGCGTCGCCGTGCAGCAGGCGCAGGTTTTCCAGGCCGAGCCGCTCGGCGCGCAGCATCAGCTGCCCGAGACCGGCCTCGTACACCTCGACCGCGACGTAGTTGACCTCCGGCTCGGCGGCCGCGAGCTGCGCGGTCGTCTCACCCATGCCGGAACCGATCTCCAGCAGCACCGGAGCCGGGCGGCCGAACCACCCGGCGAAGTCGATCGGACCGGGCGGCAGGTCGGCCACCCTGCGCCCGATGTCCGCCCACTGGCGCTCCCAGGCACGCTGCTGGCCGACCGTCATCCGGCCGCCACGCTGCACGTAACTGACGACACTCCGCAGGCGGGGTTCGTGCTCGCTCTCCACCCGCCCAAGTTAGCTGCCGTCCCTGATGCGTCCTGCGTGGCGGTGCGGGTAGCGGCCCCCCGCCAGCCCGCCACCGCCCTCAACGGACACGCTTACGCGTGACAGCCTCGGTCAAGGCGGCCCCTTCCCCGACCACCACCCCTGGTGGACGCGCTCCGCGCGGCTCCGCCCGTTCAAACCCGCGGCGGTGCCCGCTGCCCGAGTGGTGCAAGCGGCTCCGCCACTTCTCCAGAGGAAAGCCCCTAGCGGACGGCCTCGAACTCCCCCAACCGGGAACGCAGGCCGCCGACCCCGTTCACGGCGATCGGCGACGGCGTCGTGCCGGTGTGGGCCGGCAACACGTCGATCCAACCGTCGTGGCGGCTGGTGGTCAGGATCGTGGTGGGGATCTTGTGCCCGGAGCGCCCGTTCTCCGACGGCATGAACTCCCAGTACCCGGATTCGCCGTCCGCGGCCCACGGCACGTACTCCCAGCCAGGGCGGCGGGACAGCAGCTGCGCCACCCGGTCCTCGATGCGGAAACCGGTCTCCCGCGAGTCGAGCCTGCCCTCCGCGAGGGCCCGCAGCCACCAGGGCGCCGGGATCATCTCGCCCCGGGCGCTCACGGCGCGGAACAACGCGAGCACTTCGGCTTCGGCGGCGCGGTGGATCCACGCGCGCCGGATCTCCGCCGGTCTCGTCGCGGTGGCCACGATCCGGGGCAACTCCACGGCCTGCGACCATTCGAGCGCGTCGAGCGGTTCCAGAGCGGGCGGATGCGCGACGGCGCGCGGGGCGGTGATTTCCTGATCAATATCCACCGTCAAGGGTCACCTCCGTGGAGTCGCCTGACGTGGTGATTCCAGAATGCCTGGTCAGAGGCGGTGCGTCCGCTTCCTGTGAGGGCGACCACAGGTGCTTTACGCGGTATTAACCCAGGGGTCGTAACAGCATCATCCGATTAATCGATTCGACCTTTCCGAAGGTCGCCGGATGCACTACAGGCGAAGGCCCGGGCCACCCCCCGAATTCGGTGGCCCGGGCCGTTCTTCTTCCCCGTGCTCCGGTCCCCACCGGAGCGTTCCTGTGGTGGTCTTCGCTCAGGCGTCGCGCTTGCGAGCCGTGGCGACCGCGATGGCCAGCAGCCCGACGGCGACCGCCGCGAAGTAGGCCAGCGACCAGCCCTGCGACAGCACCGCGGTGGACATCGGCGCGCCCGCGTCGACGTTGCGGCCCATGTTCGACGCGCCGTCGCCGGTGAGGAACTTGTTGGCGACGTTGAACGGCAGCCACTGGTAGATGTCGTCGCCGATGCTCGGGATGAGCCGGATCAGGTCCTCGACCGCGAGCGCGTAGATCAGCAGCAGCGCGATGGCGCCGGCGCTGTGGCGGAGCAGGATGCCCACGGCCACCGCGATCACCGCGGCGAGCGCGTAGACCGCGCCGACCCCGGCCACGTTGATCCAGTCCGCGCCGGTGTCCAGCGCGAGCGGGGCGTTCGGCTTGAGCAGCAGCGCCAGCGCCCACGAGCCGAACGCGCTCAGCTCGCCGATGACCAGTGCGACCAGCGCGACCACGGTCGTCTTCGCGACCAGCGCGGCGGCCCGGTTGGGCACCGCCTGGAAGGTCGTGCGGATCGTGCCGAAGCGGTACTCGGTGGTGACCGCGAGAGCGGCCAGCACCATGATCACGGCCATGCCGAAGCTGTAGCCGAACTGGGTCGAGGCGACGGTGGCGGTGAACTCGCCCCCGTCGTCGGCGTTGCCGACGACCAGGGCGGAGAACCCGATCGTGGTGGCCAGGGCCACCAGTGCGCACCACCACGGCGAGCGGGTGGTGAACAGTTTCATCCGTTCCACGGCAAGCAAAGTCATGATGTTCGCGTCTCCCCTAGTTCGCCGGCTCGAGAGCGTGCCGGGCTTCGGTCTCCAGACCGGTGTGGTACTCCACGGAATCGCCCGTGATCTGCATGAACGCCTGCTCCAGCGAACCCGTCTGCGGGCTCAGCTCGTGCAGCACGATGCCGTTGCTCGCGGCCAGCTCGCCGATCTTGTCGCTGTCCAAACCGGACACCAGGATGCCGTCGTCGGTGTCGGTGGCGCTGTCGGCGGGCAGCAGCGAGCGCAGCTTCGCCAGCTGCGGGCTGCGCACCTTGACGGTGTTCTCGCTGGCCCTGGCCACGAACTCCTTCGTGGTGCTCTGCGAGATCAGCTTGCCCTTGCCGATGACCACGAGGTTGGAGGCGGTCAGCGCCATCTCCGACAGCAGGTGGCTGGAGACGAAGACGGTGCGGCCCTCGTCGGCGAGGCGGTGCATGAACTTGCGGATCCAGAGGATGCCCTCCGGGTCGAGGCCGTTGACCGGCTCGTCGAACAGCAGCACCTCCGGGTCGCCGAGCAGTGCCGCGGCGATCCCCAGCCGCTGCGACATGCCCAGCGAGAACCCGCCTGCGCGCTTGCCCGCGACGCTGGTCAGGCCGACGATGTCCAGCACCTCTTCGACGCGGCGCGCCGGGATGTGGTTGGACTTCGCCATCCAGGCCAGGTGGGCCCGCGCCGAGCGGTTCGGGTGCACCCACTTGGCGTCGAGCAGCGCGCCGACGGTCCGAAGTGGATTCTTCAGTTCCGTGTAACGCTTTCCGCCGATGGTCACCTGGCCGCTCGTCGGATTGTCCAGGCCCAGGACCATCCGCATGGTGGTCGATTTCCCGGCGCCGTTCGGACCGAGGAAACCGGTCACCTCGCCGGGGGCGACGTCGAATGACAGATCGTTGACGGCGAGCGTTTTTCCGTAGTGTTTGGTGAGGCCCCGTGCCTCTATCATGGTTGCTCCCCTGTGCTGGTCAAAAGCCTGTTGTTCCCCGTGCGGCTCTCATGCTGACCGATCGGGGCACGCGTGCGCGTCATCCTGTGGTTCGAACTTCCCACCCGACTGCGGTAGTAGCCTCCCGCGATTCGCGTGCGCACGGGATCGGTGATGACCCTGAATCGCCCCTGAGCTTCGGGGCCCGATTTTGTCGGGGTCGGGCGTTATCGTGCCCGCATGACGGCGAAGACGGTGCTGGTGACGGGCGCGACCAGGGGGTGCGGTCGCGCGATCGCGGTGGAGCTCGGCCGGGGCGGTTCGACGGTGTACGTCACCGGACGTACGACCCGCGAGTCGTCGTCGCCGATGAAGCGGTCGGAGACGATCGAGGAGACGGCCGAGCTGGTGGACGCGGCGGGCGGCCGGGGCGTTCCGGTGCGGTGCGACTTCACGTCGGTGGCGGACGTGGACGCGCTGCGGGACCGGGTCGAGGCGGAGTCCGGCGGCCTGGACGTCCTGGTCGACGACGTCTGGGGTGGTGACCCGTTCGTCGACTTCGAGCGGCCGTACTGGGAGTCCAGCCTGGACGACGCGCTGACCCTGGTGCACAACGCGCTGGACACGCACTTGATCGCGCTGCACCGGCTGTTGCCGCTGGTGGTGCGGCGCCCCGGCGGGTTCGTGATCGAGGTGACCGACGGCGACGACGACGAGTACGTGGGCGCGGGCATCCCGTACTACCTGGCGAAGTGCGGGGTGCGGGCGCTCGGCAGGGCACTGGGCGCGGAGCTGGCGGCGAAGGGGTGCGTCGGCCTGTCGGTCACGCCCGGTTTCCTCCGCTCCGAGGCGATGCTGGACCTGTTCGGCGTCGCGGAGCCGAACTGGCGCGACGCGGTGACCGGCGCGGGCGGCCCGGACTTCGCGATCTCGGAGACGCCGTACTACCTGGCGCGCGGGGTGGCCGCGCTGGTGAACGACCCGGACGCGGCCCGTTTCGCCGGCCGCACGCTCGCCTCGTGGACGCTCATGCACGAGTACGACGTCACCGACGTGGACGGCACCCGGCCGGATTGGGGCCGCTGGTACGAGGAGGTCCACAAGGCGGGCCGCAACCCGGCGGAGGTGGACCCGGCCCCCTACCGGTGAGACGATGACCGGCATGACGACCAGAAAGGGCCATGCCGCGTAGGCGCCCCGCACAGCTGCGCACCGGCCGGACGACCTGGCCGGAGCACCGCCGCATCCCGCAGGTCGGCGGGGTCTCCGCGGGCACCCTGCGCGCGATCGCCCACCTGGAACGCACCCGGCTGCACCCAGGCGCTGTCGCCGAGGCGGTGGCCGGCTGGTCCCGGTTCGTGCACGGCCCGGCCCGGCGCTTCGACGGCTACGCCCCCGAAGACTGCCCCTGCCCCGGCTGCCAGTGGGACGACCCGGTCGTGCGCCGGAAGACGCTGGCGGCGGTGCTGGCCGCACTGCCCCGTAGGGCCGTGCGTGAGCTGCGGTCCGTCCTCCGCCCTCTGGACGAGCGCTACCTGGCGCGCACCGTCGCTGGTTCGGAGACGTATCGCCTGCGAGCGCTGCTCTTGTGACGCCACAGGCCGGAACCGTCGAGGACTGCCGCTCGGCGGGCTGCCAGTCGAGTGGCGCGGTCGCGGGTCGGGAGGGGTGGCGGCGGTGCTGGCCGCACTGCCCCGTAGGGCGGCGCGTGAGCTGCGGTCCGTCCTCTGCCCTCTGGACGAGCGTTACCTGGCGCGCGCGGTGGCTGATCCGGAGACGTATCGCCTGCGAGTGCTGCTCCTGTGACGCCACAGGCCGGAACCGCCGAGGACTGCCGCTCGGCGGGCTGCCAGTCGAGTGGCGCGGTCGCGCGTCGAAA
>NZ_AFWY03000075.1:0-29373 GCF_000231075.2 Amycolatopsis sp. ATCC 39116 | reverse complement strand
GGTCGCCTTGGCGGGGTGGCGCGGCGGGTCGCCTGGCGCGGTGGCGCGGCGGGTCGACTGGCGGGATGGTGCGCCGGGTCGCCTGGCGGGCTGGCGCAGCGGCGGTCGATCGGCGGGCCGGCGCAGCGGCGTCAGTGCGCGGCTTCGTCCCGGACGGCGGCGATGTGGTTGCCGATCAGGGTCTGCAGGCCCTCGGCGTCACCGTCGGCGAGCAGGTCGCAGATGCGCTCGTGCTCGGTGAGGATGATCGGCGGGCGCACCGTGTTGTCGCGCAGCGCGGTGTTGACCATGCGCAGCTGGCGGTCGCGCAGGCCGGAGTAGAACTCGGCGAACAGGGCGTTGCCCGCGGCCTCGACGAGCGTCGCGTGGAACTCCCGGTCGAGCTGGGTGAAACGGGCGGTGTGCTCGGGCATCGACACGGCCCGCTGTTCGTCGAGCACGGCACGCATCTTCGTGGCGACCTCGCGGTGCGTCCCCGCGGCGATGATCTTCGTGGCCGCGTGGCGCTCCAGGAAGATCCGGGCCTCGGCGATGTCGTGCACCTCGTTCGGCGACACCGGGACGACCAGCGCGCCGCGCTTCGGGTACAGCCGCAGCAAGCCCTCGGCGGACAGCCGCAGGAACGCCTCGCGCACCGGGGTGCGGGACAGCTCCAGCGCCTCGGCGACCTCGCCCTCGCTGATCAGCCTCCCGCCTTCGAGACGGCCGTCCAGGATGCGGTCCTTGGTCCACTGGTAGGCCCGGTCGCCGGCCGCCTGTGAGCGGTCCCTCGTTGACATGGGCGCATCGTAGCCAGGAGGCTGATAGATACAAGATAGATGCAACAGGAGGTGATCCGGTGGCCGCGGGCAGGGCTTGGCTGATGTGGGGGCTGGGGGCGCTGTGCTACCTGACCGCGTTGTTCCACCGGATGAGCCTGTCGGTCGCCGGGCTCACCGCGCAGGAGCGGTTCTCGATCGACGCGACCGGGCTGGCCGCGTTCTCCGTGGTGCAGCTCGTGCTCTACGCGTTGCTGCAGGTGCCCGTCGGCGCGGCCGCCGACCGGTTCGGGCCGCGGCGCCTGCTCGCGCTCGGGATGGCGCTGATGGCGGCGGGGTCGATCGTGTTCGCGCTGGCCACGGCCTACCCGGCGGCGATGGCGGGCCGGGCGCTGATCGGCGCCGGTGACGCGTTCCTGTTCGTCAACGTGCTGCGGCTCGCGCACAACTGGTTCCCCGGCCGCCGGTACGCGCTGGTCGCGGCGCTCACCGGGATGATCGGCGGGCTCGGCCAGCTGATCGCGACCGCGCCGCTGGCCGCACTGCTCACCGGGTTCGGGTGGACGCCCGCGTTCCTGGTGGCCGGCGTGATCACGGCGGTGCTGCTGGTCGCGGTCGGTGTCGCGCTGCGGGACGGCCCGTCGGCGACCGTGCGCGAGGAGCCGCGGGAACCGTTGCGGGTCAGCCTGAGGCACGCGTGGCGCAATCGCGGCACGCGGCACGCGATGTGGACGCACTTCACGTTGATGGGCGCGTTCGTCACGTTCACCGCGGTGCTCGGCCAGCCGTACCTGGTGCACGCGCAGGGCCGGACCCCGGCGGCGGCGAGCGCGTTGCTGACCGTGGTGGTGGGCGGGTTCGTGCTGGCCGGGACGTTCGCCGGTCAGCTGGCTTCTCGGCGGCCCGGCGTGCGCGGGCCGATGGTCGCGACGGCCGCGGTGGTGAGCCTGGTGTGCTGGGCGGTGCTGGTCGTGGTGCCTGGACCGCTGCCGGTGGCCGTGCTCGGGCCGGTGCTGTTCCTGATCGGCGCGGCGGGCGCGGTGAGCATGCTGGCCTTCGACCTGGCGCGCTCGGCCAACCACGGGCACCAGGCCGGGGTCGCGAGCGGCGTGGCCAACATGGGCGGGTTCACCTTCGCGGTGGTCGCCGAGCTGGGGGCCGGCCTGCTGCTGGACGAACTGCTGCGGCACGGGGTGCCCGGGCCGCTGGCCTACCGGCTGTCATTCCTGGTGGCTCTCGTGATGGGACTGGCAGGCACCGTGCGGTTGCTGACGCTGCACAAGCACGCCGGAGTGCGCCCCCGCGAGCTGGAACTGGCTGCTTAGCCGGACGCTCTGCGCCGGTGGGCAGGCCCACCGGCGCAGAACTAAGAACTCAACGCGGCCAGGCCGAAGCCCGCCAGACGCCCGAACCCGGCTGCGGCAACGGCTGCCGCACCAGGGCGGCGCGGTCGGCCCAGAACGAGGTCCGCTCCGGCTTCTCCGGCTCGTCGCCGGGTGCGGAAGCGGCCGCGGCCACCACGGCGGTCAGCGCCGCCAGCTCGGCCTCGCTCGGGTCGCCGCGCACGATGCGCAGCAACGGCCGGGCGGGTGGGGTCTCTTCGGACTCGCTCATCGCTCCCCCTTACAGCGGGATGTTGCCGTGCTTCTTGGGCGGCAGCGTCTCGCGCTTGTCACGCAGCATGGACAGCGCCCGCGCCACGTGCCCGCGCGTGTGCGACGGCACGATCACCGAGTCGACGTAACCGCGCTCGGCCGCCTCGTACGGGTTGAGCAGCGTGTCCTCGTACTCCTGGATCAGCTCGGCCCGCAGCGCCTCGACGTCCTTGCCCTCCTCGGCGGCCTTGGCGAGCGTCTTGCGGTGCACGATGTTGGCCGCGCCCTGGGCGCCCATCACCGCGACCTGCGCGGTCGGCCACGCCAGGTTGATGTCCGCGCCGAGGTGCTTGGAGCCCATGACGTCGTAGGCGCCGCCGTAGGCCTTGCGCGTGATGACCGTGACCAGCGGGACCGTCGCCTCGGCGTAGGCGTAGATCAGCTTCGCGCCGCGGCGGATGATGCCGTTCCACTCCTGGTCGGTGCCCGGCAGGAAGCCTGGCACGTCGACGAAGGTCAGCACCGGCACGTTGAACGCGTCGCAGGTCCGCACGAACCGCGCCGCCTTCTCCGAGGCGTCGATGTCGAGGCAGCCGGCGAACTGCGTCGGCTGGTTGGCGACCACGCCGACCGCGTGCCCGTCGACCCGGCCGAACCCGACGATCACGTTCGGCGCGAACAGCTCCTGGACCTCCAGGAACTCGCCGTCGTCGAGCACGCGGGTGATGACCTCGTGCATGTCGTAGGGCTGGTTCGGCGAGTCCGGGATCAGGGTGTCCAGCTCGAGGTCGGACTCGGTGACGCCGTCGGCGATGGACCCGTCGGTCGGCTCCGGCGAGTCGAACACCGGCGGCTCGGACAGGTTGTTCGACGGCAGGAAGGACAGCAGCTCCTTGACGTAGGCGATCGCGTCCTCCTCGTCGGTGCCGAGGTAGTGCGCGTTGCCCGACTTGGTGTTGTGCGTCCGGGCGCCGCCCAGCTCCTCGAACGTCACCTCTTCGCCGGTCACGGTCTTCACGACGTCCGGACCGGTGATGAACATGTGCGAGGTCTGGTCGACCATCACGATGAAGTCGGTGAGCGCGGGGGAGTAGACGTGCCCGCCCGCGTTGGCGCCCATGATGAGCGAGATCTGCGGGACGACGCCGGAGGCCTTCACGTTGCGGGTGAAGATCTCGCCGTACAGGCCGAGCGAGACCACGCCCTCCTGGATGCGCGCGCCGCCGCCCTCGTTGATGCCGATGATCGGGCGGCCGGTCTTGATGGCCAGGTCCATCACCTTGACGATCTTCTCGCCGTAGACCTCGCCGAGCGAACCGCCGAACACGGTCACGTCCTGGCTGAACACGCACACCGGGCGGCCGTCGATGGTGCCGTACCCGGTCACCACACCGTCGCCGTACGGGCGGTTCTTCTCCTGCCCGAAGTTGGTCGACCGGTGCCGCGCCAGCTCGTCGAGCTCGACGAACGAGCCGGGATCGAGCAGCAGGTCGATCCGCTCGCGGGCGGTCTTCTTGCCCTTCGCGTGCTGACGCTCCACGGCACGGGCGGACCCGGCGTGCACCGCCTCGTCGTTCCGGCGGTACAGGTCGGCCAGCTTCCCGGCCGTGGTGTGGATGTCCGGCTCCTCCGCCGGAGGCGTCCCGATCGGCTCCGTCGCGCTGCTCATGACGGGAGCCTATCTACTGCGCAAGGGGCGCGTGTGTGGCGTGAACCTCACCTGGCGAACCGCGACCAGGCGTCGAGCAGCCGCCGGGCAGATCCGCCCACCGGCCCGACCGCGTCGGCCAGGGTCTTCGCGTCCGGCAGCCGCGCCGAGTCGACCGCCGCCACCGCCTGCGCGGCGTCCGAAACGGTCGACGAGCACACCGAGAGCAGGTAGTCCGGCACGGTCAGGGCCGGGTCGGTCACCCCGACCACCGGCGTGCCGACGGCGGTGACCAGCGGGAACACCGTGCCCGGGATGCCGATGGCTGCTTCGGCGCGTGCCGAGGCCTGCACGGACGGGACGTCGCTGATCTCGTAGCGGTCCCACAAGGCGCGGTTCTCGCGCGGGTGCAGGCCGACGAGGATCCGCTTGCCTGCCGCCGCGAGTTTCTCCGCCGACGCGAGCAGCAGTTCGGTGCCGGGCGCCGCGGAACCGGTGCCGTCCGGGTGGGTGACGCTGGTGAGCACGAGGACGAGGCCCGGCTCCGGCTCGCGCTCGGGCAGGCCGTCGGTCTGCGGCGAGCCGACGACCTTGATGCGGCGGTGCGTGCCGAGGTAGGCGCCGAACGCGCGGGCCTCGGCGGGGGAGGACGACGTGATCAGCCGCGGGTGCAGCTCCTTCGCCCGCGCGGCCCGGACCGGCTGCTGGTAGGCGAGCGAACTGGCGACGAGCGGCAGCTTCCGGAAGCGGGCCGCGCAGTCGGCGGGCCAGTCCCCGGCGCCGGTGACGACGAGCAGGTCCGCCCGCGGCGCGGTGTCCGGGGTCGCGACCGGAACCGGGTCGCCCGGGGTGACGCCGGTCAGGTCCGGGACCAGCTGGGTCAGCCGCCAGCCGCGCCGCGCGGCCTCGGCCAGCAGGGGTTTGACGTGGTAGGTGCCCCAGGGTTCGTTGGTCGCGATCAGCACGCGCGGGGCTCGGGAGGCGCTGGCGGTCCCGCCACCGAGGGCGGCGAGCGCGACGGCGCCGCCGAGCACCGCACGCCGGGACACCGGTTTCGTCATGATCGACAAGCTAGGCGGCGCGGACGGCCTGCGGGTGAACGGCGAGCGAACGGTGTCAGCCTGCCAGCTGCTCGGCGCGTTCCCACACGTCAGTTTCGTGACGTCGCCGAGGTCGAGGCGGCCTGGCACACCTTCTCCGGCAGGTGCTTCAGGTGGCGCTCGAAGACGAGCGTGGCGCGGCCTTCCGGCTGGCGGCGCAGTTCGCCGAGGTCGGTTACCGCACCGACTCCTCGTAGCGTTTGGTCAGCAGGGCCGTGCGCTCCTCGGGCCACGGGCAGCGGATCTCGCCGAAGGTGGCGGCGAAGAACAGCTCCAGGTGGGTGTGCCAGGCGGCCAGCAGCTCGGCCCGCAGGTGCTTCAGCGCGAACGGGACCGTCTGCGTGAGCTCGATCCGGGTGCCGAGTTCGGCGTCGGCGACGATTTCGAACCGGACGCGGCCCGCGGGTGCGCCGTCGTGCAGCCACTCGTACTCCAGGACGTGCGGCGCGGACGCGGTGACGACCTTCCCCGCGGGCACGTAGCCGTTGGTGGCGCGCAGTGGCGGCGGGCCGCCGGGTTCGACCGGGGAGTCCTCGGTGAGCAGCCGCCAGATCTCCGCGGCCGGTTTCCAGACCAGGTCGCGGGCGAACCGCAGCTCGTACCCGGCGGCCGTCTCGTGCGCCGAGCCCTCGCCGAGGCCGAACTGGTCGATGTAGTGCTCCATCGCGGTCAGCCAGTCCGGCGGCGGGGGCGCGTCGGCGCCGTCCAGCCGTGCGGTCAGTGCGCCGAGGCAGGTGTCCCAGCCGATCGCGTTCCGTCCGGCGGACAGCCGCCCGATGTCGCCGCCGCCGATCGTCTGGGTGAAGACCAGCAGGCAGCCGTCACCGTCCGGCAGCAGCTCGAACCGCAGGACGTCGAGGTTCCAGGTGAAGGTGAACACCTTCGGCGGGTCGAATTCGAGGACCTCGCCGGTGCCGCCGTCGTCGACGGGCGCCTCGTCGGGGAAGACGAACCGGATCGGCGCGCCGATCCGCGCCTCGGTCTCGACGCGCGCCGGGAACCAGTGCGCCAGTTCGGCCGGGTCGGTGACGGCTCGCCAGACCTTCTCGGGCCGGTGCCGCAGGCGACGTTCGAAGCGCAGCACGGGTTTCCCTGCGATGGTGCGGAATTCGGTCACCTCGGGTCCTCCATCGAGTCCAGGTGGCGTTCGAGGGCGTCCAGGCTGGCGTCCCACATGCGCCGGTAGGGGGCCAGCCAGGCGTCGATCTCGGCGAGCGGCTCCGGGCGCAGCCGGTACCAGCGGCGTTGCGCGTCCTGCCGAACCTCGACCAGCCCCGCCTCGCGCAGCACCTTGAGGTGCTTGGACACCGCGGGCTGGGTGAGGCGCAGGCGCTCCACGAGGTCCCCGACCGGACGCTCCGACGTGCGGAGCAGGTCGAGGATCTCGCGCCGCCGCGGCTCGGCGAGGACCTCGAACGTTGATGCCATACGAGGAATATAACCGTCGAGGAATATAAGTCAAGCTGTCACATCGGTGTTCCCCGGGCACTTCGGAGTGCCTTCTTCCGCGGCCGCGCCGGCCGAGACAAGATCGGCTCATGAGCGAAGAACTCCTCGACCTCGTCGCCGGCCGCCAGTTCGGCACCCTGGCCACGATCCGCCGCGACGGCAGGCCGCAACTGTCCACAGTGGTCTACGGCTGGTACCCGGAGGAGAAGCTCATCCGGATCAGCTCGACCGCGGACCGCGCGAAGGTGCGGAACCTGCTCCGGGACCCGCGCGCGGTGCTGCACGTCGCGGCGCCGGACGGAATGGCGTACGCGGTCGTGGAGAGCGACGTCGACGTGTCGCCGGTCAGCACCGAGCCGGGAGACGCGACCGGACGCGAGATGGCCGAGCTCGCCTCGCGGTTCGAGGACCCGTACGCCGACCTCGACCGCTTCTACCAGCGAATGGTCGACGAGCAGCGTGTGGTGATCCGTCTCCCGGTGTCCCGTGTGTACGGTCTCCCGCCGGGCGCGCTTCCCGTGCCGGACTAGAGCCCGAGGCCGCGCAGCAGGATGTCGAACCCCTGGCGGAACTCCTCCTCCGGCGGGATCGAGCGGGCCTGCGCGGCGGTTTCGGACAGGATCGGGAACTCCTCCGGCGGCAGGTCGGCCAGCGCGGCCGTGCCCGCGCCCGACAGCGCCCCGAAGTGTTCCACCTGCAACGCGCCGAACACGTAACCCAGGATCGTCCGGAACGCGATCGCCCGCCGTTTGCCGGTGAGGCCCGCGTCGGTCAGGACGGTCAGCATCGTCTCGCCCCAGCGGATCGAACTCGGCACGCGGTGACGGTGCATCAGCAGCAACGGCACCACCGCCGGGTGCCGTGAAACCGCGATCCGGACCCGGTCGGCCAGCACGCTCAACCGCTCGCCGGCCGAACCGCGCGGCACCGCCACGTCGATCGCCTGCAACACCAGGTCGACCAGCAGGCCTTCGAGCTCGTCGCGGTCGGACACGTAGCGGTAGAGCGACATCGTGCCCATGCCGAGTTCCTTGGCGACCGTGCGCATCGACAACGCGTCGAGCCCGTCGCGGTCGAGGACGGCCAGTGCCGCGGTGGCGATCTGCGTGGTGGTCAGCGAGCGGGGTCGTGGCATGGCGTTTGACAGCGTACAGCATACGCGCATACGTTCGTAGGCGTACACCACACGCCTACGGAGGGATCCACCTTGCGCGAGTTCGAACTGGACGCGGTCGGCGGCGAGCGCGTCCGCGTTCCCGACCCGGAACGCCTGGTCCACCTGCAGTTCCGGCGCTTCGCCGGCTGCCCGATCTGCAACCTCCACCTCCGCTCGGTCGTGCAGCGGCACGACGAGATCGAAGCCGCAGGCATCCGCGAGGTGGTCTTCTTCCACTCGCCCGCCGACGAACTGCGCGACTACGACCTCCCGTTCGCCGTCATCGCCGACCCGGACAAGCGGTACTACCGCGAGTTCGGCGTCGAGTCCGGCCGCCGCGCCCTGCTGCACCCGCGGACGTGGGGCGCGATCCTGCGCGGCTCCGCCCTGACGCTGCTCGGCAGATTCCGGCCGCCCGCGGTCCGGCAGGAGGGCGGGCGGCTCGGGCTGCCCGCGGACTTCCTCATCGACCAGGGCGGCCGCGTGGTGGCGCGGAAGTACGGCGAGCACGCCTACGACCAGTGGTCGGTCGACGAACTGCTGGCCCACGCGCGGACGGCGGTGGTCCGGTGAAGCACGGGCTGATGCTGTTCACGGATTCCTTCGGCAGCGGCGCTTCCTCGACGGAAGTGTTCGGCTGGGCGCTCAGCTACGCGGCGGAAGCGGAGCTCGCCGGGTGGGACGAGATCTGGACCACCGAGCACCACTTCACCAGCGCCGTGCACACCCCGTCGGCGGTGGCGATGGCGGCGTTCCTGCTCGGGCGCACCGGCCTCGGCGTCGGCACCGCGGTCGCGGTGCTGCCCAACCACCACCCGGTCGCGCTGGCCGAGCAGGCCGCGCTGCTGCACCACGTCGGCGACGGGCGGTTCACGCTCGGCGTCGGGCGCGGCCAGCCCCGCGCGGATCTGGAGGTCTTCGGCGACGGGCTCGCCGGGTACCGCGACATCTCGGGCCGGCTCGCGCAGTTGTCGGAGGCGTTGCGCACCGGCGAGTTCGGCGACTTCCGGGTCGTGCCGGACGTGCCGGGGCGGTCGCCGCTCGCGTTGTCCGCGGCCTCGGTGCCGACCGCGCGGCTGGCCGGGCGGTTCGGGTTGCCGATCATCCTCGGACCGTTCGTGAGCCTCGCCGACAAGCGCGCGATGGTCGACGCGCAGATCGAGGCGGCGGCCGGGCACGGGCACCGGATCGACCCCGCCGACAACGTCGATTCGAGCTACTTCGCGATCGCCGACACCACCGACGCGGCGCGGGAATCGCTGGTCGACGGGCTGCGGGCGATGCTGCTGCGCGGCGCGCCGGGCGCGCGGTGGCTGGTCGAGCAGCCGGAGATGACGGCCGACCGCGCTGATGCGATGGCCCGGCAGCTCGTGCGCAACGTGATCGCCGGTGACCCGGACGAGTGCGCGCGGCAGTTGCGTGAGCGGGAGGAGCTGCTCGGCGCTGGCCGGATCATCCTGATGCCCGAGGGGGCGGGCTCGGCCGGCGCCGTGCTGCGCACGGTGCGGCGGGCAGGCGCCGAAGTCTTCACAGCGGCTCACTGCTCGGCTTGAATCGGACGATGAGCACAGGCGGCTTGTCGAAAGCCCGGCTGGGGCGGCTCCACGACGTGATGGCCGGTTACGTCGAACGCGGCGAGGTCCCCGGGGTGATCACGCTCGTCGAACGCCACGGGGAAGTGCACGTGGACGTGCTCGGCTCGGTCGCGTTCGGCGGGCCCGCGTTGAGCCGGGACAGCCTGTTCCGCATCAGCTCGATGACCAAACCCATCGCCGCGGCGGCCGCGATGGCGCTCGTCGAGCAGTGCCGGCTCCGGCTCGGCGAGCCGCTGGACGAGCTGCTGCCGGAGCTGGCGGACAGGCGGGTGCTCGCCCGGATCGACGGGCCGCTCGACGAGACGGTCCCCGCCGAGCGGGCCATCACGCTGCGGGACCTGCTGACGTTCCGGATGGGGTTCGGCCAGCTGTACCTGCCGGAGGAGCCGCCCATCGTGCGGGCGGCGCACGAAGCCGGCATCGGAATGGGCCCGCCGAGGCCGTCGGAGATGCCGGAGCCGGACGAGTGGATGCGGCGCCTCGGCTCGCTGCCGCTGATGTGCCCGCCCGGCGGCCGCTGGCTCTACAACACGGGTTCGGACGTGCTGGGCGTGCTGCTGGCGCGAGTGGGCGGTTCGCTGGAGGAGGTGCTGCGCGAGACCGTGCTGGACCCGCTGGGGATGGACGACACGCGGTTCACCGCGGACGCGGACCGGCTGGTCACCGCGTACGGGGGTGACCTGACGGTCTACGACCCGCCGGAAGGCGAGTGGTCCCGCCCGCCCCGGTTCCCGTCCGCCGCCGGCGGCCTGGTGTCCACAGTGGACGACCTGCTGCGCTTCGGCCGGATGATGCTCCACTTCGGACGGTCCGGCAGCGGGCGGGTGCTGGCGCGGCCCACGGTGGAGGCCATGGTGACCGACCAGCTGACGCCGGGGGAGAAGGCGGTGTCCGGCTTTTACCCAGGCTACTTCGACACGCGTGGCTGGGGCCTCGGCCTGTCGATGACCACGGCGCGCGACGACATCGCCTCGGTGCCCGGCCGGTTCGGCTGGGACGGCGGGCTCGGCACGTCGTGGTTCTCCGACCCGAAGGAGGACCTGGTCGGGATCCTGCTCACGCAGAAGGCCGGGTTCCCGCAGTACAACAACCTGTACCTGGACTTCTGGACCTCGGTGTACCAGTCAATCGCCGATTAGCGCGGCCTCCTCTTCCGGGGTGAGCCCGGCCTTGCGCGGGCGGTCCAGGCCACGGGCGCGCTCCTCGTCGAGGGCCGCGTGCACGGTGTCGGCGAGCGGGCGGATCTCCAGCCCGGCCGCGTGCGCCGCCGACGCGTCGTGTGCGGCGAGGCCGTGGTGGCTCTCCGGCAGCCACAGCGGCAGGGACTTCGGGCCGAACCACGGCTGGACGCCCGCCGCGGTCAGGGTTTCCTCGGCGACCGGGACCAGTTCGGTGCCGGGCGGAGCGACGAGGTCGGCGATCTCCTCCAGCACCGGGCCCAGCGGAACGACCGGGCTGACCGCGTCGAAGGCGCCGCTGAGGCGCTGCTCGCCTGCCGTCACGATCCACGCCGCGAGGTCGCGGACGTCGACGTGCTGGAACGGCTGCTTCGGGGTGTCGGGCACCGCCACGCGGCCGCCGCGGCTGAAGCGAGCCGGCCAGTAGCCGAAGCGGTCCATGTAGTCACCCGGGCCGGTGATCTGCCCCGGCCGCACGATGAACAGCCGGTCGCCGAGGGCGTCGCGGGCCGCGTGCTCGCAGGCGACCTGCACGCCGCCGTAGACCTCCGGCGTCATCTCGGCCAGGTCGATCCGGTCGTGTTCGATCGGTTCGTGCTGCGGGGATTCCGCGGTCTGGCCGAGCGTCGCGGTGTCCGCGTAAGTGTTGATCGTGGAGACGTACGTCCAGTGCCGGGTGGTGATGGCGCGCAACGCGTCGCGGACCCAGCGCAGCCCGGTGTACGCGATGTCGACCACCGCGTCGAACCGCTCACCCGCCAGTACGTCGATCGAGCCCGGCTCGTCCCGGTCGACACGCACGTGCCGCGCGCCGTCCGGCACGCTCCCCGACACGCCACGCGCCGCGCACACGACGTCGTGACCGCGCCGGACCGCTTCCGCCGCAACGGTTTTCGAGAGGAACGACGTCCCACCCAGCACCAGCAACCGCATGTGATCGACTCTGCCCGAGCCCGTCCGCGGCAGGCCAGGGATTTCGCGCAGAGCGGATCAGGTCAGCGGGGTCAGCAGCCGGTGCGGCTCCCGCAGCGCGACGCTCACCGGATCGTCCCGGTGGTCGCGCTTCGCACCGGGGCCGAGGCTCACCACCAGGTCCGCCGGCGCGGGGACGGTCCGGCAGCGCGGGCAGAGCCCGGATTCCGTGACGGCCGTGCCGCAGTCCGCGTGGCTGAAGACGCGCCGCGGCCCGGCGGGCGGCCCGAACTCGTGCTCGCCCCACTGCGCCAACGCGAACACCGCGGGCCACAGGGCGATGCCGCGCGCGGTGAGGACGTACTCGTGGCCGGACGGCCGCGGCCGCCGTTCGAGCAGGCCCGCGGCGACCAGGGACTTCAGTCGGTCGGTGAGGACGGCGCGCGGGATGTCCAGGTGCGCGCACAGGTCGCCGAACCGGCGGACGCCGTAGAAGAAGTCCCGCAGGACGAGCAGCGTCCACCGCTCGCCGACGACCTCCAGCGCCCGCGCCAGTGAGCAGTCCTGGGTCGCGTAGTCCTTGCCGAGTGCCACGGATCCAGCATAGCGACTGGTTCAGTTATTGAACTACTGCTGCTAGTGTCCCTCTTAGTTCGTTGACTGAACTGGAGGGGTGATGGCAACGCTGGTGATCGCGTGCGCCGCGGCGTTCCTGGTGCTGGTGAACTTCACCGCGCCGCTCGCCACGCTCGGCGAGATCGCGGACGCGCTCGGGGCGGGGCCCGCCGGGCAGACGTGGATCCTCGGGAGCATCAGCCTCGGCCTGGCCGCGGCGCTGCTGATCGCGGGAAGTCTCGCGGACACGTTCGGCCGCAGGCGGGTGTTCGTGCTGGGCGGAGCGGGGCTCGCGGCCGGCAGCGTGCTGTGCGCGCTGGCGTCGGCGACCTGGGCGTTCGTCCTGGGGCGGATCGTGCAGGGCGTGGCCGGGGCGGCGCTGCTGGTGTCCAGCCTGGGGCTCATCGCGCACGCCCACCCGGCCGGGGCGGCGCGCGTGCGGGCGACGGGGCTGTGGGGCGCGATGCTCGGCGGCGGGATCACGGTCGGGCCGGTGATGGCCGCGCTGCTGACCGCGCCGGCGGGCTGGCGGTCGGTGTACTGGCTGATCGCGCTGCTCGGCGCGGCGGTGGCGGCCGCGGGCGCGCGGTTGCCGGAGTCCCGGGGGATCCCGCGGCCGACGGACTTCGCGGGCCTGCTGACGCTCGGGCCGGGGATCGCGCTGCTGGTCGCGGCCCTGACCGAGGCCCGCGCGGGGTGGGACGCGGGTGTGGTCGTCTGGGCGGCGCCGGCGGTGGTCCTGCTGGGGGTGTTCGTCGTGGTCGAGTTGCGGGTCGCGGAGCCGATGATCGACCTGCGGCTGCTGCGCGCCCCGGCGTTCCGCGCGGCCACGACGGGGGCGCTGACCAGCGGGATCGCGGTCGTGTCGTACATGACGTTCCTGCCCAGCCTGTTGCACCGGCTGCTCGGGCTGACCCCGCTCGCCGCGGCGGCGGTGGTGTCGATCTGGTCGGGTGTGTCGTTCGTGGTGGCCGCCCAGGCCCGGCGGGTGACGGGATGGCTGGGCGACCGGCGCCAGGCCGCGCTGGGGCTCGGCCTGTGCGCGGCGGGGGAGCTGGCCACGCTCGGGTTGACGGCGCACTCGTCGTGGTGGCACTTCGCGCCCGGGCTGGCCGTGGCGGGAGTCGGCACAGGCCTGTCGAACGCGGCGCTGGCGGGGCTCTCGGTGCGAACCGTGCCGCCCGACCGAGCCGCGATGGGCACCGGGGCCAACAACACGGCCCGCTACGTCGGTTCCGCGCTGGGGATCGCCCTGGTCGCGGTCGTGCTGGCGGTGGCGCCCGGTGCGGCCGGGGTGAACTACGCGGCCGCGATCACGGGCGCGTTGGCCTTGCTCGGCGCTGTGGTGACAGCCCTGAGCCGGGAGCGCGTTGCGGAGCACGGGCTGGTGAGCAGCGGACGGGGCTAGTCGGTCATCCGCCGTCCGCTGCTCGCCGTCATCGCGCCAGGAGGTCTCGCAGCGCCTTGATCACCTCGGCCGGGCCTTCTTCCGCCATGAAGTGGCCTGAGGTCACCGTCCGGTGGTCGAGGTCCGGGGCCCACCGCCGCCACACTGCCGCGGCGTCGTAGCCGAGCGCGGCGCCCCAGTCCTGCTGCAGCACGGTCACCGGCATCGTCAGGTGGCGGCCGGCTTCGCGGTCGGCGGTGTCGTGCGTGATGTCGATCCCGGCGGTCGCCCGGTAGTCGGCGACGATCGACGTCACCGCCTCACGCGAGGCGCGCAGGTACTCGGCCCGCACGTCCGCCGGGATCGCGTCCGGGTTCTGCGTCCACGCGTCCAGGAAGTAGCCGAAGAAGTCGTCCGGCACGGCGGCGATCATCTTCTCCGCCAGCCCGGGCGGCTGCGCCATCAGGTACAGGTGGAACCCGACCGCCGCGCTCGCGCCGTGCATCACGTCCCACATGTCCAGCGTCGGCAGCACGTCCAGCGATGCCAGGTGCGTGACGGTGTCCGGGTGGTCCAGTCCGGCGCGGATCGCGACCAGCGCGCCGCGGTCGTGCCCGGCCAGCGCGAACCGCGAGTGCCCGAACGCGCGGGCCACCGCCACGACGTCGGCGGCCATCGTGCGCTTGGAGTACGTCTCGCCGGTGTCCGCGGGCTTGTCGCTGTGGCCGTAGCCACGCAGGTCCGGCACGATCACGGTGTGGTCGGCGACGAGGTCGGCGGCCACGTGCCGCCACATCAGGTGGGTCTGCGGGAAGCCGTGCAACAGCACGACCGGGCTGCCGGAACCGCCGATGGCCACGTTGAGTGAAACGCCCTCGGCGACG
The DNA here is from genome assembly GCF_000231075.2 of Amycolatopsis sp. ATCC 39116. Classification (NCBI taxonomy): domain Bacteria; kingdom Bacillati; phylum Actinomycetota; class Actinomycetes; order Pseudonocardiales; family Pseudonocardiaceae; genus Amycolatopsis; species Amycolatopsis sp. ATCC 39116. Next base: position 15,096 of record NZ_AFWY03000075.1, on the reverse strand, counting down.
GGAACCCGCTGGTAGTCGAATCCGGTGATCTGCATGGCACCGAGCGTGCGCCGGCCCGGTCAGCAACGGATCAGCACGCGCTCAGCGGCTACAGTGCGTGGTGATGGGCTCGTCCGTGCGGTTCGCGGTGCTCGGCCCGCTGATCGCCGAGGCCGGGCGCGGTCCGCTCGACCTCAAGGGACCGCGGCACCGGGCCGTTCTCGCGCGCCTGCTGATCGCGCGCGGCCGGGTGGTGCCGGTCGACCGCCTCGTCGACGACCTGTGGGCCGACCCGCCCGACGGCGCGGTCGGTGCCATCCAGACCTTCGTCGCGGCGTTGCGTCGCGCGCTGGAACCCGACCGGCCGCCGCGCACCCCCGCGCAGTTGCTCGTGACCACCGGCGGCGGCTACGCGCTGCGCGCCGAGGAGGTCGACGCGTGGCGTTTCGAGGACGCGGTCACCAAGTCCGCCGGTCTCGCGCCGGCCGAAGCACTGTCCCTTGTGGACGAGGCACTGGGGCTGTGGCGCGGCCCGGCCTACGCCGAGTTCGCCGATCAGGCCTGGGCGCGTGCGGAGATCGCCCGCTTGGACGAGCTGCGCCTGCTCGCGGTGGAGCGCCGGGCGGACGCGTTGCTGGGCCTCGGGCGTGCCGCGGAAGCCGTGCCGGACCTGGAGGCCCACACCGGCGCGCATCCGTTGCGGGAGAACGGGTGGCGGCTGCTCGCGCTAGCGCTTTACCGGGCCGGCCGTCAGGGCGACGCGCTCGCCGCGCTGCGCCGGGCACGGCAGGCGCTGGCCGACGAACTGGGCGTCGACCCAGGGCCGGACTTGCGCGAGCTGGAGGCGGACATCCTCGCGCAGGCGCCCGAGCTGCGTGGTGCGATGGCTGAGTCGGGTGGGCGGGCGCCGGGCTCGGTCGGGCGGGGCGATGAGTCGGAGGGTGAGGCGGCGGGCCTACCGGGTGGGCGGGGCGCTGCGCTGGGGGAACCGCTCGTCGGGCGGGATGACGAGCTGGCACGGCTCGTCGAGGCCGCCGGGCGGGCGCCCCTTGTCCTCATCTCCGGGGAGGCGGGCGCTGGCAAGACCGCGCTGGCCGAAGCGTTCACCGCTGAGATGGCAGCGCGGGGCTGGTCCACCGCGTGGGGCGTCAACCCCGAGCACGAAGGCGTGCCCGCCGCCTGGCCGTGGACCCGGATCCTCGACGCGCTCGGCATCGCGCCCCCGGCCGAGCCGAACCGCTTCCAGTGGCACCGCGCCGTGCGCGAACAGCTCGCCCGGCGGGGCAAGCTGCTGCTGGTCCTCGACGACCTGCACTGGGCCGGCGAGGAGACCCTGGCGCTGCTGTCCGCGCTGGTCACCGACCCGCTGCCGGGGCCGGTGCTGATCGTCGCCACCTACCGCAGCACCGACGTCACCCCCGGGCTCGCCGGTTTCCTCGGCCGGATCGCGCGGGCCGAGCCGGTGCGGATCTACCTCGGCGGCCTGCCCGCGGACGCGGTGCCTGCGCTCGTGCGGGCCACCACCGGCCAGGACGTCGACACCGGCACCGCCCGGACGATCCACCAGCGCAGCGGCGGCAACCCGTTCTTCGTGCGCGAACTGGCACGCGTGCTCGACACCGAGGGTGCGCTCTCGGCGGTGCCGCCGGGCGTGCGGGACGTGGTCCGGTACCGCGTCGCTCAGCTGCCCGGCGACGTCCAGTCCGTGCTTCGGCAGGCCGCGGTGATCGGCACCGAGGTCGACCTGGACCTGCTGCCCGGCGACGCCCTCGACGCGCTCGAACTCGCCGCCGAGCGCGGTTTCCTCGTCGAACACGGCCCGGGCCGGTTCCGGTTCGCGCACGCCCTCGTCCGCGACACGCTCTACCAGGACCTGTCCCGCTCGCGCCGGGCCCGGCTGCACGCGCGGATCGGCGAGGCGATCGAACGCCTGCGGCCCGGGGACGTCGCCGCGCTGGCGCACCACTTCCTGCTCGCCGAGGCCCCCGCCGCGGTGCGGTACGCGCGCGCCGCGGCCGAGGACGCCGAGCGCCGCTTCGCCCCGCACGAGGCCGCGCGGCTGTGGCAGGCCGCGCTCGACCACGCCGACCGCCGCGCGCCCGCCGAGCCGGATCGTGGCGTGGCCGGCGGGAGTGCTGCCGCTGCTGGCGGTGGTGGTGCGGCTGCTGGTGGGGATGGCGGTGTGGCTGGCGGCGCAGGTGCTGCCGGTGGGGATGGTGGTGCGGCTGCGGGCGCGGATCGGGGTGTGGGCTCCGGCGCCGGCGTGCCGGAGCGGCTCGAGCTGATCATGGGCCTCGTGCGGGCGCTGGCCGTCGCCGGTGAGCTCGATCGGGCGCGCGAGCACCGGGCCGAGGCGCTCACCCTGGCCGAGCAGGTCGGCGACCCCGCGCTGACCGCACGCGTGCTCGTCGCCTTCGACGTGCCCGCGATCTGGACCGCCGCCGACGATCCCGCGCTCGCCCGGCGGATCGCCGACGCGACCGAGCGGACCCTGGACGCGTTGCCACCGGGCGAAGACGCGGTTCGCGCACGTCTGCTCGCCACGCTCGCCCTCGAACTGCGCAACACCGCGGGCGACCGGGGACCGCGGGCCGCGCGGGAAGCCGAGGCGCTGGCCCGGCGCCTCGACGATCCCGCCCTGCTCGCGTTCGCGTTGAACGCCCGGTTCATGCAGTCCTTCGAGCGCGCCGGGCTCGCACCGGAGCGGGCCCGCATCGGGCGCGAGCTGGTCGAGCTGGCCCGGCGCCACGAGCTGGTGACGTTCGAGGTGCTCGGCCACCTCGTCCTGGTGCAAGCCGCCTCGGCCCTCGCCGACTTCGCCACCGCCGACCGCCACGCGGAGGCGGCCGACGAGCTCGGCGAGAAGCACGAGATCCCGCTCGTCGGCGTGTTCACGCAGTGGTACCGCGCGATGCGGACGTCCGCGGCCGGGCAACCCGCCGAAGCGGCGTACCGCGCGGCGGCGGCCCGGCTGGCAGGCACCGGGATGTCCGGTGTGGACAGTGGGATCCTCGGCTTCGCCCTGCTGTGCGACCGCCTCCAGCGCGGCGCCGACCCCGGGCACGACCTCGACTTCGGCGCCTACGAGCCGTGGTGCCGTCCCGTGGTGTCCGACGACGGGTCGGAGATCCCGCCCTCTCCGCGCGACCTGCTCTTCGAAGCCCGCACGTGCCTGCACGCCCTGGTCGCGATCCGCCGCGGCGACCGGCCGGCGATGGCCCGCCTGCACGCCGAACTGCTGCCCGCGGCGGGCGAACTGGCCGGCGCGGGCAGCGGACTGCTCACGCTCGGCCCGGTCAGCCGGTACCTGGACGAGCTGGCCCGCCACGGCAACGGTTGAGTTGAGGTGCCCACAGCCTCGCGTGCTCGTGACGGCTGCCCGGTCGCGTCGCGGTCCGGGCGGAAGACGTGCGCGGTGGCTGCTCGGGCCGGCGCAGCGTGGCTTCGGCTCGAAGCGGTTCACGCCTCGCGATCGTGCCGGGCGGCCGGCGATGCGCGCGGCCGTTGCGGGGCAGGCCTTCGCGGTCGAGCCGCGAGCGGATGGAAGTGGTCGGGGTGGAGCCGGTCTCGGTCATGTCGGCCATCCTGCCCGGGGAGTACGACAATTCCACGCCTGCGGCCGAATTCCTTCACGAGGTGGTGCAGTCGTGCACTGGGAGACCCACCGGTGGTGATGTTCCGGACCGCTGGCCGGAGGATCTCGTGGCAGCGCTGAGCCGAGTGGATCAGGTCGTCGATGACGTGGCGGAGGAACGGGCGGCTACCTGCGGGCCGAGAAGCTCGACAACCGCCGGCCCAGGAGGTGACTGCGTCAGGCGGCCGGGCGGCTCGCTCCCGCGTAGTCGTCCGTCCGCGTGCGGTACGTCGCGATCTGGATGGCCATGCCCTGCGTCGGCGCGTTGATCATCAGGCCGTTGCCCAGGTAGAGACCCACGTGGTGGATGCGCGTCGCCGGGTTGCCGTAGAACACCAGGTCGCCCATCTTCGGCTCGGTGACCGCCGGGGTGGACCGGAACTGCATGTCCGCGGTGCGCAGCAGGTTCACACCCGCCGCGTCGTAGGCGGCCTTCGTCAGCCCGGAGCAGTCGAACCCGGCCGCGCCCGCGTCCGGGCCGTTGCCGCCCCACACGTACGGCAGGCCGAGCTGGTCGAGGGCGAACCGGGTGGCCCGCACCGACGGTGCGGACGCCGACGCCGGATCCAGCGAAAGCTGCGCGTACAGCTGGGCGTTGCCGAGCGCCTGCTGGCGGAACAGGTCCGAGTCGCGGTAGTGCTCGATCGCCTTCCACCAGCCCTGCCCGGCCTGCAGGTCGGTGTTCCCGGCGCACAGCGTGCGGCCCGCGGCCACGGACGCGTCGTCGATGTCCTGGATGTCGCCCCGCGCGCCGGCCCGCTGCCACTCGGCCTGGGTGAGCTGCATCGGCCCGCTGCGCGGCTCCGTCGCGGCCTCACCGGCGGCGCCGGTCAGCGGCACCGCGCCCAGCGCCTTCGCCGGCGTCCCGTCCGCGCCCAGCGACCCGCCGCCGAACCGGCCGTGGTCCGTGCTGGCCTTGCCGATCCCGGCGAGCGTCACCCACGACAGGTGGCAGCCCGGGTCCTCCTCGCGCAACGTCAGCTCGCCCGTCGCGTACCCGATCAGCGCGCGCTCCGGGATGTCCAGCGGACCGCTCAGCCCGGCCGCCCACTTCTCCAGCTCGCTGCGGCCCTGCTCCTGGGGCGCCTGCGCCTGCACCGGGGCGTTCGGCTCGAGCACGGTCGGCGCGGACGCGAGCGCCGCGTTGCCCGGCGGCGGCTCGGGCGGCACCACGTCGGCGGCGGCCCGCACCTGTTCGCCCGGCGGCTCGACCAGCAGCCACCCGCAGGTGCCCACGGCGGCGACGAGGATCAGCGCGATCAGGGCACGCCCGGCGGCGGCCCGCCCCCAGGATCGGAAACGCATGGTCACCTCGCCAACACTAAAAGACAACGGCCGCTCCGGACACAGTGATCCAACGACCGGACCCCCTCGTGCGTGACGGAGGGCGAATAGGCTTCCCACATGAACGCGATCAACGCCGGGCGGCTGCGCGCCGAACTGCTCGCCCCGCAGGGTCCGTACGCGGCGCTGGACGTCGTCCCCAGCACCGGCTCCACCAACGCCGACCTGCGGCGAGCGAGCGTCGAGGGCGCGGCGGACCGGACCGTGCTGATCGCCGAGGAGCAGACCTCCGGCGTCGGCAGGCGCGCGCGGGTGTGGGCGTCCCCCAAGGGCAGTGGCATCTATCTCAGCGTGCTGCTCCGCCCGGTGGAGGTCCCGTTCAGCGCGCTGGGCTCGCTGGCGATCGCGGCCGGGCTCGCGGTGACCGACCTGACCGGCGAACTGGGTGTCGACGCCGTTCTCAAGTGGCCCAACGACGTGCTCGCCGGCCCGGACCGCGGCAAGTGCGCGGGCATCCTGTCCGAGGCCGTCGCCGGGGACGAGCTGGGCGTGGTGCTCGGCATCGGGCTGAACGTCCGCCCGCTGGGCCCGGGTGTCGAGCCGGGCGCGGGCGGGCTGCTGCCGACGTCGCTGGCCGAGCAGGGCGCCCGCACCACCGACCGCACCGACATCGCCACGTTGCTGCTGGCCGCGCTCGCCGACCGGGAGGACCGCTGGCGCGCGGCGGGCGGCGACCTCGCGAAGGCCGGCCTGCTGGACGACTACCGGGCCCGCTGCGAGACCCTCGGTCAGGAGGTGCGCGTGCTGCTGCCGGGCGACCACACGATCCTCGGCACTGCCGAGGACGTCGACGGCGCCGGCCAGCTGGAAGTGCGTGCCCAGGACGGCAAGCGGCACACCGTGTTCGCCGGAGACGTCGTGCACCTGCGCCCGGTACGGTGAAGCGGTCGCGAGAGGAGTTCGCAGTGGCCTACCCCGACGATCTGCTCAGCGAGAACGAGCAGGTCATAGTGCACAGCCATCCGCACGCGAAGATGCTGATCTGGCCGGTGATCGGTTTTCTCGTGACGCTGGGGCTGGGCATCTGGCTCGTCACGCTCGCCGGCGACGCGCCCGCGCCGTGGAACGACGTGGCCCGCATCGCGATCGCCGTGGTCGCGGTGGTGCTGATCGTCTGGTTCTTCCTGGTGCCGCTGGTCCGCTGGCGCACCACCCACTTCATCGTCACGACCGACCGCCTCATCGTCCGCGAGGGCGTGATCAAGCGCACCGGCATCGACATCCCGCTGGGCCGGATCAGCAGCGTGCAGTTCGAGCACGGCATCGTGGACCGCCTCTTCGGCTGCGGGACGCTGGTGATCGAGTCCGCTTCGGACGAGCCGCTGCGGTTCGAGGACATCCCGCGCGTCGAACGGGTGCACACGATGATCTACCGGCAGGTCAACGACAACCCGTACGACGACTTCCCCGGCGAGCAGGGACCGCAACCCCGTGGCCGCGGCGTCCGGTGATCTCACCCGATCCAGCGACCTGCGGATCACGGAGCTGACCGCGGGTGACTGGCCGCTGTTCGAGCGGCTGCTCGGCCCGGGCGGGCTGCAGGGCGGCTGCTGGTGCGCCTGGTTCCGGATGACCAGCAGGCAGTTCCGCGAGACCGGTCCCGAGGGGCACAAGGCGCACGTGCGCGATGAGGTGCGCGCCGGGAAACCGTTGGGGCTGCTGGGGATCCTCGACGACGAGCCGGTCGCCTGGGTCGCGGTCTCGCCCCGGCTGGACAACCCGCGCCTGGCCACCTCCCGGGTCGCCGCGCTGCCGGACGACGATCCCACGGACGTGTGGTCGGTGACGTGTTTCTACGTGCACCGCCGCGCCCGCGGGCGGGGCATCGCGGCGGCGATGCTGCGCGCCGCGACCTGGCACGCGTTCGACCGCGGCGCCCGCGTGGTCGAGGGATATCCGGTGGACGCCAGGAAAAAGCGGCCCGCGGGCGAGCTCTACCACGGCACCGTCGAGATGTTCGCCGCGGCTGGTTTCGAATTGACCGCACGACGTGACACGGTTCGGGCACTCATGCGTATTTCGGCTCGATGAGGCAACCTGATGCCGAGGGGGAACCGGAGCGCGCGGCCGCGCGTCCGAGTCCGAGCCGACTGCTGTACTCGCGAGGAGGGGTGCCGTGACCGAGCATCGGGCGCAGGTGGAGGAACTGCTCGCCGACTACCGCCGCAGCCGGGAGAACCTCGCGTCGGCGCAGCGCGATCTCGCGGCAGTCACCGCTTCGGCCACCGACGCCGACGGGCTGATCACGGCGACCGTCGGCCCGCGCGGCACCCTGACTTCCCTGACCGTCGCGGACGGCGCGTACTGGCGGTACCGGCCGAACGAGCTGGCGCAGCAGATCGTGCGCGTCACCGCCGAAGCGACCGTGCGGGCGCTCGCGCGGGCCGGTGAGGTGCTGGCGCCGGTCTTGCCCGCGGGCACCGATCCGCAGGCGCTGCTGCTCGGCACCGGCGACCTCGACGCGACCGAGATCGCGCCCGCGAAGCCCCGTCTCGCCCCGGACGAGGAGAGCCTCGAGGACCACCGCTGGATGACGCGATGAGCGGCGGGTTCGAGGCCGACGCCGACCGGCTCGCGGTTTCCTCCGGCGACTTCGGCAACCTCGCGGAGCGCGCGGCGGCGGTCGCGGAGCGGCTGGAGCGCGCCCTCGCCGGCGCGGACGGGGCGTGGGGCGACGGCCCGGTCGGGCAGGCGATCGCGGCGTCGCACGTGCCGTCCGCCGAGGAGACGCTGGCCGGGCTGCGGAGCCTGTCCGGGCGGCTGACGGCGTTCGGGCAGACCGTCGGCGAGGCCGCCGGGCGCTACCGCGGGTCCGAAGAGGACGCGCAGCAGGCGATCACCGACACGGCACAGGGGTAGCGCATGGGCATCGAGCTGCCGCGGGAACTCGCCGATCTCGCCGCGGAAACCGGGCTGTCCTGGCCGGACGCGGACGAGGACAGGTTGCGCGAGCAGGCGTCCGCCTGGCGGGACGCGCACCGCGAACTGACCGCGCTCGCCGCGGAGGCCGACCAGCAGGCGGGCACCGCGGTCGCCGCGCTGTCCCGGGACGCCGGCGAGGCGGCCGGGCGGGCGTGGTCGGCGTTCGTCGACCCGGAGAACGGGCACCTCACCGCCGCCGCCCGTGGCGCCGCCGAAGCCGCCGACCGGTTGGACAACGCGGCCGAGCAGGTCGGCGCCGCGAAGGTCGAACTGGTGCGGCAGCTCGTCGAGGCCGCGAAGAACCGGGACGCGAGCCTCGCCGCCGCGGAGAACGGCCACCCGACCGCGATCCTCGGCGTCGAACCGATCCTGCGTGGCACCGCGGCGAACCTGGCGGTCGTGACGCACGGCCTCGCCGCGACCCTCGGTCCGGCGCCGGTCGGCTCGCTGGTCACCCCGCTCGTCGAGCCGAACCCGGGCGCCCGCACGCCGGACGGCCAGGGCGCCCTGCTCGGGGTGGTCACCGGGCTGGCGCCGGAACTGGTGGCGCCGGTCGTCACGCCGTCCCCCGCGGTGCTCGGCAGCGCGCCGCCGGCCGCGCCGTCCGCGCCGGCTGTGCCGTCGGCGGTGGCCTCGGCCGTGCTGACGCCGCCGGTGGTGCCGCCCGTGGTCCCCGAACCGGCCTTCGCCGACACCGACACCGGCCCGATCCAGCTGCCGGACCCACCGACCCCGCCGTCGCTGCCGCAGTACGAGGGGCTGCTCGACTCCGGCGGCTTCGACGAGGTGCCGACGCCGTCGACCGGGCTGCCGAACGCGACCGTCGCCGCGGGGTTCTCCGAGAACGCCGTGCCGCCGATGGGAATGCCGGGGATGCCGGGACTGCCGGGCGCGCCCGCTCCAGCTGCCGGGTACGCGCCGGCGGCTCCCGCGGCCGGGTACGCGGCCCCCTTCGCGCCGCAGGCACCAGTCGCGCCGCAGCCGCCGGTCGCGCCGCAAGCACCGGTCGGGCCGCAGCCGCCGGTCGCGCCGGGACCGCGCCAGCCGTACCAGCCGTATCCCGAACCCGCCTCGCGCGCGCCGGAGCCGATGGGCGCGCCGCGGCAGGAGCGGGAAACGATCGTCGCGTTGTTCCGGGTCCACATGTTCCCGATCGGCCACCTGCCCGTCGCCACCGACAAGCCGGCGCGGCAGCTGCCGGCGCCGCCGTGCGAGGTCGACTACGCGCCGGGACTGCGGTTCCCGCCGCACGACCACCCGCGCTCGGACCTGATCCGCACCGACGACGCGCTGGCGAAGGTCCAGGCCGGGTACGGCCGCCGCCCCTCGCCCGCCGGGACGCCCCCGGCCGAGGTGCTCGCCGGGTACGACCCGCTGGGCGGTCTGCACGAACGCGACTGGGACCGCCGGTTCCTCGCCGGGAAGCGCCGCGAGGTGCCGGAGTACGCGTGGCCGCCGGGCGAGCTGTACCCCGAGGGCGGCACCGCGGAGGGCGAGCCGGAAGTGCTGGCCGAGGGCGCGGTGCTGGACCGGTTCGGTGATCCGCGCGGCCGGGTGTTCGCCCCGGACGGCACCCCGTTCGCGCGGCGGTCGCTGCCGCCGCCGGTCCGCGACGCCGGCTACCGGCGGTACCGCGTGCTGCGGGACGTGCCGGTGTGGCGCTCGGTGTCGGCGCCGTGGTTCGGGCAGCCCGGCGGCGGCGAGCGGTACCGGGCGGTCTATTCGGCCGACGAGCTGGTCACCCTGGGGTATCTGGCGGACATCACGTTCGAGGAGGGCGCTGCGCAGTGAACGTCGAGTCGATCGTGCGGTGGCTGGCGGCCATCGGGGTGCCCGGCGAGGTGATCTCGATCGGCAAGGAGGCCGACAACGCGTGGTGCCTGCTGCGCGTCGAGGAGTCCGAAGAGGGCGGCCCGGTGTGGGAGGTGTTCTGGCGCGAGCAGGGCAACCGCTACGACTGGGCCCGGTTCACCAACGAGCAGGTCGCCTGCCACTACCTGTTCGGCAGGCTGGCGTGGTCGCAGGTCGCCCGCGGTGCGGTGGGGTTGCTGCCTGCGCCGGCTTAAGACGGGCTGACGGCACCGTTAAGGAATTCGCGCTGGTGCTCGCGAGGCGCCGCGGTGATGCTCGACCCATGATCACCCCCGACACCAAGGACTGGACCTGGGTGCTGCGCGCGCCGTGCCCGGAATGCGGTTTCGACGCGGCGACGTTCACGCGCGAAGACGTGCCCGCGATGCTGCGCGCGAACGCCGGCGCCTGGCGCGAGGCGCTGGGCCGGCCGGACGCGCGGGAGCGGCCGGCGCCGGACAAGTGGTCCACCTTGGAGTACGGCTGCCACGTGCGCGACGTGTGCCGGATCTACCTGGAGCGCCTGCGGCTGATCCGCACGCAGGACGCCCCGCGGTTCCCGAACTGGGACCAGGACGCGACGGCGGTCGAGGACCGGTACGACACCCAGGACCCGCGGGTGGTGGCGGACGAGCTGCTCACGGCGGCGGACCGGCTGGCCACGGCGCTCGCCGACGTGACCGGCGCGGAGTGGGACCGGACCGGCACCCGCAGCGACGGCGCGCACTTCACGATCGACACCTTCGCGCGCTACTTCATCCACGACCCGCTGCACCACCTCTGGGACGTGACCGGCGAGCGCTACCGCCGCAGGTAGCCGAGCGCCTCGTCGTGCAGGTGCCCGTTCGACGACAGCGCCGAGCCGCCGTCGAAGCGCTCCGCGCCGGTCAGGTCGGAGAACCGGCCGCCGGCCTCGGTGAGCAGGATCTGCATCGGCGCGACGTCCCACGGGTTGACGATCGGCTCGGCCGCCAGGTCGATCGCGCCCTCGGCGACCAGGCAGTGCTGCCAGAAGTCGCCGAAGGCGCGGGTTTCCCAGCAGGCGTCCACGAGGCCCAGGTACGCCTCACGCGAGTGGTACTCGGTCCACGAGCCCAGGTCCGTCGTGGACAGGTAGGCGTCGGAGAGCGCGGACACCGCCGACACCGAGATCCGGCGCTCGCCCGCGGAGTCGCTCATCCACGCGCCCTCGCCCGCCGCGGCCCACCAGCGGCGGCCCAGCAGCGGCGCGCTGACCATGCCGACCACCGGCTGCCCGTCCTCGACCAGCGCGATCAACGTCGCCCACACCGGGCCGCCGCGCAGGAAGTTCTTCGTCCCGTCGATCGGGTCCAGCACCCACGCGCGGCCCGACTCCCAGTCCGTGCCGCCGCGTTCCTCGCCCGCCACGGCGTCGTCCGGGCGTTCGGCGGCGAGCACCTCGCGCACCGCGTCCTCGACCGCCGTGTCCGCGTCGGTGACCGGCGTGCGGTCCGGTTTGCTGCTGACCTTCAGGTCGCGGGCGCGGAACCGGGCCGTGGTGATCGAGTCCGCCGCGTCCGCGAGCTTCCCCGCCAGGATGAGATCGTCCGTGTAGCTCGCCACGCCACGATGTTTTCACGGGCCGCGGTCGTAGAGTTGGCCAGGTGAGCATGGTGTTGCTGGCCGAGGACGACCCGGCGATCGCGGACCCGCTGTCGCGTGCGCTCGAGCGGGAGGGCTACGACGTCGAAGTGGTGGGGGACGGCCCCGCGGTGCTCGACACCACCCAGGCCAAGCGGGTCGACCTGCTCGTGCTCGACCTCGGGCTGCCCGGCATGGACGGTCTGGAGGTGTGCCGCAGACTGCGCGCGAACGGCAGCGAGCTGCCGGTGCTGATGCTCACCGCCCGCACCGACGAGGTCGACTTCGTGGTGGGCCTCGACGCCGGCGCGGACGACTACGTGGCCAAGCCGTTCCGGCTCGCCGAGCTGCTGGCCCGCATCCGCGCCCTGCTGCGCCGCCGGGCGCCGGAGGTGCTGGAAGCCGGTGGGGTGCGCATGGACCTCGGCGCGCGGATGGTGCTCGTGGACGGCCGCGAGGTGCAGCTGGCGAACAAGGAGTTCGAGCTGCTGCGGGTGCTGATGAGCCACGCCGGGCAGGTGGTGAGCCGCGACGAGATCCTCGCCGAGGTGTGGAACGACCTGGAGTCCAAGACTTCGAAAACGCTCGACATGCACATGTCGTGGCTGCGCCGGAAGCTGTCGGTGACCAGCGACGGCAAGGGGTCGGTGATCCACCACGGCGACGGTGAGCGGCGGATCGCGACGGTCCGCGGCGTCGGCTTCCGGTTCAACGCAGACTAGTGCGCCGCCGGATCCTGCTCGCCATCCTGCTCGCCGTCGCGGTGACCGCGGCGGCGCTGGGCATCCCGCTCGGCGTGACCGCGTGGAAGCTGGTCGACAGCATCTACAACGAGGACCTGGCCGGCCGCGCCGCGCAGATCGCCGCGACGCTGGACACCGAGCTGGCCGACGGCGCGCTCGACCAGAACGACCTCACGCAGGTGTCGGTCGCCATCCCGCAGGGCGGCAAGCTGGTCGTCGAGGTGCCGGGCCAGGACCGGATGACCGAGGGCGCCGACCCGGGGGCTGACCCGGTGACGGCGACCGTCCAGCTGGCGCGGCAGGGGCACCTGGAGCTGTCGATCCCGTCCGGGCCGCTGCGGTCGCGGCAGACCACGGTCACGCTGGCGGTCCTGCTGCTGGTGGTGTTCTCGGTGACGATCGGGACGGTGGTGGCGACCGTGACCGCCCGGCGGCTGGCCAAGCCGTTGCGGCACGTGGCCGAGCGGGCGGCGCGGCTCGGCGGCGGGGACTTCCGGCCGGACACCAGCCGCTACGGGATCGGTGAGCTGGACATGGTCGCCGAGGCGCTGGACACGTCGGGGACCGCGCTGGCGCAGCTCGTGCAGCGGGAGCGGCAGCTGGTCGGGGACGTGTCGCACCAGCTGCGGAGCAGGTTGACCGCGTTGCAGTTGCGGCTGGAGTCGCTGACGGTGGCCGACGACCCGGACACGGCGGAGGAGGCACGGGCGGCGCAGGAGCAGGCGGACCGGTTGTCGGAGGCGCTGGAGGAGCTGCTGGCGGCGGCGCGCGCGGCGAGCGAGGTCGACACGGAGGCGCTGGAGCTGGCCGCGGAGCTGCCCGAGGTGTCGCAGGAGTGGCGGCAGTTGCTGCGCGCGGAGGGCCGCAACCTGCGCCTGCGGATCGGCGAGGGCCTGATGGCGCGGGCGACGCCGGGGCGGTTGCGCGAGGTGGTCGGCGTGCTGCTGGACAACGCGCTGCGGCACGGGGCGGGGACGGTCACGCTGGCCGCGCGCCGGGGCGAGACCGAGGGCACGGTGGTGGTCGAGGTGAGCGACACCGGCTCGGGAATTCCGGACGACCTCGCGCCGCACATCTTCGAGCGCGGTTTTTCCGGCGGCGGCTCGACGGGGGTCGGGCTGGCGCTGGCTCGTGCCCTGGCGGAAGCCGACGGCGGGCGGCTGGAACTGTCCAGCCGGCGGCCGGCGGTGTTCAGCCTGTTCCTGCGGGTGCCGAACCCGGGGGACGTGCCGGAGGTGCGCTGGCCCGCGGAGCGCGTGCCCCGCTGAGCGGGGCGAGCTTCAGCCGTCTGCCGTAAGCCCCTGGGGCGGCAGCGTCAGGCGTTGCTGTCGGCGGTTACGCCCGGGGCCGGTGGCGGAAGCGTGGCGCTGCCCGCGGGTGCCGGAAAGCATGAACGAGTGCTGGCCTGCGGAGCGCGTGCCGCCACTGAGCTGGGGCCGGCCGCGGCCGAACCCAGAGCGGGCAGCGTCAGGCGTTGCTGTCGGCCTCGTCGCGGGAGAGGTCCCTGCGGCGCTTCCCCAGTTCGTCCGGGAAGACCCACCGCTTGAAGCCCCAGAAGCGGAACACCATCGCCAGCAGCATGCCGATGATGGACCCGCTGACGAAGTCCGCCGCCTCCTGTGCGAACCGGCTCACGTGCGGCAGTTCCAGGTGCAGCACGTACCGCGACACCCACAGCGGAATCAGGTTCACGGCCACGGCCAGGCCGCTGATCACGAAGAACAGCGCCGCCTCGTGGTGCCTTTCCCGTCCCCCACGAGTCCGGAACGACCATTCGCGATTGAGAATGTAGGACACGATGGTCGCGACGATGATCGCGATCGCTTTCGCGGTGGTCGGCTTGTCTTCCAGCACGCTCAGTTTCAGCAGGTACCAGACACCGTTGTCGACGATGAAGGTCGTTCCGCCGACGATCCCGAATTTGAGCAGCTCCCGATGTTTGATCAACACCGAGCGCAGTGGCTCGGGCGTGTGCGACAACACGCTTTCCACAACGGTCACTTGCGCAGTGTACGTAGTCCGCGAAACGGGGGATCGTCAGGCGGCCGCGAGAGCCGGTTTCATCCCATTCATTTCGGCGGGTACGGGATCCACGGCAACCACCACCACGGCCGCCCGTGGTCCTTGGTCGTCGAGGTGGTCGTCGTGGTCGACGGGGTCGTCGGCGAAACCGTCGTCGTGCTGCTCGACGTCGTCGTGGTCGTCGATCCGCTCGTGGACGGGTCGGTCGTCGTCGCGGGCTTCGACGACGGCGTCACCGTCGTGCTGGTCGGGGCGAGCCCCGGCACCCCGCAGTGCGGCAACCAGCAGTCGAACGTGACGGTCCGCGAGGCGTGGGCGCGGCCCAGCGTCGCCGAGACGGTGACGGTCCGGGACTCCTTCTTCGGCCGGTCCAGCTCGAACCACAGCCGCAGGTGCTCACCGGGCTGGAGCGCGTTCAGGCTGGTGCAGGTGGTCGTCGGGCCGCTGTCGCACGCCGCCCGGAAGTTGCCCAGGATCAGCCGCGCGTCGGTGTCGATCGACAGCGTGACGGGCTTGGTGTTCTCGCCCTTGTTGACCACGTCGACGGACAGCCACGCGGACCGGCCCCACGCGGGCTGGCCGCTCCACAGGGCCGTCGCTTCCAGGGCCAGGTCGTCCGGCAGCTCGGCGACCGCCACCGGCACGTTGACCGACAGGCGGATGTTCGCGCCCGCGTTCACCGTCCCGGTCACCTGGCCCGAGGACGCCGTCCGGTCCGCCTTCAGCAGGAACGTCAGCACCGCGGTCTCACCGGGCTGCAGCCCGCGCGGCGTGGTGCAGGTGACCGTGCCCTCGCCCGGCGGGCAGTTCACCAGCAACGGCCCGGCGGCGGCCTGCGCGGCGTAACCGCCGGCGCCGCCACCACCGCCACCGGCAGGCACGACGCTGATGCCGGGCGGCAGGTTCAGCGTCGCGGCGACCGGTTCGGACACCGAGGCGCCGCTGTTGCGCACCGTGATCGGCAGGGCGACCGCGTCCCCGCCCGGTTCCAGTTCGAGT
>NZ_AFWY03000076.1:0-27549 GCF_000231075.2 Amycolatopsis sp. ATCC 39116 | reverse complement strand
CGCGGGGCCAGCGGTGGCTGGGCGCGGGGTTACGGCGGCGATGCCGGCGCGGCAGTGGGTGAACACCGGGTTGTTCACAGGGGCTGGGCGCGGGTTGCGGCGGCGCTCCAGACCCCGCCGCAGGTGAGGCCTGGGTTGTTCACCGGCGGTGGCCGCGGGTGCAGATCCGGCTCAGCCGAGGACGGTCGCGGCGAGGTCGTCGGCCAGGGCGCGGCTCGCGGCGGCGACTCCGGACCAGCGGCGCGTCAGGTCCGGGTCGATCTCCAGCGGGCGGCCGCGCACGTCGATCACCGCGCCGCCGGCCGCGGGCACCGTGACCATCGCCGTCGCGAGGTCGACCAGCCGGTGGGTGTCCGAACCCGGGTCGCAGAACGCGTCGACCGAGCCTTCGGCGACCAGCGCGCACTCCAGCACCGTGGTGGACAGGATCCGCACGCGCTGGGCCTTGTCCGCGACGCGCATCCAGGCTTCGGCGTTGCGCTTGTGCGGGCGGAGCAGGTTGACCGTCGCGCCGGTGAGCGTGGTGCGGCCGGTGGTGCGGAACGGGACCGGCTCGCCGGCGCGGGCGTGCCAGGCGCGGCCGGTGTCCAGCCACACGGTGAGCGCCTCGGTCGCCTGGCCGTCGACCGCGACCGTGCCGCCGAAGCAGCTCAGCGGCACCCCGTTGGCGGCGTTGTTGGAGCCGTCGACCGGATCTACGACGAGCGTCACCGCGGAGCCGTTGTCGACGAAACCGACCTCTTCGCTGAGCAGGTTGACGCGGTGCCGGTCCGCCTCCTCGGCGATCGCGGCCTCGACGATCTCGTCCACGCGCATGGTCGGGGTGCCGTCCGCGCCGTCGGCGACCTTTTCGGCCAGCTCCGCGCGGGTGTGCCTGCGGCGGGCGTCCCCGTAGGCGGCGCTGGCGGCGCGGGCCATCGCGGCGAGTGCGGGGTGGACGTTCTCGGGAAGTCCCGGGGCGGGCACCGGCCACGCGATTTTCGTGCTCATCACAGTCGATCCTAAATGACTTGCCCGCTCGCGGCGGTGCGACGGATCATTCCGGCCGTGCAACCCCTTGACGAGAACCGCATCCGCAAGTCGTTCGTGAACTGCTCGAAGGGGGAGGCGCAACGGCTGGCGCTGCCGCCGGGACTGTCCGGTCTCGACTGGTCCGAAGTGGACTTCCTCGGCTGGCGGGACCCGCGTGCGGCGCAGAACGCCTACCTCGTGGTGCCCTACGGGGACGAGGTGGTCGGAGTCGCGTTGCGGGCCGCGGCGAAGCACCGGAGCTCCCTGAAGTCCTCGCTGTGCGCCTTCTGCGGCACGATCCACGCGGCGACGGACGTGTCGTTGTTCGCGGCGCGGCGGGTCGGCGCGGCGGGGAAGCAGGGCAACACCGTCGGGACGTACGTGTGCGCCGACCTGGCCTGCGGGCTCTACCTGCGGGGCAAGCGCCGCCCGGCGGTGCACAACCCGGTGGAACGCGCGCCGCTCGAGGAGCGGGTGGAGCGGATGCTCGCCAACGTGGCGCGCTTCCTGGACGAGGTGACCACCGACAACGTCGGCTGACGCCGCGCTTGGCTCGCCGCCCGGAGGGGTGAACCACCGCGGGTGTGGGAACCTCTGACACGAGTGGGGACTCGCCGCGCGTGGAGGGCCGACTCGGCTGCTGGAGGGGTGAACTCGGCGACTGGCTGGTCGGCGCCGGTGCCCGTGAAGGCGATGAGGCGCGCGGACGGGCGAATCAGCCGGACTCGCGACACAGATGGCGAACTGGGCGCGCTAAGTGGCGAATGCGCCCTCCGGCGGCCGAATGCGCGGTCGAGGGCGAACTCGGCGCCAACTGGCGAACACGCCGCGCGAAGGGGCGAACACGCCCTCCGGAGAGGCGTACGCGGTGGCGGGAGGGTGGACTCGACGCAGCGGGTGGAGGGGCGAACCCGGGGCGGCGAACACGGCCGTGTTCGCCGCCCCGGGCGCCGGCTCTCAGCTGACGATCGGCAGCGACAGCGGCCGTCGGACGGCCTGGGCGACTCCGTCGGAGGCCAATGCCGCCGCCACGCGGTCCGGCGCCGGGCGGCCGTACGTCGTCGTGCGCTGGACCAGTGGGCGTCCGATCGGTGCGACCATCTTCTCCAGCTCGCTGATCGTCTTGTACGAGCCGTTGTCCGCGCCCGCCATGCGGCTGATCGTCTCCTCCATCAGCGTGCCGCCGAGGTCGTTCACACCGCCGTTCAACACGTCCCGGCAGGTGTCCTCGCCCAGCTTCACCCACGAGCACTGGATGTTGTCGATCAGGCCGTGCAGCAGGATCCGCGCCAGCGCGTGCACCGCCCGGTTCTCGCGCTTCGTCGGGCCAGGGCGGGACAGCCCCGCCAGATAAATCGGCGCGTTCTGGTGGATGAACGGCAGCAGCACGAACTCGGTGAACCCGCGCCGCCCGGTCTTCTCCAGCGCCCGCCGCTGCAGGTCGGCGATCAGCTTGATGTGCCCGACCCAGTGGGCGGGCGTGTCGACGTGCCCGTACATCATCGTCGAGGTCGTCGGGATGCCCAGCTCGTGCGCCGTGGACACCACCTCGATCCAGCTCGACGTCGGCAGCTTGCCCTTGGTGAGCACCCACCGCACGTCGTCGTCCAGGATCTCCGCCGCCGTGCCCGGCAGGGAGTCCACACCGGACTCGTGCGCGCGCGTCAGCCAGTCCCGGATGGACATGTTCGTCCGGGACGCGCCGTTCACGACCTCCATCGGGCTGTAGGAGTGCAGGTGGATGTCCGGCTGCCGCCGCTTCACCTCGGCCGCCAGGTCGAAGTACGCCGTGCCGGGCATGTCCGGGTGGATCCCGCCCTGCATGCAGATCTCCGTCGCCCCGGCCTCCCACGCCTGGTCGACGCGGTCACCGACCTGCGACAGCGACAGCGTGTAGGCGTCGGCGTCCGTGCGGCGCTGCGCGAACGCGCAGAACCGGCAGCCGGTGTAGCAGACGTTGGTGAAGTTGATGTTCCGCGTCACCACGAACGTGACGTCGTCGCCGTTGACGTCCCGGCGCAGCCCGTCCGCCAGCGAGGCGAGCGCCTCCAGCTCGGCGCCGTCCGCGTGCAACAACGCGAGAGCGTCCGCATCGGACAGACCGGCCGGGTCGCGTTCCGCGCGACGCAACGCTTCCGCGATGTCGGTGTCCATCCGGCGCGGCGCGGTCGGAACCTGCGAAGCGAGTTCCTTCCAGTCGCCGTACACGGAGTCGAAGTCGCTGCGCCGGTCCTCGGTGCGGCCGGTGGTGTCGACCTCGACGTGCAGGTCCGTGCGCCCGGTGCCGGCCTGGTCCTGCCAGCCGCCGTCCGGCTCCTGCCAGGGGCGGCCCTCCAGGACCGCGTCCTCGCGCGCCAGGCCGGTCTCCGGATCGGCCAGCGCGGCGACGTGCCCGGCGACGCGCGGATCCAGCCACGGCTCACCGGCGAGCAGGTACTCGGGGTAGATCGTCAGCCGCTCGCGCAGCGTGTAACCGGCCTTCTCGGTCTGCCGGGCCAGCTCGTCGATCTGCGGCCAGGCGCGCTCGGGGTTGACGTGGTCGGGCGTGAGCGGCGAAACCCCGCCCCAGTCGTCGATCCCGGCACGCACCATGAGGTCGTACTGGCTGCCGATCAGGTTCGGCGGCGCCTGGATGCGCATCTTCGGGCCGAACACGAGCCGCGCGACGGCGATCGTCGCGGCCAGCTCCTGCAGGTCGGCGTCCGGCGTGGCGCGCATCTTGGTGTCCGGCTTGGCTCGGAAGTTCTGCACGATGACTTCCTGGATACCGCCGTACTGGCGCGCCACCTTGCGGATCGCGAACAGGGCGTCCGCGCGCTCTTCGTAGTTCTCGCCGATGCCGATCAGGATGCCGGTGGTGAACGGCACGGACGTTCGGCCGGCGTCCTCCAGCACCCGCAGCCGCACTGCCGGGTCCTTGTCCGGCGAGCCGTAGTGCGGGCCGCCGCGCTCGCTCCACAGCCGGGTCGCGGTGGTCTCCAGCATCATGCCCATCGACGGCGCGACCGGCTTGAGGCGCTGCAGGTCCTGCCAGGTCAGGACGCCGGGGTTGAGGTGCGGCAGCAGACCGGTCTGCTCCAGCACCAGGATCGCCATCGCGCGCACGTAGGACAGCGTGTCGTCGTAGCCGTGCGCGTCCAGCCACTCGCGGGCCTGCTTCCAGCGGTCCTCGGGGCGGTCGCCGAGGGTGAACAGGGCTTCCTTGCAGCCCATCGCCGCGCCCTGCCGCGCGATCTCCAGCACCTCGTCCGGCGACAGGAACGGGGCGTCCAGTTTGCCCGGAACCGTCGCGAAAGTGCAGTACCCGCAGCGGTCGCGGCACAGCCGGGTGAGTGGGATGAACACCTTGCGGCTGTAGGTGATGACGCCTTCGCGGCCGGCTTCGGCCAGTCCGGCGTCGCGGATGCGGGAGGCGTGCTCGGACAGCGTTTCGAGGTCTTCGTCGCGCGCGTGCAACAGCACGGTCGCCTCGGTGATGTCGAGGGTCTTGCCGTCGCGGGCACGGGCCAGCGCGCGGCGCATCGCGGAGGCGGTGGGAGCGGATGCCATACCGGAAACGCTAGGACCGGCCCGGCCCGCGGTGCCAGGACCAGACCGCGCAAGATCGGCCACACCGGGTGGCGGGAACCCTGTTTCCGCTGCTCACCACGGCCGTGGTCGTTGCGCCGCGGCCGGTGCGGGCGTATTACCTAAAGTGTGGCTTCGGTGATCGGCAAGCGGGTCGGCGGCAAGACCTACTACTACCTCGCGCACACCGGGCGGGTGAACGGCGCGCCGCGGATCACGTCGCAGCGTTATCTCGGCACCGCCGACGACATCGCAGCAGCTCTGGACGGTGCAGCCGGTTCACCTGACGGTACGCGGCACTTGGCGTTCGGTGACGTCGCCGCCGTCTGGTCCACCCTGGAGCGGCTCCAGGTGCGCTCGGCGATCGACGACGTGCTCGGCTCGCGCAAGGCGAAAGTGTCGATCGGGACGTACTTCGCGTTGTCGGTGCTGCACCGAGCGACCGCGCCGGGCACGGATCTGGCGCAGTGGTGGGCGGACAGCGCGGCGAGCCGGTTCGTGCGGCCGCGGATCGCCGCGGCCGCCGTGCAGGACGACGAGTTCTGGCGCGCCACGCGGCGGCTGACGCGGGCGCAGCTGGAGCGGATCGAGGAGGCGGTGTCCGCGCGCGTGCGGGAACACCTGCCGGAGCCGATCCTGCTCGCGGTGGACGTGCCGAACTTCGCGACCTACGCGGAATCGGAAACCGCGGCGGCGTCCCCGGCCGGGCTTAGCACGGTGGTCACGCGGGACGGCGCGATCCCGCTGGCGTCGAGCGTGTACCGGCGGGAGGGCGCGGTCCCGTTCGGGGTGTCGGCCGACCGGCTGGCGTCGCGGGTGGCCGGCCCGGTGACGCTGGTGTTCGAGACGGGCCAGCACGCGCAGCTCGACCTCGACGACGGCAGGCACTTCGTCGGCGCGTTGCCGCTGGGCGACTACCCCGAGCTGCTGGCGCGCCCGGCGTCGGCGCGCCGGTCGGTCGGCCCGGACCGCTTCGCCGGGGTGACGGCGCTGGACACGCACGCCGTGGTGTCCGGCACGACCCGGCGGGTGGTGCTCACGCACTCGGCGAAGCTGCACGCCGCGCAGGCGCGGGGGTTCGCCCAGGCGTTGAGCAGCGCCACGCGGCAGCTCGACGGTCTCGCCCTGGCGCTGGCGGCGGGCACCAACCGACGGCCCCGCGAGCAGGTGCTGACCGAGATCGCGCGGATCACCCGGGTGCGGTGGGTCGACCGCGTGCTGTCCACGCGGCTGACCGGCACGCGCCCGGCCGAGCTGCGGCTGGAGTGGCGGGTCGACGAGAACGCCCGGTCGCGCCTGGACGAGGAGTACTTCGGCAAGCAGCTGCTCGTGACCGACCACGACTGGCCGGTCGCCGACGTGATCACCGCGTACCGGGCGCGCTACCACCTGGACTCGACGTTCCGGCAGCTCAACGGCCCGTTCGTGGCCGCGTCCGCGCCGCGGCGGCACTGGACCGAGCACCGGATCGCGGTGCACTCGCTGGTGAGCGTGCTGGCGACGGCGGTGACGCACGTGATGCGGCAGGAGGCCGACCGGGCCGGGCTGGACTTGTCGGTGCGTGAGCTGCTGGACCTGCTGTCGCGGATCGGGGAGACGGTGCTGCGGTACCCGTCGACCGGGGGCCGCCCGCGCACCCGGCGGCTGCTGACCTGCCGGGACGCGGTGCAGCAGAAGCTGTTCGACCTGTTCGGCCTGGACGCCTACGCGCCCTGAGCCGGGGACTCACTCCTCGGTCAGCAGGTGCTTCTCGCGGACCGCGGGCAGCGACAGGGAGCGGTAGCCGGCCTTGTCGAACAGCACGGTCACCTTCTCGGCCTCCCGGCGCACGACCTGGCCGGTGCCCCACTCCGCGTGGCGCACCGACGCGCCCGGCTGGAACTCCCCGTCGGACGGGGTCAGCTCGGCCGCCGTGCCCGCGTCACAGGTGTCGCAGAACCCGCACGGTTCGTCCAGCGTCTCGCCGAAGTAGCCGAGCAGGAACTGGCGGCGGCACGCGGACGTCTCGGCGTACTCGCGCATCACCTCGACGCGGGACCGGTCGAGCTTCTTGCGCTGCTCGGACACCTCGGCGGCGCGCTCGGTCGCCTCCTCCGGGTCGGTGTCGGCGTAGCTGAACTTCCCCTGCCCGGTCTCCTCGACCAGGCCGGTCTGCTCCAGCAGGTTCAGGTTGTTCATCGCCCGGCGGTGCGACTGGTCCACCTCGCCGTCGATCTCCTGCGGGCTGGCCGGGCCGTCCTGCTCGCGCAGGGACTCGGCGAGCTCGGCGATGCCCTCGTCGTCGAAGCGCCGCGCGGTGAGGAACTTCTGCAGGCCCAGGTCCTCCGGCCGGTAGAACAGCATCGCGTCGGCGCGCTCGCCGTCCCGGCCCGCGCGGCCGATCTGCTGGTAGTACGAGTCGACCGACTCCGGAACCGACGCGTGCACGACGAACCGCACGTTCGGCTTGTCGATGCCCATGCCGAACGCCGACGTGGCGACGACGACGTCCACCCGGTCGGCGAGGAAGTCTTCGTGCACGCGTTTGCGGTCGGCCGCCTTCATCCCGGCGTGGTAGGCCACCGCGCCCAGTTCCTCGGCGTAGCGTTCGCTGTCCTTGCGCGTCGCGGCGTACACGAGGCCGGGCTTCTCCGCGTCCCGCACCCACTTCAGCAGGGCGGCGCGCTTGTCCTCCTCGGTGGTGGCGCGGTGCACCGCGAGGTGGAGGTTCGGCCGGTCGAACCCGGACACCACGCGCACCGGGTCGCGCAGGCCGAGGTGCTCGACGATGTCGTCCCGCACCGGCCCGCCCGCGGTCGCGGTCAGCGCCAGCACGCGCGGGTGCCCGAGCCGCTC
The DNA here is from genome assembly GCF_000231075.2 of Amycolatopsis sp. ATCC 39116. Classification (NCBI taxonomy): domain Bacteria; kingdom Bacillati; phylum Actinomycetota; class Actinomycetes; order Pseudonocardiales; family Pseudonocardiaceae; genus Amycolatopsis; species Amycolatopsis sp. ATCC 39116. Next base: position 20,136 of record NZ_AFWY03000076.1, on the reverse strand, counting down.
GATGGCGTGCCCGAGCCGGAGGTAGTCCGGCCGGAAGTCGTGGCCCCACGCGGACACGCAGTGCGCCTCGTCGACGACGAACAGGCTCGGCCGGATCTCGTCGAGCTGCTCCAGGACCTCGTCCTTGGCCAGCTGCTCCGGCGCGAGGAACAGGTACTCGGCGTCGCCGCGGGTGACCGCGTCCCAGGCCTTGCTCGTGGTGCGCGCGGGCTGCGCGGAGTTGACCGCGACCGCGTCCGGGGCGTCGCTGTCCTCGATCTGCCCCACCTGGTCCCGCTGCAACGCGGTCAATGGCGACACGACGAGCGTCGGCCCGTCCATCAGCAGCGCGGGGATCTGGTAGATCGCGGACTTGCCGGACCCGGTCGGCATGACGGCGAGCACGTCGTGCCCGTCGAGCAGCGCTGCCATCGCCGTCAGCTGATCGTCGCGCAGTTCCGCCCAGCCGAAGGTGTCGCGTGCGGTCCGGCGGAGTTCGTCGTGTCTGGACACCGGCGGGGTGTTCCCCCATCCGTGGGGCGGAAACGTCGTAGGCTGCGGACATGCTGGAGGCCTACACCGCACGGGACGAGACCGAGAACGCCGATATGGCGCGGATCCGGGAGGTGCTGGCCACCGCGGCGGACCCGTTCTCGCGGGAGATTCCCTTGCACGTCACCGGTTCCGCCGTGATCGTGCACCCGGAGAGCCGCCGCGTGCTGCTGCGGTGGCACCAGCGTCAGCAGGCGTGGCTGCAGGTCGGCGGGCACGGCGACCCGGGTGAGACGGACCCGCTGGTGATCGCGCTGCGCGAAGGGCGCGAGGAGACCGGGCTGACCGATCTGCGGCCGTGGCCGACCGCGGACCTGCTGCACGCGGTGGTCGTCCCGGTGCCTGCGAAGGGCGCCGAGCCCGCGCACGAGCACGCGGACCTGCGGTACGTGCTGGCGACCGGGCAGCCGGAAGCGGCGCGGCCGGAGAAGCCGGACGCGCCGCTGAAGTGGCTCCCGCTCGACGAAGCGATCGACGCCGTCTCGGAGGACAACCTGCGCGAGACGCTGCGCCGCGTTCAGGAGCGGCTCTAGGTGTGTTTTTGGTCAGGTTGGTTCGGGGGTGTGGCCGCCGATGCCGATGTCGTGTTCGGCGAACCAGGCGTGGGCGCGGCGCAGGTGATGGCTTTCTCGTCGGGCAGGGTTTCGGTGCAGGCCAGGGGGAGTGGTCGTCGGGGATGCGGCCGAGCTTTGCGACATCGACGTGGATCAGCTCGCCCGGGCGGTCGCCTTGGTGGCGGCGGATCGGCTCGCCGGTGGCCCGATCACGCGGCCAGCGGCGGCGGGCCGTGACGGCGCCCGACGCAGCGACCACCCCTGCTCCACGACACCGGGCCAGCCGCAGCCGGCCGGTGGGGCTCAATGGCGCGTTCCGGTGCGCCATCGAGGACCTCCTGGTGATCGGCGTTGTTGCCGCAAGCCACACCGAACCCGGAGGCCTCACCCCTGTCAAGACCGTCCTCAGCGTGTCAGCCAGTCACCAACGTCCCGGACAGCGGATCTAGGAACGTCCCCGGTGCGGGGTCTGGTCGGCGACGCCGTGGCGCAGCGGCGTGTTCGGCTCGGCCGCCGTCTGCTGCTTGGCGGGTGAGCCGCCGGCGTGGCCGGTCACCTCGGGGATCTTGGTGTGCTCGCCGTGCGACGGCTCGGCGCCCTCGTGGAGCTGGCGCTTGCGCACGCGCATCAGCTCGAGCACCGGCAGCCGGTTGGCGTGCTTCAGCTCGTAGGACATCAGCTGGTCGAGCTGCTCCTCGTCGAGCGACCGGATGCGGTGCTGCAGCGAGGCCAGTGGCAGCTCGTCGTACTCGGGCAGCGGTAGTTCGGACATGTGCCAAGGCGTACCCGGGCGGCGGCCGGGCAAACGGTTGGACCCGGCCCGGCCGGGTATGCGCCGGGGGAGAGGAGGACGTCATGACCAACGCCCTGCGCATGGTGCAGACTCACCCCGCCGACCTCGGCGGTCTCGACCCGGAGGCCATCGCCGCGTGCCTGGAGGAGTGCGTGTCCTGCGCCCAGACCTGCACGGCCTGTGCCGACGCCTGCCTGTCCGAACCGGATCCGGGCCCGATGGTGCGGTGCATCAAGCTCGACCAGGACTGCGCCGCCGTGTGCGCCGCGACCGCGCAGGTGCTGTCCCGCCGCGGCGACCCCGCCGGGATCGTCTCCGAGCTGCTCGCGCTGTGCGAGAAGGCCTGCCGGGCGTGCGCCGAGGAGTGCGAGAAGCACGCCGGGCACCACGAGCACTGCGCGGTGTGCGCCGAGGCCTGCCGCAGCTGCGAGGACGCCTGCCAGCAGCTGCGCCAGCACCTAGGCTGACAGCCACACGGCGGAGTCGGGGGCGAGTTCGTCCGCCGGTTCGGCGCTGGCCAGCAGGATCTTCCGGTGCGGCGGCAGCGCGACCGGGGTCGTGCCGAGGTTGACCACGCACACCACCCCCGGCTCGCGCCGGAACGCCAGCACGTCCGGCGCACTGTCCAACCACGACAGTTCCCCGTCCCCGAGTGCGGGGTGCTCCTTGCGGATCCGCAGCGCGTCCCGGTAGAGGCACAGCGTGGAGCCCGGGTCGTCCTCCTGCGCGGTGACCGTCTTCGCGGCCCAGTGCGGGGGCTGCGGCAGCCACGGCGTGCCGGCCGAGAACCCGAACGGCGGCGCCGCGCCGGACCACGGCAGCGGCACCCGGCACCCGTCGCGACCGCGCTTGGTGTGCCCGGACCGCTCCCACGTCGGGTCCTGCAGCACCTCCTCCGGCAGGTCCTCGACCTCCTCCAGCCCCAGCTCCTCGCCCTGGTAGAGGTACGCGCCGCCGGGCAGCGCGAGCATCAGCAGCAACGCGGCCCGCGCCCGCGGCAGCCCGCCGCCGTACCGGGTGACGTGCCGTTTGACGTCGTGGTTGGACAGCACCCAGGTGGCAGGCGCGCCCACCGCGGCGAGCGCGGCGATGCTGGAGTCGATCACCGACCGCAGCTTCCCCGCGTCCCACGGGCAGCGCAGGAAGTCGAAGTTGAACGCGGTGTGCAGCTCGTCCGGCCGCACGTACCGGGCCAGCCGCTGGGGGCTGTCCACCCACGCTTCGGCCACGAAGATCCGGTCGTCGCCGTAGTGGCGGGCGAGCTCGCGCCAGGACCGGAAGATCTCGTGCACGCCGGGCCGGTCCCAGTGCGGGTGGTCGCTGCGGTCCGGCGGCTCGACCAGGCCCTCGTGGTCCAGGCCGAGGTCGGGCAGCGCCGGGTCCTTGACCATGCCGTGGGCGACGTCGATGCGGAACCCGTCCACCCCGCGGTCGAGCCAGAACCGCAGGACGTCAAGGAACTCCGCGCGCACCTCCGGGTGGTCCCAGTTCAGGTCCGGTTGCGTGCTGTCGAACAGGTGCAGGTACCACTGGCCGTCGCCGGCCCGGCTCCACGCGGACCCGCCGAAGACGCTGCGCCAGTCGTTGGGCTCGTCGCGGAACACGTACCGCTCCCGCTCCGGCGAGCCGCGCCCGGCGGCCAGCGCGGCCTGGAACCACGGGTGCCGGTCGCTGGTGTGGTTGGGCACGATGTCGACGATGATCCGCAGGCCGTGCCGGTGCGCCTCGGCGATCAGGGCCTCGGCGTCGGCGAGCGTGCCGAACACCGGGTCGATGTCGCGGTAGTCGGCCACGTCGTAGCCGCCGTCGGCCATCGGCGACGGGTACCACGGGGTGATCCAGAGCGCGTCCACGCCGAGGCCGGACAGGTAGGGGAGTTTCGCGCGGAGGCCGGCCAGGTCCCCGACGCCGTCGCCGGTGCCGTCCGCGAAGCTGCGGATGTAGACCTGGTAGATGACGGCGTCCCGCCACCACTGGCCGCTCACGTCTGCGGCAGGTCGTGGGCCCAGGACACCAGGTGGATCAGCGCGTCGATCTGCCCGCACGGATCCGGGTCCCCCGCGATGAACTCCAGCTGCGCCGCCAGCCCCGCGCTGTCCTGGTTGAGCTCGGCGAGCACGGCGCGCAGGACGGCCCGCAGCGCCGGCTGGAGGTCGTCGATCGGCACGGCCTCGTCGGTCTCGTCGGACAGCGCGATGGTGAACAGGTCCGCGCCCTCCGGTGCGGCGCGGGCCCGCACTTCGCGGGCGATCACCGTGACCAGCTCCGCGCACAGGGGCCGGAGCAGGCCGGCGTCCGGCGCGTCGGCGCCGATCATCCTGGGCAGCACGCGGGACACGGAGTCCAGGTCTTCCCGGTCGAGGCCGTCCACGAGCTGATCGGCCAGGCGCCGCACGTCTCGCTGGGTGTTTTCGTGGCTCATCGGAAGCGAGGATTCCCCTGCCCGGAGGTGCCGAAACTCACGGCCAGCGCTGGGCGGCCGGACGGCCCAGCGGCGGGCTGGACGGGCTGCGCGCGACCGCGACGTCCGCGCCGCCGTGCCAGTCCACGCCGAGACCGCGCAGCGTCACCGCGCGGCTGATGTCGGACGGCGACACGATCCCGACGAGCCGATCGGCGTCGAACACCAGGGCCCGGCCGTCGGCGCACCCGGACATCCGCGGCAGCAACGCCAGCAGCGGCTCGTCCGGGGTGGCGCGCGGAATTTCCGTTGGCGGGCAGGCGATTTCCCCGAGCAGGGTGTTCGGGCGCTGCTCCGGCGGGACGGCCCGCATGCGGGTCAGCGTGACCAGCCCGGCGAACCGGCCGACCGGGTCGACGAGCGGGTAGGCCGAGTGCTGGCGCAGCATGGCGTTGTCCCGCAGGAAGGTCGCCACGGTGGTGGCGGCGGGCGCGGTGGCCGGGCGCATGGTCATCACGTCCCGCACCCGCATGGCGGCGAGGCTGGTGCCGAGTTCGGCGTCGCGTTCCTCGGCCAGCGCCAGGTTGACGATGAACAGGCCGACCAGCAACGGCCACACGCCGAGCCCGATCGGCCCGCGGAGCAGGGTCACCACGCCGAGCGCGCAAACGGCGAAGCCGAGGACGCGGGCGGCACGTGCGCTGCCGAGCGTGGCGCGGTGCCGGTCGTTCCACACCGCCCACAGGATCGACCGCAGCACGCGGCAACCGTCCAGTGGCGCCACCGGGATCAGGTTGAACACACCCAGCACGAGGTTCAGCACCGCGAGGTAGCCGAGCACCGCGCCGGACAGCGAATCGCCGATCGGCGACGTCATCCAGGTGGCGAAGCCGAAGATCGCCGCCAGCAGCAGGCTCATCAGCGGCCCGGCGAACGCCACGCGGAACTCCACGCCGGGCGACCGCGGTTCGCCGCGCAGCCGCGTGACGCCGCCGAGCGACCACAGGGTCACCTCACGGACCTCGAGTCCCGATCGCCGCGCGACGAGTGCGTGCGGGAGTTCGTGGGCGCACAGCGACACCACGAACAGCGCGGCGGTGATCAGGCTCGCCACGATGTAGGCGAACACCCCCTGCACCGGCGCGAGCGGCGCCCACTGGGTGAACGGCAGTGCCACGACCAGCACCCCGGCCATCGCGAAGACACTCCAATGCAGACCCACCCGGATGCCTTCGAACCGGCCCAGCCACACGGTCGTCGCCATCGCCCACTCCCCTCTCGCGCGTAAGTCCCCGTGACACCTCTACCCGCGTTGATCCTCCGTTGAACGTTTCGCCCGGCACGGTTTGGTTTCGGCGCGGAACGGGAAAGCTGAACCAGTACGACCGGCGTCAGACAGGGGACCGGCGAAGATGGACGTGTCACGGAACAGCGAGGTGGCGGCCAGCTGCGGCGGGCTGGCGGAACAGGCCCAGCTGGCGACGCGCGGCTTGTACCACCGCGCCTCCGGGGTGGGCGGCGAAACCGGCATCGACGGCGCCGCGGAGATCTACCAGGTGCTCGGATCGCTCAAGTTGCTCTCCCAGAACGTCGCGCGCAGCCTGCCCGAACTGGGCACGTGGCTGGAACGGCAGCTGTGGCTGGGGAACCTGGACGTGCCGGGTGATCAGGGCGGGTACGAAACGCTGATCACGTCGGTCTTCGACGCCACGGCCGCGCTGGCCAGGGCGCAGGAGGTCACGGTGCGGCTGTGCCAGGAGCTCGCCACCGCGCAGGCCGCGGCCAAGGAGCTCTCGTATTGACCCCGCGCGAGGACGCCATCGGGCTGCGCCGGGTGGAGGACCTCGACCCGCTGATCGACCGCATCGGCGACGCGCGTTTCGTGCTGCTGGGGGAGGCCTCGCACGGCACCGCCGACTTCTACCGGTGGCGCGCGGAGATCACCAAGCGGCTGATCGTGGAGCGGGGCTTTTCGTTCGTCGCCGTGGAGGGCGACTGGCCGGACTGCCACCGCGTGCACTGCTGCGTGGCGGGCGGGCGCGGTGATCCGGAGGCGGTGCTGTCCGGTTTCGACCGGTGGCCGCGCTGGATGTGGGCCAACGACGACGTGGTGGAATTCGCCAGGTGGCTGACGGCGTACAACGCGGCGCGGTTCGGCGACCGCCCGGTGGGTTTCCATGGTCTGGACGTCTACAGCCTGTGGGATTCGCTGCGGGAGATCCTGGGGTACCTGCGCGAGCACCAGCCGGGCCAGGTGGAGACGGCGCTTTCCGCGATGCGCTGCTTCGAGCCGTTCGCCGAGGACCCGCACGACTACGCGTACTCGACGCGGCTCGTGCCGGAAAACTGCGAAAGCGACGTGCTGCGGCTGCTCGCTTCGCTGCGGGAGACCGGCGACGTGCCCGGCTTGGACGCCGGTTTCGTGGCGCGGCAGAACGCCGAGGTGGTCGCCGGGGCGGAGCGCTACTACCGGACGATGGTCCGCGGTGACGTCGAATCGTGGAACGTGCGGGACGAGCACATGACCGACACGCTCGACCGGCTGCTGGAGGCGTACGGCCCGTCGGCGAAGGCCGTGGTGTGGGCGCACAACACGCACATCGGCGACGCGCGGGCGACGGACATGGCCGCGGCCGGGATGCTGAACGTGGGGCAGCTGGTGCGGGAACGCCACCCCGGCGAGTCGTTCACGGTGGGCTTCGGCACGCACCGGGGCACGGTGATGGCCGGCTCGCGGTGGGGCGCGCCGCCGGAGGACATGCCGGTGCCGCCCGCGCGGGAGGACAGCCTGGAGTCGATGCTGCACGCGGCCGTCCCCGACGCCGATTCGCTCTTCCTGCTCGACGAGGTAGGCGAGTGGGCCTCGCAAGTCCGGGGACACCGAGCGGTCGGTGTGGTGTACGACCCGCGATTGGAGTGGCGGGGGAATTACGTGCCGACGATGCTTCCGCGCCGGTACGACGCGTTCTTGTTCTGTGATTTCTCCAGCGCCGTGGTGCCTCTGCACGCCCCGGTGGGGGTTTCTTCTTAGGAATCCGGTCCGCAAGCCGGCAACGAAAAGGAACCACTCCACGAGGCAGTCCCCTCCCGCAACCCGATCCCCAGCCAAATCGGTTGCCGAGCAGTCGGGTCAAGGTACGCTTTCCCGCCTTGACGCGACTTCTCGGCAACCGAACACTGAGAGATCGGGTTCGGGAGGGGCAGATCCGGGCGTAGCGAAGCGAAGCCGGCGCAGTAGATACCCGCGTAGCGGCAGGCGCCTAAGGCCGCCGAGGAGCAGGCAACTCCGGCAGTGGAGTGTGCGCCCGGCAGTTGGTGCACACCAGCAGGGTCGCCAGCGGCTCATCCGCCTCGTTGACGAGCTTGGCGATGCGCAGGGCGGAGTAACCGCATTCTTCGCACGGCACGGGTGGCGCCGCGCGGTCCGGGGCTATCAGTATCCGGGTTGCCGGTTTGGGCTGGCTGAGGGTCATGACTGCTTCCGCGACTCGAGGATGCCGGGGTTCAGCCGGGGTCGGCCCCCGGCGTGTTCGGTTGTGCTCGCCGCTGCCTCGACCGCCGCTCGTGCGGCGGTGCGCAGGTCCTGCCCCCGCGACAACGCGCAGGTCAGGGTCGCGACCAGGGCATCTCCCGCACCGGTGGTGTCGACGACGTGCGCGTCGCCGTGCGGGAGGAACTCGTAGCCGGCCCGGCTGACGAACACGTTGCCGTGGCCGGCCACCTCAAGTACTGCCAAGTCGAGCCCGTGCGCGAGCAGCATAACGCCCGCTTTGACCCCTTCGGCCACATTTCCGACGGGCTGTCCGGTGAGAATTTCCGCTTCCCTGGCGTCGGCGCGGAGGACGTCGGCGCACGCCAGCACCTCTTTGTCCGCGGGCACACCGTCCAGCACCACCCGGGCGCCGGCATCGCGGGCGAGCCGGGCCGCGGCCATCGTCGTGCGGGCCGGTTGCTGCAATTGGACGATGACCGATGACGCGTCCCGGAGCAGTGCGGCCGAGGAGAGCACGTCGTGTTCGGCCACCTGGACGTCTTCGGGGATGTCCTCCAGGTAGCGCCACTGGCCGTGGTCGTCGACGACGTTCACGATGAGCGCCGAGCGGGCGTGTTCCCGCACCACACAGTGCGAGACGTCGATGCCGTCGCCGGCGGCGTGGGTCAGCAGGTCGTGCCCGGCGCGGTCGTCGCCGACCACCGCGAGCAACGCGACCGGCACACCGAGCTGGGCGACGCCGACGGCCTGGTTCGCGCCCTTCCCGCCGAGGATCTCGTCGCGGGAGCGCACCGCGGCCGACGTCCCGGCCTCCGGGGCGTCACCCACGCGCAGGACGAGGTCACGGGCGATCTGCCCGACCACGACCACCTCTGGTGTCACGGCGGGAGCAGTACCCGATACCGATTCGCACTAATCAACCCGAACGGGCGGCACCCGTTCGCGACGCGCTGACCTGCGCTTTCCGGCCCGTCAGGGCGCGACGGCGACCTCGCCGGTGAGAGCGCCTTCCAGCGGCTGCGTCGTCTGTTCGTCCTCGGGCCGCGCGTGCCGGCCGCGGGCGGCGTGCCTGGCTTCGGTGACGAGAGCCGGACCGCCCCACTTCAGGTCCGTGCCCGCGTCGTCGATGCGGTGCCTGCCCATGGTTTCCCTCCCCGATCGAGCGCTGACGCCGGGATACCCCCTGGCCGTTCCGCATACACCTCCCCATCACGGGTGGTCAGCGGCGGCGTTTCCGCACGGTGGCGGCGAAGGTCGCGGCGGTGACGAAGCCGTAGGCGACGTGCGGGACCACGTCGCTGGCCCAGTCGGCGAAGCTCCAGCGGCGCGGGTCGGTGATGCGCAGAACGGTCATCGGCCCGTTGGCGGCGACCAGCGCGGCGCCGGTCGCCGCGAGGCCGCCGGTGACCGTGCCGGGCCGCCACCCCGCGCCGTGCGCGGCACCGTAGGCGGCGCCGACCGCGGTCCCGGTGAGCAGCCCGAGCAGCGCGCCGATGCCGCTCGCCCGAGCCTGTTTCCGCTGCTCGTCGCCGGGGATCTCGACGCCGACGGCGTGCGCGACCTTCTGGACCGTCTGCTCCGGGGTCGAGCTCGCCGGCCGCCCGCGGACGGCCATGTCGACGTAGGTCACGGCGTTGAGGGCGGTGGCCCCGGCCGCCCCGGCGGCGGCGCCCCGCAGGATCGAAGACAGCATTCCGGGCGGATACCCGGCCGCCGGGAGGGCAACCTCTAGGATCGGGGCATGTCCCGGCCGACGACCTTCACCGAGCGTGCCCGCCGGGAGCAGATCATCGAGTGCACCATCGACCTCATCTCGACCAAGGGCTACCGCGGCACGTCGCTGTCCGCGATCGCCGAGGCGGCCGGGATCTCGAAGGCCGCGGTGCTGTACCACTTCGCGTCCAAGGAGAACCTCGCGCAGGCGGCGCTGGAGCAGGTGTTTGAGCAGTTCGGCGACTACGTCCGGGCCAGGGTCGACCGCCAGCCCGACGCCACGTCCGCGGTCACCGCCTACGTGCGCGCCATGATCAGCTACCAGTCGGCCCACCGGCGGCACGTCCGGCTCATCACCGAGGTACTGCTCGACGACGCGAACGGGACGAAGCTCAAGGCGCCCGGCTCGCACGACGCCGGCGGCCGCTGGCAGGGGCTGGCCGCCCTGCTGGAGGACGGCCAGCGCGCCGGGGAGCTGCGCGAATTCGACACCACGACGGTCGCGCTGGCGATCGGCGGCGCGATCGACGGGGTGGTGTCGCACTGGCTCGCGCACCCGGAACTGGACCTGGACGCGGCCGCCGACGAGGTGGAGCGCTTCGTGCTGGCGGCGATCACCTAACGCCGCGCGAAGGCCGGCGCGTGTTCCGGCCGGACGCCGATCCCGCCGAGGTAGGCCGAGACCACCGCGAGGAGCGGGAACCGCTGCACCGCGCGCAGCGGGGGCGGCACGCGGGTCAGGGTGCCCTCGAGTGCCGGCTTCAGCAGCATCTCGTGCTCGCCCAGCTGCGCCCGCTGCGCCACCCGTGTCGGCCACTCGCGTCGCTTTTGGACCTTCGCCAGATCCTGTGTGGACACCCGGCCCTCGGACAACGGGCCGGCGAGGATCCGGGCGGCCGCGACGGCGTCCTGGACCGCCAGGTTCACGCCCACCCCGCCGACCGGTGACATGGTGTGCGCGGCGTCGCCGAGGCACAGCAGACCGTCCACATGCCACTGCGGAAGCCGGCCCATCGAGGTTTCCAGCAGCTTGACGTCGTCCCACGACCGGATCTCGGCCAGCACCTCACTGTCCCAGCCGAACAGTTCCGCGAGCCGCCCGCGGAACCAGTCGAGGCCGCGGGCACGCAGCCGGGCGTCCTCGCCCTTCGGGATGAGGTACGAGGTCTGGTGGTAGTCGCCGCGGTCCATCGTCACCGCGACCTGCCCGTTGCCGAACACGCCGAACACCCGGCCGTCGCGTTCGTCGTTCGGGGGCGCGGGAATCCGCACCTGCCACACGTCCATCGGCAGCGGGAACTCGTCGGGCTGCAGCCCGGCAGCCTGGCGCACCACCGAATCCCGCCCGTCGCAGGCGACGACCAGGTCCGCGGACAGCTCGCCCTCGCCGTCGGAGTCCCGGTAGGTCACCCCGGTCACGCGGCCGTCCGTCCTGCGCAGACCGGTCACCTCGGTGCCCATCCGCAGGTCCAGCGGCTCGGCGGCGGCCAGCAGGTCGAGGAAGTCCCACTGCGGGACCATCCGGATGTGCTTGTGCCGTCCGGGCAGACGGCCGAAGTTCGCCGCGACCACGGTTTCCCCGGCCACCCGCATCCGCATCTCGGTCAGTTCCGGGCCGGGCAGCTCGGCGAACTTCCGGCCCAGGCCCAGCTCGTCCAGAAGGCGCAGAGTGGACGGATGAACGGTGTCCCCGCGGAAGTCGCGCAGGAAATCCCGGTGCTTCTCCAGCACGGCCACCTTGACTCCGGCCCTGGCCAGCAGGACGCTGAGCATCACCCCGGCCGGGCCCCCGCCAACAACGCAGCACGTCACGTGTTCCATGCGGACGATGCTAACCGATCGGTCAGGGGTCTGACCGACCGGTTAGGTGTTGGGTGATCACGGAACGGGTAGCTGTGTCCGGTATGCCGACTACGTGAGGTGGCGATGGAACGCCTGAACGTGGCGCTGGTGGTGGACAACGAGGCGTTCGGCGGCGCGGAGGTCTACGTCCGGCGGCTGCTGCGGTGCCTGCCGTCGTGGGTCGCGCCGAGCCTCGTCGTGGGGGAGCCGCTCGCCGGCGCGTTCCCGGAGCGTGTGCCGAAGCAGATCGTGGCGACGGCGGTGCGGAGCGTGTGGGCCCCGCAGGTGGAGAACGCGCTGCGAGCGCTTTCGCCGGACGTCGTGCAGGTCAACCTGGCCGACGCCGGGGCGAACCTGGCCGCCGTGCAGGCCGCGGAGTCGGTGGCGCCGACCGTGGCGACGCTGCACCGGGTCGGTGGCGCGCCGCAGTCGAGCGCGGTCTGGGACTGCTACCGGCGGCTGGCCGGGGCGCTGGCGCCGTCGCGGATCGTCGAGGCGCGGTTGCGGGACCTGGGCGCGCCCGCCGAGCGGGTGACGCGCATTCGGCCTGGTGTGGACATCCCGGCCTCGCCGGTCGAGCCGTCGGACCGGACGCCGGTCGTGATCGGCGCGATCGGCGGGGCGACCGGCCCGGACCTGCTGTCCGCGGTGGCGACGCTGCGGCGGAGGGGGCGTGTGGTGCGGGTGCTGGTCGCCGGGGACGGGCGGGATCTGGCGGAGCGGGCGCGGGGCCTGCCGGTGCGGTTCCTGGGGCGGCTGCGGGACGTGAGCGCTTTCCTGCGCGGGCTGGACGTGTTCTGCCTGCCGTCGCGGCGGGACACGTTGTCGCTGGCGGTGCTGGAGGCGATGGCGCACGGGGTGCCGTGCGTGACGACCGCGGTGGGGGAGGTGGTGGACGAACTGGCAGGCGCGGCGATGATCGTCCCAGCCGGCGACGGACCGGCACTGGCCGCGGCGCTGGACCGGGTCTGCACGGACATCGCGCTGCGCCGCAAACTCGCCCACGCCGCCCGGGAGAAGGCTGAGCAAGACTTCGACGTGCGTCGCATGGCGGCTGAGACCGCGGACGCCCTGGCGGCGGCGCACAACTTGAGCAGCTCGGCGCGCTGACCACCGCCGGTGGCACTGCCCGCGGCGGGCGGTTGGCTCGCTGCCCGTGCCAATCTGCCGCTGCCACCAGCGGTCAACTCGCGCCACGCTGACCGACTCGCCGCCCCCGTGCCCACCGCCGCCACGGGGGCGGCGCGCGCCGAGGTGGGTGGCGAAGTCCGTGCGATGCTGGCGCCATGACGATGACCCTCAGTGAGGCGGACTTCGCCGCGCCGATCGACCAGCGCTTCTTCGAGGACTACGAGCCGGGCGCGGTCTACGAGTACGGGCACCTCTCGGTCACCGAGAAGGAGATCCTCGACTTCGCCACCCAGTTCGACCCGCAGCCGATCCACACCCGGCCGGAGTGGGCGAACACCGGGCCGTTCGGCGGGCTCATCGCCAGTGGCTGGCACACGACCGGCCTCATGATGCGCCTGTTCGCCGACCACTACCTCTCCCGCAACGCCAGCCTCGCCTCGCCGGGCGTGGACGAGCTGCGCTGGCCCGCGCCGGTCCGGCCGGGCGACTCGCTGCGGCTGCGTGCCACCGTCGTGTCCGCGCGGGCGTCCCGCTCCAAGCCGGACCGCGGGCTCGTCCACACCCGCGGCGAGCTGCTCAACCAGGACGACCAGGTCGTGTTGAGCCTCGTCGCGATGAATCTCGTCGGCCGCCGTCCCTGAACGGGGTTTCGGAACGCTCGGCGGGGCTATCCGGGGGCAATTCGTCCCAAAGGAGTAGTCATGACCGGGCGTTCCGCAACCGCGACCAGGGTCCGCAGACCCGTGCAAACCGCAGCGACCATCGTCGCCGCCGTGTTCCTGCTCGTCGGGATCCTCGGGTTCATCCCGGGGATCACCACCAACTACGACGACCTCACCTTCGCCGGCCACCACTCCGGCGCGATGCTGCTCGGGGTCTTCGCCGTGTCCATCCTGCACAACATCGTGCACCTGCTGTTCGGCGTCGTGGGCCTGGCGCTGGCCCGCACCCCGGGCGGCGCCCGCGGGTTCCTCGTGCTGGGTGGTTTCGTCTACCTGCTGCTGTGGGTCTACGGACTGGTCATCGACCAGGACAGCGGCGCCAACTTCGTGCCGCTGAACAACGCCGACAACTGGCTGCACCTGGGCCTCGGCGTCGGCATGATCGCGCTCGGCTGGGGTCTGACCGCCGTCGAGCGCGGCCGCGAGAACCGCGCGGCCTAGATCCCGGTCAGCTGCGGGATGGTCGCGGTGCGGCCGGCCAGCAGCATGACCAGGGCCTGGATCGGGCCGCGGACCTCCGTGCCCTCGCCCGCGCGCCAGTCGGCGTCCGTCGCGATCAGACGGTGACCCGCCAGGCGTTTGCGGGCGTGGAACGGGAAACCGATCTCCCACAGGTGGTCCGCGGACGCGACCGCCGCCTCGGCCGGCATCGGCAGCCGCCGGCCGAGCGGCATCGCGATGTCCTGCGCGTGGACGTGCACGTCCATCAACGCGTTGTCGAGACTCTGCCGCGGCGCGAGACGGCGCATGCCGACCGCCGTGCGCAGCAGTTCCACCACCTCCGGCGGCGAGAGCCGCGCCGACTCCCGCTTGGTCAGGTCGTAGACCATGCGGTTGAAGTTCCCGCGCGCCCGCAGCGCCGCCTTGAGGACCGTGCCCACTCCGACGTGCGGTGCGAGTGCCACGTGCGTCGCGACGTCGTGGACCGTCCAGCCGTCGCACAGCGACGGGTACGTCCGCTCGACGTCGGTGAGGGTCTCGTAGAGGTCGGCGATCCGCGCGCGTTCCGCGTCGATCGCCAGCCACTTGTCGTTCTGTTCCATGGGAACCTCGCCCGAAAGTGGTAAGATGGTCTGACTAGTTTAGGCAAGTTCTCTGACTATCGTCAAGGAGCCCGCGTGAACACCGGACTGCTGCTCTACATCCCGTACCGCCACCTGGAGAACCGGGTGATGGACGCGATCCGCGCCGCCGGGTTCGAGGTGACGCTCGCGCAGGCGCGGCTGCTGCAGCGGCTCAACCCGGCCGGCAGCAGGCTGACCGAGCTGGCCGAGGCGGCGCAGGTGACGAAGCAGACCGCCGGGTTCCTGGTCGACCAGCTGGAGAAGGCCGGTTACGTGCAGCGGGTGCCGGACCCGCGGGACGGCCGGGCGCGCCTGATCCACGCCACGGACAAGGCCCGCGAGGCGGCGCCCGTCGCGGAGGCCGAGATCGCCCGCATCGAGGCGGAGTGGGAGCAGCACGTGGGCAAGCGCCGGATGGCGCAGTTGCGGGAGACGTTGGAGAAGCTCTGTGAGATCACCGATCCCTACCGCTGAGGCGGCACCGCTGAAACGAGCTCCGTGGCGGCGCGGCGCCGGCTCGACGCTGCCACGAAAAGCTCCGCGACGCGGCGCCAGCTCGACGCTGTCACCAGGAACACGGCGGCGCGGCGCGGGCCAGCCGACCCGCATCGTGCCCGTGCGGTTCACCCCCACCGCACCCTCGACGGCCGCGGTCTACCGCGTCACCGGGCCACAGCCGGCGTTCGTCAAGATCCTCCAGGCCCCACGGCATTCCGCGGTGTTCGCGACCATCCCCGCCGGCCTCCGGGAGCGGTTCGCGCGCGAGTTCCCCTGGCGCGGTGAGGCGGACTTCCTCCGGTCCGGCTTCCGGCTGCCGCCCGGCCTGCGCACCCCCGCCGTCTTCCGCATCGACGAGCTGGGCGACGACCGCGTGGCGATGTGGCTGGAAGACGTCCAGTGCGCGGACCTCCCCTGGGACCCGCCCCGGTTCGAGCGCGCCGCGCACCTGCTCGGCCGCTGGGCCGGGCGGCGGCTCGGCGGCCCGCCCGGGCCGGCGCTCCGGATCCTCGCCGAAGGCCGGCTCCACCTGGACGCCATGACCCGCGACGACCAGCGCGCGCTCGCACGCCGGGTGCCGGACCTGCTCGACCGCCTCGACGCGCTGCCGCAGACCCTCGGGCACCACGACGCCTGCCCGCAGAACCTCCTGGTGCCGCGGGACGAGCCGGACACGTTCGTGGTGATCGACGTCGGCTGGCAGTGCCCGCTCCCGGTCGGCTCCGACCTGGGCCAGCTCCTCGTCGGGCTGGCCGACGAGGGCGAGTTGCCGGTCGCCGCCCTGCCCGCGCTGCGCGAGCTGGTCCTCGACGCCTACCGGGACGGCCTGCGCGCCGAAGGCCACGCCATCAGCAGGGACGAAATCGCCTTCGGCTGCGACGCCGCACTGGCGATCCGCAGCGCGTTCCACACGCCACCGGAGCTGTCCGCATACCTGACGCGGCTCGGCCTCGCGGCTTAGGACTGCGCGTCGGCGGCGGGCGGCTCGGTCTCGTCGTGCTGCCAGAGCGCCGACCACACCAGGCCGCGGTTCTCCGTGCCGCCGGTCCGGGTCGTGCTCTCGGGCTGCTCCGGCCACAGGTTGATGGCGCCGGCCGGAATCCGGTGGGTCGTCATGCGGTTCACGGTATGCACCACGTGTTTCACCCCCGTTGCCGGGACCGCGCAGGTGCGAGTCAGGTCACTAGTCGAAGAACCGGGCGAGGTGCGCCGCGCCCGGCGCCTCCGCCGAACCGTCCTTGACCGGCCGCAGCTCGGCGAAGATGCTGGCCCCGTCACAGCCCGCGTGCAGCGGGAACCAGGTGCGCGGCGAGCCGGGCCTGCGGCAGATGCCCTTGATCGTCTGCACGTCCAGCATCCGCACGTGCGTCGGGTCGGCCACCGCGTTCACGTAGCGCCACCACGGTGACAGCACGTAGGCGATGCCGTCCGGGCGCAGCACCCGGTGCACCTCGTCCACCAGCGGCAGGAAGTCGATCAGGTGCTCCAGGATGTGCACCAGGAACACCCGGTCCGCGCACGAGTCCGCGAACGGCAGCGGCCCGGACAGGTCGGCGACCACGTCCACCTCACCGGTGGTCATCAGGTCCACGCCGAGGTTGCCCGGGTACTGCTTCTGGCCGCCGCAGCCGAGGTCGAGGATCAGCGGGTCCCGCCCGCCGACCCGGACGCGGTCCCACACGCCGAACACCCCGTCCAGCCGCCCGATCAGATCACGCGCGGTGTCCAGGTGCGCCCGCTCGCCGACCTCGCCGGTCAGGTGCGCGACGCCGCGGTCGAAGCGGACCTCCAGGTCGAGTCCACGCAACCGCTCGTCGTACTTGAACAACTCGTCCGCCGCCCGGCCCAGGAACTCGTCCCGGAGCCGGAGGCGCTGCTGGGAAACGGGCTCGGTCATGATCCTCACGGGGGAACGACGTCGTAGGCTTCGGTGTCCCGGTTCACCACCGTAGTCGGTGACTCCAGGTGCACGGCCCCGGTGGGCAGGATGCCCGCCGCGCCGTACTTGGCGGCGACCTTCATCTGCGCCAGCACGTCCTCGCCGCAGTGCTCCGGCGGCAGTTCCTGCCAGAACTCGAACCCGCCGACGTTGACCAGCGCCTCGCGGTCGAACATCACGCAACCGCCGACCCAGGCGACCTTGTACGCGGTCCACTTCGGACGGTGCCGGACCCGCTCCGACAGGTGCGTCGGGTTGGCCGCGTTGTGCAGGGTCCAGCGCCGCCACTCACGCGTGCCGGGCGTGATCTGCTCCGGCTCCGGCCTGTCCTCCCACTCTTCGTACGGCTCCAGCTCGTGCGGCCGCCGGTCGTCCAGATAGGACAGTCCGGTGACGGCGTTCCCGACCATCCCGCAGCCCAGCTCGCTGATCGCCGAGTGCAGGCGGGTGATCGCGCCGGGTTCGAGCCACACGTCGTCGTCGAGGAACAAGACGTAGTCCGCTTTGGATTGGTCCAGCAGGTGGTTGCGCTGCTGCGCCAGCCCGCGCCGGGGCAGGTTCCGGCTCAGCTGGACCGGGTGGCCCTGGTGCCGCAGCACCCGGACCATCGCCTCGGCGGCCGGAGACTCGTAGGACGCGTCCCCGTCGGACTGGTCGGCCACGTGCACCGCGAAGTCCGGGAAGTCCTGCGCGGCCAGGCCGGACAGGGTAACGGCGAGTTCGGCGGGACGGTTGCGGGTGGGGATGAGGACGTCGACCCTCACGCGCCCTCCCCGACCGGCGCGGAAGTGCGGATCTTCTCGATCACCGACGTCGTCGAGTGGTCGGCGACGTACCCGAGCACGCGGACCTCGCCGCCGTAGGAACGCACGGTCGGCGCCTCCGGCAGCATGTTCTCGGTATAGTCGCCGCCCTTGACGTAGAGCTGCGGCTCCAGCAGCTTCAGCAGCTCGACCGGGGTGTCCTCGTCGAACACCGCCACGTGGTCCACGCAGCTGAGCGCGGACAGCACGGCGGCGCGATCCTGCGCGGTGTTCACCGGCCGGTCCGGGCCCTTCAGCCGTCGCACGCTCTCGTCGGAGTTGACCGCGACGATCAGCACGTCGCCGAGCCGCTTGGCTTCGTTGAGGTAGGTGATGTGCCCGCGGTGCAGCACGTCGAAGCAGCCGTTGGTGAACACCACCCGTCGCCCGGCCTCGCGGTGCGCGGCGACCGCGCGGGCGAGTTCGGCGGCGGGCACCGCGGCCTCGCGTTCCCGGCTCAGCGCCAGGGACAGCTGCGCCTGGGTGCAGATCGCGGTGCCGTCCTGGTGCACCACGACGTTCGCCGCCGCCTGCGCCAGCTCCATGCAGCTCGTGGTCGGCAGGCCGGCGGCCCGCGCCAGCACGAGCGCCGCCGCGAACGTGTCGCCGGCGCCGCTGGCCTGGCTCTCCGGCGCGGGATCGGCCCACGTGCGGTAGCCGCGGCCCTCGCCGGTGAGCAGCATCGCGCCGTGCCGGTCCATCGTCACGACCGCGGCCGCGGCGCCGGTCTTGTCCAGCAGTGTCCGCCGCTCGTCCTCGAACAGGCGCGCGCGTTCCTCGCCCGGCTCCGGCAGGTCGGCGCCGAGCAGGTTCGCCGCCTCCGCGGCGTTCGGGGTGACGAGGTCGGGCCGGGCCTGCTGCCAGTGCTCGAAGTCGTGTGCGTCGACGACCAGCAGCGGGATGTCCGCCCGCAGCCGCGCCACCGCGTCCCGCAGCGGTTTGCCGAGCAGGCCGTTGCCGTAGTCGCACACCATCAGCGCGTCCGCGCCGGCGAGCGCCTTTTCCAGTGCCTTGGTGAGGCGGTTGGTCTGCACCGCGGGCAGGTCGTCGCGGTCGCCCTCGTCGAACCGCAGCAGCACCTGGTCGTCGGCGACCACGCGCTGCTTGCTGGTGCTGCGCCGCGACGGCGCGGTGAGCAGGTTCTCGGTGTCGACGCCGTGGGAGTCCAACAGCGCGGCCAGTTCCCGGCCGGGTTCGTCGTCGCCGACGACGCTGACGAACCGGGCCCGCGCGCCGAGCGCGGCGAGGTTCGCCGCGGTGTTCGCCGCCCCGCCGGGCGACAGGGCGCGCGCGCCCACGTCGACGACGGGCGCCGGGGCCTCGCGGCAGATGCGCTCGCAGTGGCCGGACAGCCACACGTCGAGGATCGCGTCGCCGAGCACCACGACCGTGGGCGCGGTCTCCGACAGCAGCCGGACGAGGTCCGGCGTGATGGGGGCCACGTCCTTGGTCTCGCCTGCCATGTCCACCTCCACTCCTTCTCCTGCTCCACCAGTAGCCGGATCTTGGGCGAACAAACATTTCCGTTTGCTGCCTGCGGAAACGGGCACCTTGAGCGCGTGGTGAATTCCGACGCAGGGCCCGCGGTCGGCCCGATCGAAGCGAAGTGGCCGGACGTGCGCAGGATCGCCGTGCTGCGCGGTGGTGGTCTGGGGGATCTGCTGTTCGCGGTGCCGGCGATGGCCGCGCTGCGGGCGGCCTACCCGGACGCCGAGATCGTGTTGCTGGGCACGGAACTGCACCGTGAGCTGTTCGCCGGGCGCCCGTCGCCGGTGACCGAGGTGCGTCCGATGCCGCCGTACGAGAACGTGCACGAGCCGGCCGGGAAGCCGTTCGACGCGGCGGAGCAGCAGGCCTGGTTCGACGCGCTGAAGCCGGTCGACCTGGCCGTGCAGCTGCACGGCGGCGGGCGCAACTCCAACCCGTTCCTGCGCAGGCTGGAACCGCGGTACCTGGTCGGCGCGCGGACGCCGGACGCCGGGGAGGCCGACCGGTGGCTGCCGTTCCGGTACTACCAGCACGAGGTGCTGCGCGCGCTGGAGGTCGCCGGGCTGGCCGGGGCGCGGCCGGTGGAGCTGGAACCGTCCATCACGGTGACCGACGCCGATCGCGCGGCGGCGGATCAGGTGCTGGAGGGGCTGCCGGAGCCGCTGGTCGTGGTGCACCCCGGCGCCGGTGACCCGCGCCGCCGGTGGCCCGCGGAGCGGTTCGCCGAGATCGCGGCCAAGCTCGCGGCGGGCGGGCGCGGTGTGGTGGTGATCGGGGCGCCGGACGAACGTGAACTGGTCGAGCGGGTGGCCGGACTTGCCGGGCCGCCGGTGCGCGCGCTGACGTCGCTGAGCATGTCCGCGCTGGTGGGGGTGCTGGACCGGTGCTCGGCGTTCGCCGGCAACGACAGCGGCCCGCGGCACCTGGCGGCGGCGGTCGGCGCGCCGACGGTCAGCGTCTACTGGATGGGCAACGTGGTGAACGCGGGGCCGCTCGGCCGGTCGCGGCACCGGGTGCTGATCTCGTGGACGGCGAACTGCCCGGTGTGCGGCGTCGACTGCACGCGCGAGGACCTGCCCCGCTGCGAGCACGACGACTCGTTTGTGGCGACGGTCCCGGTCGAACACGTGCTGGGGGAGCTGGAGGAGCTGCTCGCCGGCCGGT
>NZ_AFWY03000077.1:0-27110 GCF_000231075.2 Amycolatopsis sp. ATCC 39116 | reverse complement strand
GCCGCGCTCGGTGAGCCTCGGCCTCGGGGTGCCGTTCGCCCGCCCGGCACGCAGCGGCCTGACGCTGGCCGCGGTCGTCCTCGGCGTCACCACCGTGACGCTCGCGATCGGCGTGACGCTGTCGGTGAACGCCTACAACTCGGCGGTGCGGCCGTCCCACCCGGACCGCATCGACGTGGTGGCGGGCGGGCCGGCGCTGTCGGACGGCGCGTCGCCGAAGCCCGGCGCCGCGACGACGCTGACCGACGCCGAGGACGAGGCGCTGCTGCGCACGACACCCGGCGCGGAGCTCGTCGCCGCGGTGGCCACGAAGATCGTCAACGTGGTCGGCGGGCAGCAGACCGCGACGATCGAGTTCTCCCGCGGCGACTCCGCGGCCCTCGCCCCCCAGGTCACGAGCGGCCACTGGCCGGACGGGCCGGGGCAGGTGGCGGTGCCGTCGAGGTTCCTCAACCAGCGCGGGCTCGCGGTCGGCGACACCGTCACCGTGGAACTCGCCGGGCAGCGCACCCCGGTGCGGATCGTCGGCGTCGTGCTGACCAACAACGCCGACACGATCTTCGCCGACTGGTCCACGCTGACGCTGCTCGACCCGGCCGCGCGGGCCGACACCTACACGGTCGAACTCGCGCCGGGCGTCGACCAGCAGGCCTACCGGGCCGCGGTCGAGGCCGGCGACCCCGGCCTGACCGTGCTGCCCCCACGCGACGGGACGTCGAGCCAGGCCGTGGTGCTCATCAGCTCCGCCACGCTCCTGACCCTGGTGCTGGGCGCCGTCGCCGCGCTCGGCGTGTTCAACACCGTCGTCCTCAACGCCCGCGAACGGCGGCGCGACCTCGGCATGCTGAAGTCGATCGGCATGACACCGCGCCAGGTCACCGTGATGCTGGTGACCTCGATGGGCGCGCTGGGAGTGGTCGGCGGCCTGATCGGCGTGCCGCTCGGGATCCTCGCACACCGGGTGGTCGCCCCCGCGATGATGCGCGCGGCCCAGTCCGACGTCTTCGGGTTCGTCCTGGACGTCTACCGCGCGCCGGTGGTGGCCCTGCTGGCACTGGCCGGGATCCTCATCGCGGTGGCGGGCGCGCTCATCCCGGCACGCGGCGCCGCGCGGACGCCCATCGCGGCCGTCCTGCGCAGCGAATGACCGGCTACGCCAGCCGCTCCACGGCCTCGGCCAGCACGCGCAGCTCGTCCTCGGTGTTGTAGTAGTGCACGGACGCCCGCACGATGTCCGGCAGGCGCCGCACCTCCTGGTCGTACTGGTAGGAGGTGGGGCGCGCCACCGAGGTGTTGATCTTCGCCTGGGCCAGCGCCCGCTGGACCTCCGCGGCATCGGTCCCGGCGACGCTGAAGGTGACGATGCCGCACTTGCGCTTGCCCTGGTCGTGCACCGACACGCCGGCGATCTGCGACAGGTCCGCCCGCAGCCGCGCGGCCAGCGCGGTGACCCGCTCCTCGATGGCGGCCAGGCCGATCTCCAGGGCGTACTCGACGGCGGCGCCGAGGCCGAGCACGAGGCCGTGGTTGCGTTCCCAGGTCTCGAAGCGGCGGCCGTCTGGCGCGATCTCGAAGGTGTCCGGCGCGGTCCAGGTGGCCGAGTGCAGGTCGAGCATCGCGGGCTCGAGCCGCTCGCGCAGCCGCGGGTGCGTGTAGAGGAAGCCGGTGCCGCGCGGGCCGCGGAGGTACTTGCGGCCGGTGCCGGACAGCGCGTCGCAGCGCAGGCGGCGCACGTCGAGGTCCAGCTGCCCGGCCGACTGGCACGCGTCGAGCAGGAACGGGATCCCTGCCCGCTCGGCGATCGCGCCGACCTCTTCGGCCGGGTTGACCAGGCCGCCCTGGGTCGGCACGTGGGTGATCGCGATGAGCTTGACGTCGCCGTCCAGGCGGCGCTCCAGGTCGGCGACGTCCAGCTGGCCGCTCTCGTCGTCCTCGACGACCTCGACCACCGCGCCGGTGCGGCGGGCGACCTGCAGGTAGGCGATCGCGTTGCTGGCGTACTCCGACCGGCAGGTCAGGATGCGGTCGCCGGGCTCGAAGCGGAACGCGTAGAAGACGGCTTGCCACGACCGGGTCGCGCTGTCGGTCACCGAGATGTCGGCGGCCTCCGCGCCGAGGAACCGGGCGATCCCGTCCGTCACGCCCTGGATGCGGCCGGCGTGCGCGGCCGCGGTTTCGTAGCCGCCGCGCACCGACTCCTCCCGCAGGTAGTCGAGCACCGTGTCGGTGACCTGCCGCGGCGGCAGGGCCGAGCCGGCGTTGTTGAGGTGCACGACCTCGTCCGTGCCGGGGGTGTCGCGGCGGAAGCGGTCGACGTCTTCTTCGCGCAGTGTCGTCACAGCCCGACCATATTGGGCGCGTGCAGGCTGGGACAGCGGTTTACCACGTCGTCCCAGTCGTACCGGGGTGCGAAGCGGCGCAGTGCCGCCAGCGTCGCCGGCATGCGGCCGCGGGCGGAGCCGTCGGAGATCTTGACCGCCACCGTGACGCCGTCCGGCAGGACCGCGATCTGCACGGCCTCGGCGCCGTCCTTGGCGATCAGCCCGGGCACCGCGGTCATGAGCTGGGTGACGTCCCGGTTCGGGCCGGCCAGCATCTCCGGGTGCCTGCGGATCGCGTCCGCCACGCGGTGTTCCGGGGTGCCCGGCGGGGCGGTGGCGACCCGCTGGACGGCGGTCGCGAGGCCGCGCAGGGAGATCGCGAACAGCGGCGCGCCGCACCCGTCGACGGCGGTGTGCGCGATCGGCTCGCCCGCGAGCTCGGCCACCGTCTCGGCGAGCTTCACCTGCAGCGGGTGCGCGGGGTCCAGGTAGTCGTGGGTGGACCAGCCGTTCAGCTTCGCGGTGGCGAGCATCGCGGCGTGCTTGCCGGAGCAGTTGTGCGCGAGCCGCCGCGGCGCGCGTCCCTCGGCGATCCACACGTCGTGCAGGACCGGGTCGTGGGGGAGGTGGGCGGGGCACTGCAGGTCGTCCTCGGTGAGCTCCCCGAGGATCTTGCGCGCCCCGTCGAGGTGGAACTCCTCCGCCGAGTGGCTCGCGGACGCCAGCGCGAGCAGGTCGGGCGGCAGGTCGAGCCCGAGCCGCACCATGCCGGCGGCCTGCATGAGCTTCGCCGTCGACCGGGGGTAGCCCGGCTCGTCGACGTCGCCCCCGGCCTCCAGCACCTCGCCACCGGGGCCGAGGACGACCCGCGATCCGAAGTGGACGCTTTCCACGAGCCCGTCGCGGACTACCTGAACGAGGGGGATCACCACGCCCCGAGGCTCGCCGCGCCACATCGGCCTGTCAACCGGATGCTCGTCACTACACGGTCTTGATCACGCCGCCGTCGGCCAGGTAGTCGGCGCCGGTCAGGTTGCCCGAGCGGGGCGAGGCGAGGAACGTCACCAGCGCGGCCGTCTCCTCGGGCTCGGTCAGCCTGCCGGTGGTGATGCCCATCGACGCGGGCACGCCGGCCAGGAACTCCGCCAGCGGGACCCCGGCGGCGGCCGCCAGCTCGCCCGCGTACCCCTCCGGGTCGGCCCAGTTGGCGGTCCGCGTCGGGCCGGGGCTGACGGTCAGCGCGCGCAGGCCGCGTGACCCGAACTCCTCGGCCAGCGCCTTCGTCAGGTTCGTCAGCGCCGCCTTGGCCGTGCCGTAGTCGACCGGCTGGAAGGCCGCCCGCGCCCCGATCGACGAGATGTTGATCACGATGCCGCGCCGCCGGAGGAGTCCCGGCAGCAGTGCCCTGGTCACCCGCACGGTCGAAAACAGGTTCAGCTCGTACGTGCGCTGCCACGCCTCGTCGTCGATGTCCAGGAAACCGCCCGCCCGCATGCTGTCCGTGGTCACGCCGCCGAGGTTGTTGATCAGGATGTCGACGTCCCCGGCCCGCTCCGCGAGCAGCGCCACCCCCTCGCGGGTCGTCAGGTCCGCCCGCACCGGCACGCCTTCGCTCACGGTGCGTGCCGCCGCGAACACCGTCACGCCCTCGGCGGCCAGCGCGCGGACGACCGCCAGGCCGATCCCCTTGCTCGCGCCGGTCACGACCGCCGTCTTGCCGTCCAACTGCAGGTCCACGTGCTCTCTCTTTCTTGAACTAGAGTTACAAAATGAAGGCAGTGCAAAACGCCGCAGGTCAGCGGGTTCAGATCGCGCGCAGAGCGGTGCCGGCCAGGTCGGCGAGGCGGTGCGGGTCCGGGTCGGCCTTGGCCAGCACGCGGATGCCGTTGATGGTGGTGAGCAGGAACGACGCGAGCGCCCGCGCGTCGGCGGCGGGGTCGATCTCGCCCGACCGCTGCCCCTCCTCGATGGTGCTGCGGAAGGCTGCCTCCTGCCGCTCGAAGGTGCGCCGCACCAGGTGGTTGACCACCTCGTCGGCCGCGCCGAACTCGACCGCCGCGTTGGCCATCATGCAGCCACGCCGGTCTTCGCGGGCCGCGTCGACGACGAGCTCCAGCGCCGCGCGCAGCCGCTCGCGGGCCGGGCCGGGCCCGTCCAGCACCTCGATGAGCCGGACCGTCTCGCGCTCGTAGTAGCGCCGCAACGCCCGCTCGTAGAGGGCGTGCTTGCTGTCGAACGCGTTGTACAGGCTGCCCCGCCCGATGCCCAGCGCGTCGACGAGCTGCCGGGGCGTGGTGCTGCCGAATCCGTTCGCCCAGAAGACCTCCATCGCCTTGTCCACGGCGGCGTCCACGTCGAAGGCCTTCGATCTCGCCATGCCGGAACCGTAGCTCATACTGGAACTGGAGGTCAAATAAACTTCGCTCGGCACGTCGGCGCGTTTTTCGTCGGTGCCGCGAGCTAGGCTGATCCCTCCAGGCCGGGAGTCAGCGTGAAACAAGGGGAGGTTCCTGCTGGTGTCGAACGATTCCTTCGTCCACCTGCACGTGCACACCGAGTACTCGATGCTCGACGGTGCGGCGAAGATCGCCCCGCTGTTCGCCGAGGCGAGTCGTCTCGGCATGCCCGCGGTCGGGATGACCGACCACGGCAACATGTACGGGGCGGACGAGTTCTACCAGCAGTCGCGCAAGGCCGGACTCAAACCCATTATCGGCATCGAGGCCTACATCGCGCCGGAGTCGCGGTTCACCAAGAAGCCGATCTTCTGGGGGCAGGCCTCGCAGCGGGGCTCGGACGAGTTCGGTGAGGGCGGTGACGTCTCCGGTGGTGGTGCGTACACGCACATGACGATGCTGGCGGAGAACGCGACGGGGTTGCGCAACCTGTTCAAGCTGTCGTCGCTGGCCTCGATCCAGGGCTACTACCGCAAGCCGCGGATGGACCGGGAGCTGATCGCGGAGAACGCCTCCGGCATCATCGCCACCACCGGCTGCCCCTCGGGTGAGGTGCAGACCCGGTTGCGGCTGGGGCAGAAGGCCGAGGCGATCCAGGCCGCCTCGGATTACAAGGACATCTTCGGGGCGGACAACTTCTTCCTGGAGCTGATGGACCACGGCCTGCCCATCGAGCGGTCGGTGCGCGAGGGGCTGCTGGAGATCGGCAAGCTGCTCGACCTCAAACCGCTGGCCACCAACGACTCGCACTACGTCACCAAGGACCAGGCCGACTCGCACTCGGCGCTGCTGTGCGTGCAGTCGGGCAAGACCCTCAACGACCCGAACCGGTTCAAGTTCGACGGCGACGGCTACTACCTGAAATCGGCCGCCGAGATGCGCGAGTACTGGGACACCGAAGTCCCCGGCGCCGCCGACTCCACCCTCCTCATCGCCGAACGCGTCCAGTCCTACGAAGACGTCTACACCCACAAAGACCGCATGCCCGTCTTCGAGGTGCCCGAGGGGCACGACGAGGCGTCGTGGCTGCGTGCCGAGGTCGACCGCGGCCTGGCCTGGCGGTTCCCGGAGGGCGCGCCCGAGGGCTACCGCGAGCGGCTCGAGATGGAGCTCGAGGTCATCATCGGGAAGGGCTTCCCGGCCTACTTCCTCGTCGTCGCCGACCTCATCAACTACGCCCGCAAGGTCGGCATCCGGGTCGGCCCCGGCCGTGGTTCGGCGGCGGGTTCGCTGGTCGCCTACGTGCTCGGCATCACGAACCTGGACCCGATCCCGCAGAAGCTGCTGTTCGAGCGGTTCCTGAACCCCGAGCGCGTGTCGATGCCCGACATCGACATCGACTTCGACGACCGCCGCCGCGGCGAGATGATCCGCTACGCCACCGAGAAGTACGGCGCGGACAAGGTGGCCCAGGTCATCACCTTCGGCACCATCAAGACGAAGGCCGCGATCAAGGACTCGGCGCGCGTGCACTTCGGCCAGCCGGGTTACGCGATCGCGGACAAGATCTCCAAGGCGCTGCCGCCGCCGATCATGGCGAAGGACATCCCGCTGTCCGGCATTGTGGACCCGCAGCACGAGCGCTACGGCGAGGCCGCCGAGGTCCGCACGCTGATCGAGACCGACGAAGAGGTCTCCACGATCTTCAACACCGCCCGCGGCCTGGAGGGCCTGATCCGCAACGCGGGCGTGCACGCCTGCGCGGTCATCATGTCCAGCGAGCCGCTGATGGACGCCATCCCGCTCTGGCAGCGGGACGACGGGTCGATCATCACCGGGTGGGACTACCCGTCCTGCGAGGCCATCGGCCTGTTGAAGATGGACTTCCTGGGCCTGCGCAACCTCACCGTCATCGGCGACGCCATCGACAACATCAAGGCCAACCGCGGCATCGACATCGACCTGGACACCCTGGGCGTCGACGACCCGGAGACCTACAAGCTGCTGTCCCGCGGCGACACGCTCGGCGTGTTCCAGCTGGACGGCGGCCCGATGCGGGACCTGCTGCGCCGCATGCAGCCGACGGTGTTCGACGACATCGTCGCGGTCGGCGCGCTGTACCGGCCCGGCCCGATGGGCATGAACGCCCACAACGACTACGCCGACCGGAAGAACAACCGGCAGCAGGTCAAGCCGATCCACCCCGAGCTGGAAGAGCCCCTGAAGGAGAT
The DNA here is from genome assembly GCF_000231075.2 of Amycolatopsis sp. ATCC 39116. Taxonomy (NCBI): domain Bacteria; kingdom Bacillati; phylum Actinomycetota; class Actinomycetes; order Pseudonocardiales; family Pseudonocardiaceae; genus Amycolatopsis; species Amycolatopsis sp. ATCC 39116. The sequence goes on along the minus strand of NZ_AFWY03000077.1, from coordinate 20,162 downwards.
CCTGGCCGACACGTACGGCCTGATCGTCTATCAGGAGCAGATCATGCACATCGCGCAGAAGGTCGCCGGCTACTCGATGGGCCGAGCGGATGTTCTGCGCCGCGCGATGGGCAAGAAGAAGAAGGAGGTCCTCGACAAGGAGTTCGAGGGCTTCCACGCCGGGATGAAGGAGAACGGCTTCTCCGACGAGGCCATCCAGGCGCTGTGGGACACGATCCTCCCGTTCGCCGGGTACGCGTTCAACAAGAGCCACGCGGCCGCCTACGGCCTGGTGTCGTACTGGACCGCTTACCTCAAGGCGAACTACACCGCGGAGTACATGGCCGCGCTGCTCACCTCGGTGGGTGACAACAAGGACAAGTCCGCCGTCTACCTGTCCGAGTGCCGCCGCCTCGGCATCAAGGTGCTGCCCCCGGACGTCAACGAATCCGGCCAGCGCTTCGCCGCGGTCGGCGACGACATCCGCTTCGGCATGGGCGCGGTCCGCAACGTCGGCGCCAACGTCGTGGAGTCGATCATCAAGACCCGCCAGGAGAAGGGCAAGTACTCCTCCTTCACCGACTTCCTCGACAAGTCGGAGCTGGTGGCCTGCAACAAACGGGTCATCGAATCGCTGATCAAGGCCGGCGCGTTCGACAGCCTCGGCAACACGCGCCTGTCGATGATCCAGGTGCACGAAGACGCGGTCGACGCGGTGGTGCCGCTCAAGCGCCAGGAGGCGATGGGCCAGTTCGACCTGTTCGGGGCGTTCGGCGGGGACGGCGACGCGGCCGAGCCCGCGCCTTCGTCGTCGCCGCTGGCGCACCTCAAGTTCGGCGACGAGGAGTGGCCGCGCAAGCAGCTGCTGGCCTACGAGCGGGAGATGCTGGGCCTGTACGTGTCCGCGCACCCACTGGACGGCGCCGAGCGGATCCTGCGCAAACACGCCCCGCGCCCGATCGCCGCCATCCTGGACAACCCGCCCAAGGAAGGCGAGCTGGTCATCTCCGGCCTGATCACCTCGCTGGAGCGGCGGGTCAACAAGAAGGGCGAACCCTGGGCGATCTGCACGGTGGAGGACATGGACGCCTCGCTGGAGGTGCTGTTCTTCCCGAAGTCGTACGCCCTGTTCCAGGCCGACCTCATCGAAGACAACGCCGTCCTGGTCAAGGGCCGCGTCAACTGGCGCGAGGACAAGATGTCCGTCTTCGGCGGCGGCCTCGTCCCGCTGGACCTGTCGGAGATCGGCAACGGGGAGGACGAGCCCCCGCTCGTGCTGCGCTGCACCGCGGAACGCCTGGACAAGAGCGTGGTCGGCGAGCTGAAGTCGACGCTGCTCGCCCACCGCGGCGACACCCCCGTCCGCTTGAAGCTGGTGGGCAAACAGCGTGAGACGACGTTCGCCCTGTACGACTACCCGGTCAAGGTGAGCTCCATGCTGATGGGTGAACTGAAAGGCATCCCCGGCATCACCGCCGGCACCTAGAACAAGCACAACCCAACGGCCACCCGGCAACGAAAGCCGCCCACCCCACGAGCCACCCCTCTCCCGCAACCCGATCCCCAGCCAAATCGGTTGCCGAGCAGCGGGGTCAAGGTACTCTTTCCAGCCTTGACGCCGCTTCTCGGCAACCGAACACTGAAAGATCGGGTTCGGGAGGGCACCAAGATCCGGGCGTAGCGAAGCGAAGCCCGGCGCCCGAGAAACCCGCGTAGCGCGCGCAACCACAACGAACAAGCCACCATGGATGAGTGACCCTCACCCAGCAACAAGACCCACGCCGCTGGAAAGCCCTGGCCGTAACGCTCACCGCCGGTTTCATGGGCCTGCTGGACGTCAGCATCGTGAACGTGGCGTTGCCGTCCATCCAGAAGGGGATCGGCGGCGACGCCGGCACCGCGCAGTGGGTCGTCTCGGGCTACGCGCTCACTTTCGGCCTGGTGCTGGTGTCCGGCGGCAGGCTGGGCGACGCCCTGGGCAGGCGCCGGATGTTCCTCATCGCGCTGGCGGCGTTCGTGGCGATGAGTGCGTTCGCGGGCGCCGCGCCGACGGGTGAGGTGCTGGTCGTCGCGCGGTTGCTGCAGGGGTGCGCGGCCGGGTTGCTCACGCCGCAGAACACCGGGCTGATCCAGGACCTGTTCCGCGGCGCGGAGCGGGGCAAGGCGTTCGGCGCGTTCGGGTCGGTCGTCGGCATCTCCACGGCTGTCGGGCCGGTGCTGGGTGGTCTCATCCTCGCCGTGTTCGGTGAGGAGCACGGGTGGCGGTGGGTGTTCTTCGTGAACGTGCCGATCGGGGCGTTCGCGTTCGTGCTGGCGTTGCGGTTGCTGCCGCGTGCCGAGGGCCGTCCCGCGCGGCTGCGGTCCGAGATCGACTTCGTCGGTGTGCTGCTGCTCGGGCTCGCCGTGCTGGGCGTGCTGCTGCCGCTGGTGGAGTCCGAAGAGGACGGTCTGCGGCGGCTGTGGTGGTTGTTCCCGGTCGCGGCCGTGTTCGGCTTCGCGTTCGTCCGCTGGGAGCGGCGCGTGGTGCGGCACGAGCGCACGCCGCTGATGGACGTCCGGTTGTTCACCGAAACCCCGGGCTACACCCCGGGCGCGGTGATCGGCGCGGTGTACTTCTGCGGGTTCGCCGGGATCTGGCTGGTGTTCGCGATGTTCTTCCAGCAGGGCCTCGGTTACACGCCGCTGGAATCCGGGCTGGCGGTGACGCCGTTCGCGGTGGGCGCGGCGGTTTCCGCGGCGGTGGCGGGACGGCTCGTCGCGCGGTGGGGGCGCCGCCTCACGGTCACCGGCCTGTCGCTGGTCGCACTGGGGCTGGGTGTCGTCGCGCTGCTGGTGTGGCTCGCACCGGGGCAGGACCTCGGTCTGGTGGTCGCGTTGCCCCTGCTGGTGGCCGGGATCGGGGGCGGGATGGTGATTTCGCCCAACACGACCCTGACGCTGGAGTGCGTGCCGACGCGGATGGCCGGTGTCGCCGGGGGAGCGTTGCAGACCGGGCAGCGGATCGGCACGGCGATCGGCACCGCGGTGCTCGCGTCGGTGTTCCGGGCGGTCCTCCCTGCGTCCGGCAACGACTTCCCGGCCGCGCTCGCCGTCTCACTGCTGTGTGCCGTCGGGTTTGTCCTCTTCGCACTGGGGCTCGGGATCGCCGAACTCCGCGCCCGGCGAGCACGCGCCTCTAACGATCAACTACTCAGCGCCACAACTGCTGCTCCATATGAGTGAGACTTCCCCGAAGGTGCTAGATCTACGGAGAGCGACCGGGTAAACCTTGACTTGCCTTCACGGTGCGGGGATCAGCTACGGACAGTGGCTATGTGGAGCGGGTTCCGGGGATGGGGACCGCGCTCCGGGCTCTCGAGATCGGACACTCAGGGTCACGCCCGGCCCGGTACCGTCGGCGTCCGCGGGGGATCGTACGGCGGCAGGAAGGCACCCACGTGGGTGGGCCCGGACGAGGGGGAGCCGGGCCCACCCGTCGTGTGTGCTGGGATGAGGCGGACAGCAGCCGATCGGGAGGGGCGAGGCATGTCCGTGGCACCCGCGAACCGGCGGTACCGCGTCTGGTACCGGCCGATGACGGCGCGGAACCGCGACGAGGAGCACCGCGCGGCGACCCCGCTGGAATTGTTGTTCGACCTGTGTTTCGTCGTCGCGGTCGGCCAGGCCGCGGCGGAACTGCACCACGCGTTGTCGGAGAACCACGTCGGCCACGGCGTGCTGAGCTTCCTGCTCGTGTTCTTCGCGATCTGGTGGGGCTGGGTGAACTTCACCTGGTTCGCCTCCGCGTTCGACACCGACGACGGCCCCTACCGGTTGCTGACGTTCGTGCAGATCGGCGGCGCGCTGGTCGTCGCCGCCGGCGTGGGGAAGGCGTTCTCCGACGACTTCACGGTCATCGTGATCGGGTACGTGCTGATGCGGCTGGCGATGGTCGCGCAGTGGCTGCGGGCCGCCCGGAGCGTGCCCGAATGCCGGTCCACGGCACTGCGGTACGCGCTGGGCATCATGATCGTGCAGGCCGGCTGGATCGCGCGGCTCGCGGTGCCCGAATCGTGGTTCCTGCCCAGTTTCCTGGTGCTCGCCGCGGCCGAGATGCTCGTGCCGGTCTGGGCCGAGCGCCGCACGCCGACCAACTGGCACCGCCACCACATCGCCGAGCGGTACGGCCTGTTCACGCTGATCGTGCTCGGCGAAACGATCTTCGGCGCGACGAACGCGGTCCGCGAGGCGATCGACACCGGTCACGACGTGCTGAACCTGGTGTTCCTCGCGCTGGCCGGGCTGGTCCTGGTGTTCGGCATGTGGTGGCTGTACTTCGACCAGCCCGGCCACCAGCGGCTCGCCCAGTTCAAGTACGGCTACGCCTGGGGCTACGGCCACTACCTGATCTTCACGTCGGCGGCCGCGGTCGGCGTCGGCATCGAGGTCGCGCTGGACCACGAGACCCACACCGGCCACGCGCCCGAGCTGGTCGCCGCGTTCGCCACCACCGTGCCCGTGGCGGTGTTCCTGGTCAGCGTGTGGCTGCTGCACGTCGGGCCGCGCAACGAGTGCCGCCCGATCGCGATCGGCTTCCCGCTCGCCGCGGTGCTGGCGCTGGCGGTGTCGTTCACGCCGGTGCCGGTGTACCTGACCGCGCTGGTCGTCGCGGCGCTGGTGGCCACGGTGGTGATCGCCAGCCACGGCGAACCGGTCAGCGACTGACCAGCTTCGGCAGCACCTCGCCCAGCGGCTCACGCAACACCACGGTCGCCACGTCGTCGTAGGGCGTTTCGGAGGCGTTCGCGATGATCACCGGCGCCCCGGCGGCCGCCGCGATGTCCACCAGGCCGGCGGCCGGGTGCACGGTCAGCGAGGTGCCCAGCGCCAGCATCAGGTCGCACGTCTCGGCGGCTTCGCGGGCGCGGTCCACCACCTCCGGGTCGAGCATCTGCCCGAAGGACACCGTCGCGGACTTGAGGATCCCGCCGCAGATCTCGCACTCCGGGTCGGACTCCCCGGCCCGCACGCGGTCCAGCGTCTCGTGCATGTCGCGGCGGTCGTCGCAGGCCAGGCAGATCGTGTCGGCCATCGTGCCGTGCAGCTCGACCACCCGGTCCGGCGAGTTCCCGGCCTTCTGGTGCAGCCCGTCGATGTTCTGCGTGAGGATCGCCGACAGCCTGCCCTGCCGTTCCAGGTCGACCAGGGCCAGGTGCGCCGCGTTCGGCCTGGCCCACCACCCGGGGTGGTCGAGCCGGGCCTGCCACGACTGCTCACGCACCTCGCGGCTGGCGACGTAGTCGTCGATGTGCGACAGCTTCTCGGCGGCCGGGTTCTTCGTCCACACCCCCTGCGGGCCCCGGAAGTCCGGGATGCCCGAATCGGTGGAGACACCGGCGCCGGTGAGCGCGACGATCCGCGAAGCGCCGTCCACGAGCCGTCGCGCGTGATCGAGTTCCGGGGCAGTCATGACCCCCATCGTGCCGCCCCGGAACCGCGATCACCACACGTCACTTCAGCGCGCTGCCCTGCTGCCACTGCTCCCACGACAGCGCCCAGTCGCCGTAGAGGTCCCACACCGGCAGCTGCTGCCCGCCGGAGTTGGTCACCTCGACCACGTCACCCAGCCCCAGGTTGTTGAAGAACCACTCGGCGTTCTCGGCGTTGAGGTTGATGCAGCCGTGCGACACGTTCGAGTTGCCCTGCGCGCCCACGCTGTTCGGGTTCTCGTGGACGAACTCGCCGTCGTTGGAGATGCGCTCGGTCCACTTCTCCTCGGACCGGTACCACTTCGGATCGCCCTGGCAGACGCCGTAGGTGCAGGAGTCCATCGTGTAGCTCTGCGCCTTGAACGAAATGACGTGCGCCCCCAGGTGCGTCGGGGTGGCGTCCTTGCCCATCGAAATCGGCATGGTCTTCACCACCTGGCCGTTGTGCAGGATCTGCATCTGCTCGGTGTTGCCGTCGGCTTTCGCGATCCAGGAATCGTGCACGTGGTAGGTCTCGGTGCGGTCCTCCGCGCCGTAGACGCCGTTGCCGAAATCGACACCGTAGATCTTCGCGGAAACGGTCAGCGTCGTGCCCGGCTGCCAGTACTCCTTGGGCCGGTAATGCACGTTCTTGTCGTCGATCCAGTACCAGCCGCCCTGCTGCGGCGGATTCGACACCACCGACAGCTGCTTTTCCACGTCCGCCTTGTTCTTCACCGGGTAGCTGAACTGGAAGACGATGGGCTGCCCGACCCCGACACCGGTCTGGGCCACCGAAGCCGGCGCGGGGATCATGTTCGGGTTCGCCTGCTTCGACGGCGACACCGTGGTCACCTGGCCCTGCTGCTCGACCGTCTTGCCGCTGCCGTCGGCGCCGTGCGCGTCGATCGTGTAGGTGCTGCCGTACCCGAGCGGTTCGGACGAGGTCCAGGTGGTCTTGTCCGCCGAGAACTCGCCCTTCACGGTGGTGTGCTTCGCGGCGTTCTGGACGGTCACGTCGCGGAGCGTGCCGTTGGCGGCCTTGACCACGATCGGCGTGACCGGGCTGATGTTCTTCCCGTTCGCGGGTTCGATGGAAACGGAAACCGCGGCCGCCTGGCTCGAGGTGCCGGGCGCGGCCGTGCCGCCGTTGTTCGCATTGCCCGAATTGCCGGAACTGCACGCCGACAGAAAGAGCGCCACCGCGAGCAGTCCAGCCGCGATCGGCGCGCTGCGGGTGAAAGGTAAAGTCTTCTTGACTGTCATGTGGTCTCTTTTTGGGAAATAGTGGGTGAGAAAGCAAAACTACCGCGCCCGGATAGACGTGCCCTCACCCGGTTTGTTGTCCCGGAGTGGCCCGCGTCACCCGATTTTGACCCCGGGGCCGCCGTAGAGGCCGGGCCCGTCGATCACCAGGCCGTCCAGGTAGATCCGCGCGGCCTCGAACGCGAGGTCGGTCAGCTCCTCGGTGCGGCTGAAGTCCAGCGGGCTCAGCCGCACCGGGCGCGGCCCCGGCAGGTAGACCACCGGCACCTCCGCGGCCGCGATCGGCGCCTCCAGCACGGCTTGGTTCCGCATGCTCACCATCGCCGTGTACATCAGCACCTCGGCGAACGTCTGCGGCGGCGACGGGATCTGGCCGGGGAAGGCGCAGTCCAGCACCACGAGCGACCGCGCGCCGAGCACCAGCGCCTGCCGCATCGGCACGTTCGCGACCAGGCCGCCGTCGTAGAGCAGGCGCCCGTCGTGCTCGACCGGCGGGTAGATGCCCGGGATCGCCGCGCTCGCCAGCAGGGGCGGTCGCAGGTCGCCGGAGGTGAACAGGCGCGCCTCCGCGGTGTCCACGTCGGTCGCGACTACGCCCAGCGGCAGCGCGAGGTCCTCGAACGTGGTGCCCGGCCCGAGGTGGTCGTCGACGATCGTCGCCAGGCCGATGTTCGGGAAGAGGTGGGTCTTGCTGTGCCGCAGGGTGCGCACCTGGCTGAGGACCCCGCCGGGGAACGCCTCGTGGCGGGTCATGTGCGTCCAGGTCTTGCGCAGCCGCTCGCCGGCGTCATCCGGGTCCAGCGCGAGCACCGCGCCGTTGAGGGACCCCACCGACGTGCCGACGACCAGGTCGGGCCGGATCCCGGCCTCGGTGAGGGCACGCAGCATGCCGACCTGCATCGCACCCAGGCTGCCGCCCCCGCCGAGCACGAACCCGACCGGGCGGGGCAGGTCGACCTCGGCCATCGGACCACCTCCACTCGCATGGTGCTCCGCGTCCCCGCGCGCCGCCATCGGACGCGCGGTGGCATTCACCACCCCGGTCGAGGGGCTTCCGTTCGCGCTACCGGTGAGTAACACTGGTCACAATGTCTTGACGGCGCACCGAGGAGGTGTTCGGTGGTTGATCAGCCGAAGGTGACGGAGAAGGAAGCCCGCGCGGTCGCCGAGGAGGCCCGGGAGAGCGGCTGGGGCAAGCCGTCGTTCGCGAAGGAGCTCTACCTCGGGCGGTTCCGGCTCGACCTCGTCCACCCCCACCCGCGTGCCGAACCCGCGGCCGCGAAGAAGGCCGAGCAGTTCCTCACCCGCCTGCGCGAGTACGCCGAAACCCTCGACGGCGCCGTCATCGAGCGGGAGGCGCGCATCCCGGACGAGTACGTCAAGGGCCTGGCCGAGCTGGGCTGCTTCGGCATCAAGATCCCGGAGGAGTACGGCGGGCTCGGGCTGTCCCAGGTCGCCTACAACCGCGCGCTCGCGTTGCTCGGCTCGGTCCACCCGACGCTGGGCGTGCTGCTGTCGGCGCACCAGTCGATCGGCGTGCCGGAACCCCTGAAGCTGGCAGGCACGCCCGAGCAGAAGGCGAAGTTCCTGCCGCGCTGCGCGAAGGGCGCGGTGACCGCCTTCCTGCTCACCGAGCCCGACGTCGGCTCCGACCCGGCGCGCCTGGCGACCACCGCGACGCCCACCGAGGACGGCGGGTACCTCCTCGACGGCGTGAAGTTGTGGACCACCAACGGTGTCGTCGCCGAACTGGTCGTCGTGATGGCGCGGGTGCCGCGCAGCGAGGGGCACCGCGGCGGGATCACCGCGTTCATCGTCGAGATGGACTCGCCCGGCATCACCGTGGAGCGTCGCAACGCGTTCATGGGCCTGCGTGGCATCGAAAACGGCGTCACCCGCTTCCACCAGGTGCGGGTGCCCGCGGACGCGGTCGTCGGCGGCGAGGGCAAGGGGCTCAAGATCGCGCTGGCCACGCTCAACACCGGGCGGTTGTCGATCCCGTCGATGTGCGCGGGCGCGGGCAAGTGGTGCCTCAAGATCGCCCGCGAGTGGTCCGCGGCCCGCGTGCAGTGGGGCAAGCCAATCGCCGGGCACGCGGCCGTGGCGAACAAGATCTCGTTCATCGCCGCGACGACGTACGCGCTGGAGAGCGTGCAGGAGCTGTCCGGCCACATGAGCGACGAGGGCCGCAACGACATCCGCATCGAGGCGGCGCTGGCCAAGCTGTACGCCAGCGAGATGTCCTGCAAGATCGCCGACGAGCTGATGCAGATCCGCGGCGGCCGCGGCTACGAGACCGCGCAGTCGCTCGCGGCGCGCGGGGAACGGGCGGTCGGCGTCGAACAGCTGGTGCGCGACCTGCGGATCAACCGCATCTTCGAGGGCTCGACCGAGATCATGCACCTGCTCATCGCCCGCGAGGCGGTGGACGCGCACCTGGCGGCCGCCGGGGCGCTCGCCGACGTGGAGGCCGACCTGCCCGCGAAGGCGAAGGCCGCGGCCAAGGCCAGCGGGTTCTACGCGAAGTGGCTGCCGCAGCTGGTCACCGGCCGCGGCCAGGTGCCCACGTCGTTCGCGGAGTTCGGGCAGCTCGCGCCGCACCTGCGTTACATCGAGCGCACGGCCCGCAAGCTGGCTCGCTCGACGTTCTACGGGATGGCGCGCTGGCAGGCCGGGCTGGAGAAGCGGCAGGGGTTCCTCGGCCGGATCGTCGACATCGGCGCCGAACTGTTCGCGATGTCCGCGGCCTGTGTGCGGGCGGAGATGCAGCGCGAGGACGACGTCCGGGAGGGCGAAGCCGCCTACGAGCTGGCCGACGTGTTTTGCCGCCAGGCGCGGGTGCGGATCGAGACGTTGTTCGAGGGCCTGTGGCGCAACACCGACGACCTGGACCGCCGCCTCACCGACCGGGTCATGGACGGCGCCTTCACCTGGCTGGAGGAGGGTGTCCTGGACCCGAGCGAGGGCACCGGGCCGTGGATCGCGGACTGGCGGGCCGGCGCGTCCACCGCGGAGGACGTCGCGCGGCGGTACTCGACCGGCTGAACCGTGGTACTACTCGGCAGTGGCCTTCGTCGAGCTGAGCACGGACACTGTGGACGGTGCGATCGCGGCGGACCGGCTCGGCGCGGACCGCGTCGAGCTGTGCGCCGCGGGCGCGCTGGGCGGGCTGACGCCCGGGCCGGGGCTGCTCGCGGCCACCCTGGCGCGCTGCACGCGCGCCGGGGTGCACGTGCTGATCCGGCCGCGGGACGGCGGGTTCCGCTACGCGCCTGCCGAGGTGGACGCGATGCTCGCCGACGTGCGGCACGCGGTCGCGGCCGGAGCGGCGGGTGTCGTGGTCGGGGCGCTGACCGCGGCAGGCGAGGTCGACCGGGTGGTGGTGGGTGAGCTGGTGGCCGCCGCCGGTGGGCGCGAGGTGACGTTCCACCGTGCGATCGACGTGTGCGCGGATCCGCTGGTGGCGCTGGAGGTGCTGGCGGAGCTGGGCGTGCGGCGCGTGCTCAGCTCCGGCCAGGCGGCGACCGCCGTCGAGGGGGCGCCGCTGCTGGCGCGGATGACGGAGGAGGCAGGCGACCGGGTCACGGTGATGGCGTGCGGTGGGATCCGGCCGCACAACGTGCGCCAGGTGCTGGAGGCCACCGGCGTGCGGCACGTGCACGCCGCGCCCCGGCGCCCGGCCGAACAGGCCCCGGCGACCGCCGTGGACTTCGGCGTGCACGCGACCCTGGACGTCCAGGCGGCCGAAGAGCTGATCGCCGCCGCCCGCTGAACGCGCACGAGCGCAGAACTCGCCGTGGTGAGTTCTGCGCTCGTGGAAGGTCCCGCGCGGCGGGTCACTCGGCCTTGCTGGGCTCCGCGGTGCGCTCGTCGAGCTTGCCCATCGCCTTCTTCTTCTTCCACCGCAGCAGGAAGAAGACCGCGACGGCGGCCAGCACGCCGACCACGATCAGGCCGCCGGTGTTGAGGATCCCCTCGATCCGCTTGGCCGCCTCGCCCAGCGCGGCGCCCAGGCTGACGTGCAGCAGCGACCAGCTGATCGCGCCCGCGGCCGCCGCGGGCAGGAACTTGCGGAACTCCAGTCCCGATGTCCCCGCCGCGGCCGGCGTCAGCGTCCGGATCACCGGCAGGAACCGGGCGAAGAACACCGCCCACGCGCCCCTGCGGTGCAGCACGTCCGTCGCCTTGTCCCAGGCGTCCGTGCCGTACTTCTGGATCAGTTTGGTCTCGCGCAGCCGCGGCCCGAACTTCCGCCCGATCGCGTACCCGAGCGAGTCGCCGAGGGTGGCGCACACCGCCACCACCGCCCACAGGATCAAAAACCGCGGCGCGGTGTTCGCGGTGGTCGCGGCGACCAACAATCCCGACTCGCCGGGGGCGATGAAGCCCAGCCCGATGGTGCACTCGGCGAACACGAGTGCGCCGGTCGCGCCGACCAACGCCGGCTGCGGCAGTGCCTGCAGCCATTCCAGGATGTCGGTTACCAGCGCCACGTGTGATCCCCTGTCCCTTTTGCCCCTGCTGACCCCTTCAAACTACCGTGCACGGTATCGGGTTCGCGGCGCACTTTCGTCAGGGAATTCCCCCGACTTTCAGCGCGTCAGGAGGCTGCTGGCTTCCTGGGCGGCGGGTCCGGCTTCGGCCAGGTGCGCGAGGTTGGCGGGCAGTTCCTCGCCGCGGTGGCGCTTGGTCTGGGCGTAGAGCCGGCCGGCGCGGTAGGAGGAGCGGACCAGCGGCCCGGCCATCACCCCGGCGAACCCGAGACCCTCGGCGACCTTGGCGTGCTCGACGAACTCCTCCGGCTTGACCCAGCGGTCCACCGGGTGGTGGCGCACCGACGGGCGCAGGTACTGGGTGATCGTCAGGATCTCGCAGCCGGCCTCGACCAGGTCGCGCATCGCCGGCTCGACCTCCTCCGGGGTTTCCCCCATGCCCAGGATCAGGTTCGACTTGGTGACCAGCCCGGCCTCACGGGCCCGGGTGATGACCTCCAGCGACCGCGCGTAGCGGAAGCCGGGGCGGATGCGCTTGAAGATCCGCGGCACGGTCTCCACGTTGTGCGCCAGCACCTCCGGCGCCGAGCCGAACACCTCGGCCAGCTGGCCCGGGTCGGCGTTGAAGTCCGGGATCAGCAGCTCCACCCCGGTGCCCGGGTTGAGCGCGTGGATCTGGCGGACCGTCTCGGCGTACAGCCACGCCCCGCCGTCGTCCAGGTCGTCACGGGCAACCCCGGTGACCGTCGAGTAACGCAGGCCCATCGCCTGCACGCTCTCGGCCACCCGGCGCGGCTCCTCCCGGTCCAGCGCGGCCGGCTTGCCGGTGTCGATCTGGCAGAAGTCGCAGCGGCGGGTGCACTGGTCACCGCCGATGAGGAACGTCGCCTCGCGGTCCTCCCAGCACTCGTAGATGTTGGGACAGCCCGCCTCTTCACAGACCGTGTGCAGGCCCTCCCGCCGCACCAGGCCCTTGAGCTCGGTGAACTCCGGCCCCATCTTCGCGCGGGTCTTGATCCAGGACGGCTTCTTCTCGATCGGCGTCTCACTGTTGCGGACCTCGAGCCGCAGCAGCTTCCGACCTTCAGGCACAACAGTCACGCGCCCCAGCGTACGCCCCCGGACGGGGCGGATGACCTACGCTGGGTCGGGGGTCACGCCGGTCAGCTTGGCCGTCAGGTCCCACAGCTTGCGGCCGTTCTCGCGGTCCAGCGCGGCCCGCAGCGGCTGCACCACGGTGGGGTTGCCGCGGATGCCGCGGAACAGGCTCGGGCCGATGTAGTCGCCGCCGTTGACGTCCGGCGCGGTGGCCGCGATCAGGGACGGCAGCGCGCCGGTGCGGACACCCTGCGCGACCAGCAGATCGCCCAGGAAGGTCACGCCGCCGACGAGCTTGCGCACGATGGGGTGGCCCTGCGCGTTGGCCATGTTCGAGTTCAGGTTGGTGGCCGTGTAGCCCGGGTGGGCGGCCACGCTGATCACGTCGTCACCGGCGGCACGCAGGCGGCGGTCCAGTTCCAGCGCGAAGATCTGGTTGGCGATCTTGGACTGGCTGTACGCCGCGGCCGGGTTGTAGCGCCGGTGCTCGAAGCCGGGGTCGTCGAAGTCGACGCGGCCGCCGGTGGCGGCGAGGCTGGACAGCGTCACCACGCGGGCGTTCGTGCCGCGCCGCAGGGCGGGCATGAGCAGCCAGGTCAGCGCGGCGTGGCCCAGGTGGTTGGTGCCGAACTGCAGCTCGAAGCCGTCCTTGGTGCGGCCCTTCGGAGCGGCCATCAGTCCGGCGTTGTTGATCAGGACGTCGAGTTTCCCGCCGGTGAGCTCCTCGGCGCGGGCCGCCGCCGCGCGCACCGACGCGAGGTCGGCGAGGTCCAGGGAGATCAGCTCGGGAGCGGCCGCCGCGCCCGACGAGACGGTGCGCAGCGCCTGTTCGCCGCGCTCCGGGTTGCGGCAGGCGATCAGCACGCGCGCGCCCTTGGCGGCCAGCACGAGGGAGGTTTGCAGACCGAGGCCGGAGTTCGCGCCGGTGACGAGCACCGTGCGGCCCGTCTGGTCGGGGATGTCGGCCTCGGTCCAGGTTTTCATGCCCGGATATTAGGGAAGATCACGCGCTCGGGGCCAGCATTCGCAGCAGACGGTCGAACGGACGCGCCGGACGCAGCCCGGGGCCTTCGCTCAGCAGGGCCTCGAACGCGGCGCCGACCTTGGCCACCTCGTCCACCGGCTCGTCCGGCTCGGCCAGCCCGGCCGCGATGGCGAGCATCGCCTGCTCGGCGCGGTGCGCGGCCTTGAGCGCGGGGTATTCGTCTCGGTGGGCGGCGACGACCTCGTAGAGCGCGCGGTTGCGCCGGACCGCCGCGGTCCAGGCGCGCTTGACGGCGTCCACGTGGTCGATGCCCTCGGCCGCGGCGCGCAGGTGGCCGCTGAGCAGCTGGGTCCACCGGTAGTGCAGCGCGAGCATGAGGTTTTCACGCGTGCCGAAGGCCTTCTCGGCACCGGGGATCTCGTCGAAGGGCAGCGGGCCCTGCGGGTCGCGGGCCGCCGCGGTCAGGACGGCGTCCAGGATGTCGCGCCGTCGGTAGAAGTCGTTCCAGCTCACGGGTCCTCCCCAAGTTGTGACCCCGGCCATACTCTGGGTTTGAAGCATACCGTCGGTATGGTGCCGACACTGCGAACATACCACGGGTATGGAAACGGGAACCGGCGTAAGCTTGTGAGCGTGGTGACAATGCGGTCCAGGCGTCTCGACTATTCGGAGTCCACGCGGTCGGCCCTGGTGAACAGCGCGGTGGAGCTGTTCACCAAACGGGGTTACGCCAGCACTTCGCTCGACGAGGTCGCCAAGCGCGCCCGGGTCACGAAAGGTGCCCTGTATCACCATTTCAGTGGAAAACAGGCGCTCTTCGAAGCGGCGTTCGAGAAGGTGGAGAGCCGGGTTTTCGGGCGGCTGGAAGAGATCATGGGCGGCAGCGGCGCGCCGTGGGAGCGGGCGCTGGCGGGGCTGCGGGAGTTCATCTCCAGCTGCCTCGACCCGGCCTACCAGCGGATCGCGATCCACGAGGCTCCGGTGGTGATGGGCTGGGAGCGCTGGCGGGAGGCCGAGGACAGGGCGAGCTTCGGGCTGATCCGGTCGAGCCTGGAGGACCTGATCGAGGCGGGCGAGGTGGACGAGGTCCCGGTCGAGATCACCGCGCGGCTGCTGTTCGGGGCCCTGCACAGCGCGGCGACCGAGATCGCCAGCTCACCCGATCCGAAGAAGGTCGGCGCCCAGATCGAAGCGGTGATCGTGCAGCTGCTGCACCGGGTTCGGCGTACCAGCTGAATCGATAGGGTGGACTCGTGGACCTTCGGATTTTCACTGAGCCCCAGCAGGGCGCGAGCTATGACGATCTCCTGCGCGTCGCCAAGGCGACCGAGGACAACGGCTTCGACGCCTTCTTCCGTTCCGACCACTTCCTGAAGATGGGCTCCGCCTCCGGGCTGCCCGGCCCGACCGACGCCTGGGTGACGCTCGGCGCGCTGGCCCGCGAGACCTCCCGCATCCGGCTGGGCACGCTGGTCACCGCCGCGACGTTCCGGCACCCGTCGGTGCTGGCGATCTCCGTGGCGCAGGTCGACCAGATGTCCGGCGGCCGCGTGGACTTCGGCCTCGGCTCCGGCTGGTACGACGCCGAGCACCAGGCCTACGGCATCCCGATGCCGGAGATCAAGGAGCGCTTCGACCTCTACGCCGAGCAGCTGGAGATCATCACCGGCCTGTGGGAGACCCCCGAGGGCGAGACGTTCTCCTTCGACGGCAAGCACTACCAGCTCGCCGACGCGCCCGCGCTGCCCAAGCCGGCCCAGTCGCCGCGCCCGCCGGTGATCATCGGCGGTGGCGGCAAGAAGCGCACCCCGGCCCTGGCGGCCCGCTTCGCCGACGAGTTCAACGCGGCGTTCGTCGACGCGGACACCGCCGCCGCCCAGTTCGAGCGCGTGGACGCCGCGTGCCGCGAGATCGGCCGCGACCCGAAGGCGGTCATCCGCTCCGCGGCCCAGGTGGTGGCCGTCGGCAAGGACGACGCCGAGTTCGCCCGCCGCGCCGCCGCGATCGGCCGCGAGACCGACGAGGTGAAGCAGAACGGCCTGGCAGGCACGGTGGACGAGGTGGTCGACAAGATCGGCCGCTACCGCGAGGCCACCGGCGTCACCCGCCTCTACCTGCAGGTGCTGGACCTGTCCGACCTGGACCACCTCGAGCTGATCGCCTCGAAGGTCGCCCCGCAGCTGTGACCGCGCGTCCTCCGGTCCTGGGCGTGGCTCAGGGCCGGAGGGCGAACGTCACGCCCGGCGCCGAGGGCGCCGAATCCTCACGGCGCAGCCACCGGTCGTCCGACACCGCCAGCTCGCCGTCCAGCGCGGCCAGCACCGCGTCGCGGGCCAGGGGGAGCGCCTCGGCGACCGGGACGTCCCGCTCCAGCTCGAACGACAGCGACGTCACGCCGGCGTCCCGGATCCCGCACGGCACGATCTTGTCGAACGCCGTCAGGTCCGCGTTGCAGTTCAGCTCGAAACCGTGCATCGTCACACCGCGCTGCACGCGGATGCCGATCGCCGCGATCTTGCGCTCCGGGCCGCGCTCGTCGGCAGGCACCCACACGCCGCTGCGGCCCTCGACCCGCCCGGTGTAGACGCCGAACTGGTCGCACACCCGGATCAGCGCCTCCTCCAGGCGCCGCACGTAGTGCACCACGTCGATCGGGTCGCCCAGCTTGACGATCGGGTAGCCGACCAGCTGCCCCGGCCCGTGCCAGGTGATCTTCCCGCCGCGGTCGACGTCGATCACCGGGGTGCCGTCGGTCGGCCGGTCCGCGTCCTCGGTGCGCTTGCCCGCGGTGTAGACCGACGGGTGCTCCAGCAGCAGGAGCGTGTCCGGGGCCTCCGAGCAGTCCGCCCGCGCGTTCACCAGCTCCCGCTGCAGCTCCCAGGCTTGCAGGTAGTCGATGGTGCCGACGTTCTTGACGGTGACGGGCGTGCTGGTGGCGCGGCAGGACTTTGGACTCACGTCTGGCAGGTTACGCCGACCGCGCCGCCGACGGGACAGGCTGTGGCGGTAGCAACCGCACTGCCCACCCCGTGAGAAAACCCACGCCCAGCACACCGAGCACGGCGCCGACGGTGTCGCTGACCCAGTGCACCCCGAGCACCACGCGGCTCGCCGCGCACAGCACCGTCGCGACCGAGAAGAACACCACGACCCACTTCGTCAGCCTCGGCGCCAGCCACAGGCACAGCAGCGCCGCCGCGAGGCCGGTGCTGGAGATCGACACCACGTGCCCGCTGGGGTAGCTGAACTCCGGGTACTCGCGCGGCCGGTCGCGCACGAACAGCGGTTTGAAGACCACGCTCACCAGCCGGGTGGTGGCGAGCACGGCCAGCACCCGCAGCGCCACGCCTGCCTGGTAGCGCATGCCGCGCCGCCAGCACACGACGATCCCGATCGCGAGCGCGATCGCGAAGGTCGCCGGCACGACCGGTCCGAACGCGTCGCTGACCACCTGCGCCACCCGGCCCGGCGTGTCGCGCCACCAGCCCTGCACCAGTCCCGCCACGGCCAGGTCGACGGCGTACGGCGGCCGCGCCACCGCCACGCCCAGCCCGAGGAACAGGACGAAGAACGCGCCGCCGAGCGGAAGCCACCTGGTCAAAGGGCGACCGCCAATGCGCCGTCGAGGTCGGTGTGCACGAACGTGAACCCGGCCTTTTCCAGCACCGCGGGCACCGCCCGCTGCGAGATCAGCGCCATCTCGTCAGCCACTTCGCCGAGCGCGGTCCGCAACGCGAACCCGGGCACCCACCACGGCGCAGGCCGCCGCAGCGCGTGCCCCAGCGCGCGGGTGAACTCGGCGTTGGTCGCCGGTTCCGGGTTGCACACGTTCACCGGGCCGGACAACGTCTCGTGCTCGATGAGGAACCGCATCGCGGACACGTGGTCCCGCAGGCTGATCCACGGCATGTACTGCCTGCCGTCGCCGAGCCTGCCGCCGAGGCCGAGCCAGAACAGCGGCTTGAGCGGCCCGAGCAGGCCGTCCTTGGACAGCACCAGACCGGTGCGCAGGTTCACCACGCGCGAGCCCGCCTCCGCGGCCGGAGCGGTCGCCGCCTCCCACGCCTCGCACAGCTCGGCCAGGAAACCCGCGCCCCGCGGCGACTCCTCGGTGACCACCGCGTCGCCGGTGTCGCCGTAGTAGCCGATGCCGGAGGCGTTGACGAGGGCCGGGATCCGGTACTCGGCGACGGCCTCGGCCAGCACCTCGGTCGGCTCGATCCGGCTGTCGCGGATCATCTGCTTGCGGGCCGCGCTCCACCGCAGCCCCATCGGCGAGCCGCACAGGTTGACGACCGTCGTGACGTCCTCGAACGCGCGGTCGTCGATCCGGCCCGCCGGCGGGTCCCACGAGTGCTCGTCCGCGGCCCTGGCCGGACGCCGGACGAGCCGTCGCACGTCGTGCCCCGAGTCGCGCAGCGTGGCGACGAGCGCCGAGCCGAGTAGCCCGCTGGATCCGGCGATCAGTACTCGCATACCCCGATCGTTGCTCACACCGCCGCTTCGCGCACGTTCCCTCACCGCAGTTGCCCGGCGACGTCGGCGGCCGCGGTCAGCAGCACGAGCACCGGGATCGTGGCGCGGGCGGACAACCGGTAGCTGCCGCGCTTGTCCGGCTCGACGATCCCGGCTCCGGTGAGCGCCTTGAGGTGGTGGTAGAGCTGCCCGGTCGAGCCGAGCCCGGCGGCCTCCTGGAGCGCGGCGGCAGGCTGCGGCCCGCGTGCCGCCAGCGTCCGCACGATCGCCAGGCGTGCCGGATTGCCCAGCGCCGCCAGCACCTCCGCGCGGGGACCGTCGTCCAGGGCCAGCGCGCGGGCCGGGGTGACGGTGATCTCCCACTCGAGTTCGAGTGGCTCCTCGGTGCGGCCGCGGTAACCGACCACCCCCGTCCCGTCCGCCCTGGCGCCGCTTTCCAGCGCGGCCACCCGGCGTTCCAGGTCCGCCAGGCGGTTGAGCACGTCGTCGTTCACGGGCCCAGCATGACGGTCAGCCGCGCAGCGCCCGCACGAGCCTGTCGAAACCCTCCCGCGTGGACAGTGCGGCGAGCCCGGCGCGCAGGAACGGCCCCTGGTTGGCGAAATCCGCGTCGGCCACGTCGTCGAGCAGGAGCGCGAGGGTCGCGGCCCGTCCGTCCGGCCACCGCACGGTCATCCCGGTGGTCAGCACGCGCGGCAGGCTGCCGCCCTTGAACGCGACCGCGGCGGCGCCGGGCGGGACGAGCGCGGCGAAGGGCTCCTCCAGGTGGCGCCGCACGACGGTCTCGCCGAAGCGGCCGGCCGCGAGCGCGCGGTGCATCGCGAACAGCCCGGCCGCGCTTCCGCGCCCGTGCCCGCGCGTCCAGGCCACCTGGGTCTCGGCAGCCGGCGGGCTCTGGAAGCGGGCGAGCACCTCGTCCCGGAACGCCGGCTCGGTGGCGAACCGGCGCGCCAGCCGGTCGCCCGCGCCGGGCCGCAGCGCGGGGGAGCGTGGCAGGAACTCGGGGAACAGCAGCAGGAGCACCTCGCCGCAGAACGACCGGAGGTCCGGCCGGAGCCATCCGCCCCGGGCGGCCGCCGCGGTCAGGGCCCGGTCGCCGAGGCGGTCGCGCAGGTAGTCGGCGGCGGAGTTGTCGCTGAAGACGATCATCGCGCGGGCCAGCCGGTCCAGCGGGACGGTCACGTCCGGGTCGAGCGCGTTGCCCCGGTCGGTGTGCGGGATGCCGAGTTCCTGGAGGGCGGCCAGGTGCGCGCCGCCGTCGCCGCCGAACGGGTAGAACGCCTCCCAGTCGCCGAGCCGCACCGGCTCGTCCGGGTCCAGGCCGCGCTCGACCGCGGTGGCGTATGCGGCGAGGTGCACGACCTTGATCGTGGACGCCAGGACCTGCGGGGCGTGCGGCCGGTGCGCCACCCGGCGCCCGTCGGCGTCCACGGCCAGCGCGCCGACCCGGTCGCGGTGCCGGGCGATCCAGTCGAACCAGCCCTGCGGGGTGGACGTGTCGGCGACCGCGGTCGCGGGCACGGCGAGCGTGGCCGCGCCGGCGAGCGCCGCGGAGCCGAGCAGAGTGCGCCGGGAAAGCACGAAGACCCCCTCCTCCAGTTTTCCGTAATTACGGAATACCGGGGGAGGGGGTCTCCGGTCAAGCGGTTACAGACCCAGCTCGTCCTCGAAGTGGCCCTCTTCGAGGCGGTTCTTGATCGTGGTCAGGAACCGGCCGGCGTCCGCGCCGTCGATCAGGCGGTGGTCGTAGGTCAGGGCCAGGTAGGCCATCGACCGGATGGCGATGGTGTCCTGACCGTCGGCGTCGGTGACCACGACCGGCCGCTTCACCACCGCGCCGACGCCCAGGATCCCGGACTGCGGCTGGTTGATGATCGGCGTGTCGAACAGGGCGCCGTTGCTGCCCAGGTTGGTCACCGTGAAGGTGCCGCCCGACAGCTCGTCCGGCTTGATCTTGTTCGCGCGGGTGCGGGCCGCGACGTCCGCGATCGCCCTGGCCAGGCCGGCCAGGTTCAGCTCGCCCGCCTTGTGGATGACCGGGGAGAGCAGGCCGCGGTCGGTGTCCACCGCGACGGCGAGGTGCTCCTCGCCGAAGTAGGTGATCTCCTTCTTCTCCTCGTCCAGGTAGGCGTTGATGTTCGGGTGCTGCTTGAGCGCCTCGACCGTCGCCTTGGCGAAGAACGGCAGGAAGGTGAGCTTCACGCCCTCCCGCTCCTGGAAGGCGGCCTTCGCCTGCTGGCGCAGCCGGGCGATCTTGGTGACGTCCACCTCGAACACCTGGGTCAGCTGCGCCGAGTTCTGCAGCGACTCGCGGGTCCGCTGCGCGATGACCTGGCGGATCCGGCTCGCCTTCTGCACCGTGCCGCGCAGCGCGGCCAGCTCCGGCGACGGGGCCGCCGGGGCCTTCGCGGCGGGGGC
>NZ_AFWY03000078.1:0-25319 GCF_000231075.2 Amycolatopsis sp. ATCC 39116 | reverse complement strand
GCCGCGGCCACGCCGGGCGGGCGCGGTTCGACACGCTCGGCGCGGTCCTGCTCGCCACCGCGGCCACCGGGCTCGTCCTGGTCACCACGGCGGCCGCCGAAACCGGCTGGAACGCGGCCACCGCAACGGGAGCGGCGCTCACCGCACTCGCCGGCGCAGCCGCTCTCGGCTGGGAGCGGCGGGCCGCGAACCCGGTCCTCCCGGTGGCGCTCTTGCGAGACCGCACCGTGCGGTTGTGCTGCGTGCTGGCACTGGCCGGCGGGATCGGCCTGTTCGGCGTGCTGGCCTACGTGCCGACGTGGGTGCAGGAGGTGTACCGCACCTCGGCGACCACCTCGGGACTCCTGTTGCTGCCGGTCACCGTCGGGATCGTCGCCGGGGTCAACGCCTCCGGGTTCGCCGTCCGCCGCTGGGGCGCGTGGCGCCCGTTCCCCGTCGCGGGGTGCGCGCTGTCCGGCGGCGCGGCCGTGGCACTGGCGGGGACCAGCGCGGCACCCCTGCCAATCGTCGCCGCTCTGCTCGCACTACTGGGCCTGGGCACCGGGCTGTTCATGCAGATCGTCGTCGTGGTGGCGCAGGACGCGGGCGGCCCGCGGGTGGTCGGCGCGGTCACGGCCGGACTGGCCTTCGTGCGGGAAACCGGGGTCACCGTCGGCGCCGCCGTGCTCGGCGCCCTGGTCGCCCGGGCGGCAGGCGGTTCGTACGCGCCGGTCTTCACCACCACCGCGGCATGCTTCGCCGCCGGCCTGCTGTGCGCCCTCGCCCTGCCAAAACGATTACTAGAATCAAAATCCTGATTATGTTTCAATGGCAGTCCCGACCTTCTGGAGTTGATCGACGATGACCGCGCTCCGCTGGAGCTACATGGACCACTGGCGGGCCGACAGCCCGCGCGGGCCCGTGACGCAGTACACCGCCCGCCGCCACATGGACGACTTCGTCAAGCAGATCAGCGCGGTCGGGTTCGAGGGCCTGGACATGTTCGACTTCCAGGTCTTCGCGCTGAGCGGCATGTTCGGCTCGGTCGCGAACTACCAGGACTACCTGCGCGACCACGGCATCGACAAGATCGTGAACCTGTTCCGCGGCATCATGTACGACCCGCGCCTGGCCGATCCGCACGTCCGCGAGACCCACGACGAGATCGTCGAGAGCACACGCCGGATGCTGGGGATGTGGCAGGCGCTGGAGATCGAGAACCTCATCGTGATGCCGGCGAGCCTCTACACCGCGGCGGCGCCGGTCACCGACGACAAGATCAAGGCCGCGGCGGAGTGCTGGAGCCGCGTCGGCGAGATGACGCTGACCGAGTTCGGCGTGCGGACGACCGCGCACCACGAGTTCTTCTGCGCGATCCGCACCGAGTCCGACATCCGCAAGTTCTACGACTGGTCGGACCCGCGGTACGTCAGCTTCTTCTGCGACACCGCGCAGCACTGCATCGCCGGGCTCGACCCGGTCGCGTTGTTCCTGGACCTGCACGAGCGCTGCTCCGGGTTCCACTTCAAGGACACCCGCCAGGTCGACACCACCGACGCGTACCGGCACAGCCCGGACGCCGAGCTGATGGCGCCGCAGACCGACCGCTGGTTCCACGAGATGGGCACCGAAGGCGGGCTGGTCGACTTCCCGCGCCTGATGCGGGCGATCCGCGACACCGGCTACACCGGCTGGATCACCGTCGAGCACGACAAGGCCAACATCGGTGGCGACTACGCCGAGGCCACCGCCCTGTCCATGTGGTACGCCCGCAACGTCCTCTCGGAGATCTGCGCATGACCATCCGCCTCGGCTACGCCATCAACCAGTGGAAACCGAACTTCGACGACTTCACCCGCCCCGAACAGCACCGGCGCGCGCTGAAGGTGATCGCCGCGTGCGGCTTCACCGGTGTGGAACTGCGGGCGGGCACCGGCCGGTGGGACCCGCTGGGCCGCCCCTCCTCCATCGCGGCGACCTACGGTTCCACCACCGCCTTCCTCGACCTCGTGCGGGAAATCGGCCTGCGGGTGTGCTCGTACTACGTCGATCCCGGTGAGCCGGTGGACGAGGAGCTCAGCCGCGGCCGGTCCATTCTGGACACCGGTCAGCACGCCGCGATCGTGGAGTCGCTGCGGCCGTTCGCGGAGTTCCTCGCCGAGGCCGGCGCCGACCGGCTGGTGGTGCGGGCGCTGCCGGAGCACGGCGCGCTGACCGACGGGCGTCTCGGCGACGCGGCGGACGGGTGGAACGCGGTCGGCGCGATGGCGGCGAAGTCCGGCGTCCGGGTGTCGCTGCACGTGGACTGCCTGTCCGCGGCGGCCGACGAGAAGGTCCTGGCGGAGCTGCTGGACGGCACCGACCCCGACCTGGTGGGCCTGACCGTGGACACCGCCGAACTCACCGTCGCCGGCCTCGACCCGGTGCACGTGCTGTCCGGCAACCTCGACCGCGTGGACCACCTGCACCTCAAGGACACCCGCTACGTCGACGAAGCCGGTGAGCGGCTGGCCCCGCACGCCGCGGCGAGCATGCTCGCCGAAGGCGGCGCGCGGGAGATCGACCGCTGGTTCTACGAATGCGGCACGCGCGGCGGGCTGGTCGACTTCCCCGCCGTCGCCGCCCTGCTGCGCGACTGGTCGGGCTGGGCGGTGTTCGAGAGCGAGCAGACGCCCAACCCGGCACGCAGCGCCATGCTCAACGGCTGGTACGCCCGCCGCCTGTTCGACCCCAACCGCTGATCGAGGGAGATCCCGTGTCACTGCCCCTGTCCGTCAACGTCGAACTGCTGTTCCGGGAGACCGGCGACGACATCGGCGACCGCATCCGCGCCGCGGCCGACCACGGCTTCGGCGTGGTGGAGATCTGGTCGCACAGCGACAAGGACCTCGACCGCGTGGAGAAAGCGCTCTCCGACACCGGCACCACGCTGCACACGATGCTCGTCGAGGGACGGCTCACCCTCGCCGACCCCGGGACGCACGAGGCGTTCGTCGGTCACGTCCGCGCCGCCGCGGAGGTGGCGAACCGCCTGGGCTGCACCCGGATCGTGACCGGCTCCGGGGTCGGCCTGCCGTACCGGAAGCGGGCCGTGCAGCACGGCATCGTCGTCGAGGCGCTGAAGGCGGGCGCGGACGTCGCGGCCGAGCACGGCGTGACGATCGTGCTGGAGAACCTGAACACCCGCGTCGACCACCCGGGCACCCTGTTCGACACCACGGCCGAGTGCGTCGCCGCGGTGCGCGCGGTCGGCTCGCCCGGGCTCGCCCTGCTCTACGACGCCTACCACTCGCTGCAGATGGGCGAGACGCCCGCGCGGGAACTGGACGGCGCGATCGACGTCGTGTCGCACGTGCAGATCGCGGACCTGCCGGACCGCGGCGAGCCGGGCAGCGGCACCGTCGACTGGGCCGCGCGGCTGGGGGAGCTGCGGCAGCTGGGCTACGCGGGACCGTTCGGTCTGGAGTACGTGCCGACGACCGGTTCGGCGGACTCGCTGCGGGCTATCACGGAGATCGCCGCCGCGCTCTGACGTGGTGCGGCCGGGTGGCCGTTGCGCCATCCGGCCGCACCACTTGCGCCGCCCGCGCCACCCGCGCTGGTCCACAAAGGACCAGATTCGGGGCGCAGTATCGTTCGGCTCCCCCAACCGGAGTTCGAGCGGAGAAGTCCCATTTCCAGGTATGACAGAACCGGCCGCGGGCCGGGCGTGCGCAGGGTGCTCGGTGTCGCGGCGGGAGTCGCGCTGGTCTTCGGCCTGACGGCGTGCGGTGACGGCGGTCAGGCGCAGATCGTCCCGCCGGCGGCAGCCAAGCCTTCGCTGGAGGCGGAGGTGGCCGCCACGACGCCGGCCGCCGCCACCGCGGCCTGGGTGTCCGCGGTGCTGGAGAACCGGTACGACGCGGCGTGCGAGCTGATGGTCGACGAGGGCACGGAACCGCCGCAGCGGGTGAGCCCGGAGATGTGCACCCAGGCCGGCTCGACGCTCGACGGCCTGCGCGAGGCGTGGCGGAAGGACGTCGTGACGCTGCCCGCGCAGGTCACGGTCGCCGACATCACGCCGCAGGGCCAGACCGCGCTGGTGCCGGACACGGACGTGCACGTGAACGGGCACTCGCTGCGGGACCTGCAGCTGATCGGCGCCACCGGCGGTGGGTCGTTCCAGCTCAACCTCGCGCTGCGGCAGCTGGGAGCGGCCTGGTTCGTCAGCGACGTGAACATGAGCTTCGGCGGCTGACCGGCCGGAGCGAGTCCCATCGCGGATCCACCGGTGCGGCGCCGCGGTGGAAGCGGCGAACTCCGGCTTGCTCTTGGCGATGTGGCTGTGCAACCCGTGCGCAAAGGCCAGCCCCGCAACCCATGCGCATGGCCGAGCGATTGTGCCGTCGATGCTTCGGCGGCTGACCGCGGAGCGAGGCCGACCGCGAGTTCCGCCGCGGATTCCACCAGTGCGCCGCCCGCCGTGGAGGCGGCCCGCTTCTCGGCGATGCACTGGTGCGACCCGTGGGCGAACGTGCCGGCCCTTCGTAGCCCTGCGCAGGGCCGAGGGATCTGCTGTCGACGGCGGCTGACCGGCCGGAGTGAGTCCTATCGCGGATCCACCGGTGCGGCGCCGCGGTGGAAGCGGCGAGCTCCGGCTTGCTCTTGGCAATGTGGCGGTGCAACCCGTGCGCAAAGGCCAGCCCCGCAACCCATGCCCATGGCCGAGCGATTGTGCCGTCGATGCTTCTGCGGCTGACCGGCGGTGGTGGGGGACACCGGTCCCCCACCACCCGGCGTCACCACTCCCGCGTCAGCGTCTGCGTGATCTCCTCCACCGAGCGGCCCACGAGCACCTCATGCCCACCCGGCGGCACCACCCACCCGCCATCGCACCACCGCTGCCACACCCGCTCCCCCAGCGCAACCACCACCCCGGCCGTCTCGCCCGGCTCCAACCACACCCCGGCAAAGCCCGCCAGCCGCGCATCCACCTCGCCCGGCGCGCGCACGTAGACCTGCACCACCTCGCGGCCGCGGCGCGGGCCGGTGTTGGTCACGTCCAGCCGCACCAGGTCGCCGTCCACCCGGGCTGGGCCGAAGCGGAACGTCGTGTAGCCGAGCCCCGAGCCGAACGCGAACCGCGCCCGCGTCCCGGTCCGGGCCAGGTGCCGGTATCCGGTGGGCTCCGCGGCGCGGTAGTCGCGGCGCAGGTCCGCGTCCAGCATCTCGCCGTGCGTGGACCGGTCCTCGTCGCGCAGCGGGACCGTGACCGGCATCCGGCCGCCGGGTTCATCGTCGCCCGCGAGGACCCTCGCCAGCGCGTCGCCGAACCCCTGCCCGCCGAACCAGCCCTGCAGCACCGCGCCGACGTCGCCGGCCCACGGCGCGTCGACCGGCCGTCCGGCGTTGAGGACCACCACGGTCCGCGGGTTGACGCGGCCCACCTCGCGGATCAGCTCCTGCTGCGCCTCCGGCAGCGCCGAGGTCGCCAGATCCCGGCTCTCGCGCGAAGTCTCCAGCTCGTCCCCGACCACGAGCACCACCGCATCGGCCTCCGCCGCCGCCTGCCGCGCACGGGCCAGCGCCCCCGGTTCCGGCGGCGGGGTGCACGACACCGTCAGCGCCTGCACCCGGCTGCCCGCCGACGTCATCTCGGCGACCACGGTCACCGGCTCCCCGGCGCACAGCTCGATCCCGGCGCCGGTGGTCTCCGCCCGCGCGACCTGCCCCATCACGTCGCCCGGCGCGGGAGCCGGCCGCGAAGCCAGGACCACACCATCGACAGCCAACACAGCGGCACCCGAACCGCCCGCGCCGAACGTCCACCGCCCGCCGACCTCAGGCGTGAACACGGCGGTCAGCCGCAGCACTCCCGGCTCGGTCGTCGGCCCCGCGCCGGGCACCTCGCCGAACCAGATGAAAGCGCTGTCACCACGCACCTTCGACAGCACCAGGTCACCACCGCGGAAGTGCTCCAGCAACACACCCGGCCGCCCGTCCGGAGTGGACACGTCGAAGGCGCCCAGCGTCGTCGCCGGGACGCTGTCCACTCCGCGTTCGTGCATCACCGCACCGGGAAAGCGCTTGCGCAGCGCATCGAGCGGTGTGGTGGCGCCGCCCTCAGGCCGGATCCGGCCGAAGGTCGCGCCCTGGTAGCAGGGCCGGTCCGCGTTCGGCCCGATCACCGCCAGCCGCACGCCCGGCTCCAGCGGAAGCACACCGTCGTTGCGGCACAACACGAACGACGCCACGGCGGCGTCGGTCAGCACCTGGTGGGCGCGTTCCGGCGGCATCGCGGGCGCGGTGACCTGGCGGCTGCTCCCCTCCAGCGCGCCCACCCGGGCGGCCAGCCGCAGCAGCCTCGTCACGGCGTCGTCCAGCCGTTCCCGCGGCACCTCCCCGCGCTCCACCGCCTCGGCCAGACGCACGCCGAAGTGGATCGCGGGGCCCGGCATCTCCAGGTCGAGCCCGGCGAGCGCGGGGCCGAGGGTCTCGTGCAGGGCGAAGTAGTCGGACACCACGAGCCCGTCGAAACCCCACTCCTCCTTGACGATCGCCAGCAGTTCCGCGTGCGCGGCGCAGGGCGTGCCGTTCAGGCGGTTGTAGGCGGTCATCAACGCCCACGCGCCGGCGCGCACCGCATGCTCGAAGGGTCGCAGGTACACCTCGCGCAGGGCGGTGTCGTCGACGTCGGCGCTCATCCGCTGCCGTTCGGTCTCGGTGTCGTTGCACACCAGGTGCTTCGGCACCGCGGCGACGCCCTGTCCCTGCAAGCCTTCGACGAAGGCCGCGCCGAGCACCCCGGCCAGCAGCGGGTCCTCCGACAGCATCTCGAACGTCCGACCGGACAGCCCAGTGCGCGCGAGGTTGAGGTTGGGCGCGTACACGGCGTCGAAGCCGCGGCGACGGGCCTCCGAGCCCTCGGTCGCCGCGACCGCGCGCACCACGTCCGGGTCCCAGGTCGCGCCCAGCGCGATGCCGCTGGGCAGCAGCAGCGACGTCTCCCGCTCGTCGAACGTCGGGCTGACCAGGCCGAGCGGGCCGTCGACCAGGTGGACCGGACGCAGCCCGGCGGCGGGTTCGGCCGGGGTGCGGTACCCGGTCTCCCCCGCCGTCAACGCCGCCTTGCGCGCCGTGTCCAGCGCGCCGGTCACGCCGCGGCCCGGAAGCGGGGCATGACGCGCGTGGCGAACAGCTCCATGGACCGCCGGCCGAACGCGACGCGCTCCGGGGTCAGCGGGCCGCCGAGGAAACCACCCAGCACGTTGCCGATCCCGATGCCCTGAATCTCGCGCAGGTGCTCGGTGACGGTTTCCGGGCTGCCCCACAGGCACCAGGTCCGCTGGTAGCCGGGCTTGCGGGCGTCCGGCGGCGGGGGCAGCGCCACGCCGGTGATCCGCTCGGCGGCCGCGTTCGCGACGTGCTCGCGCTCGATCGCCTCCTGGTACTGCTCCATCAGCAGCTGCAGCTCCTCCTCGGCCTGCTCGTCGGTCTCGGCGAGGTGCACGTGCTGGTAGGTGTGCGTGGTCCACTCCAGCGCGCGGGCGACGCGGGCCTCGTCGTGCCCGGCCGCTTCGAGGGCTTCGCGGTAGGCCTGGAAGTAGCGGCGCAAGTGCTCCAGCGGGCGGCCGTCGTCGATGGTCGGCGGGGTGAAGGCGAGGATGAACGCGGGCTGGGCCTTGTCCGCGGCGCGCTGCGTGCTCGACGGGCGGGCGGCGACCGACATCAGCTGCGGGCCGTCCGCGGAGTAGGGCGCGGGCACGATCCGCGAGACGACCGAACCGCGGTAGTGCCCGTTGTCGAACTCGACCGGCGGGTCGGAGATCTTCTTGGCCCACAGGCGTTCCACGATCTCCAGATTGGACACCGACAGCTGCGCGGTGTCCTTGTAGTTGATGCCGAGCCCGATCATCTCCTCGGGTGTGGTCCCGCTGCCGGTGCCGACGAGGACCTTGCCGTCGGTGAGCTGGTCGATGAGGTTGAGCCGCTCGGCGAAGCGCACCGGGTGGTGCAGCGGGATGGTCTGCACGGAGAACCCGAAGTGCAGACGGGGCAGCTTCGCGGCGAGGTAGGCGGCGAACACCACCGGGTCGCTGGCCGGTGGCGCGTAGCCGGTGAAGTGGTGGTCGGGCAGGAAGACGGCGTCGAAACCGAGCCGTTCGGCCTCCACCGCGTGGTCGACCATCGCCTCGATGACGGGCCGGTCGTCCGCCGGGCCTGCGGACCGGGTGGTCAGGAACGCGGAGAAGTGCACGGCGACCTCCAGTGGTCGGTCAAAATAAATTCAGAATCTTGATTCGGATTTTTAGCGTAGACTGCTCCGCGTCCCCGGGTCAACGGCGAGCGAAGAGGGAGACGATGAACCTCACGAACCTGGACCTGAACCTGCTCGTCCCCCTCGACATGTTGTTGCGGGAGAAGAGCGTCACGCGCGCCGCCGCCCGGCTCGGGCTCAGCCAGCCCGCGCTGAGCTCGTCGCTGGCGCGGTTGCGGCGGCACTTCGGCGACCAGCTGCTGGTCCGCAAGGGCAACGCCTACGAGCTGACACCGCTGGCCGCCCAGCTGCGACCGCGCGCGGAGGCGGCGCTGACCGGGGTCCGGCAGGCGTTCAGCCGCCACCCGGGGTTCGACCCGGCGACCTCGGACCGGGAGTTCCGGATCCTCGGGTCGGACTACGTGATGGCCGTGCTGGGCGGCGCGGTCGGCGCGATCCTCGACGAGCGCGCGCCGGGGATGCGCCTGCGGTTCGAGCCCGCCTCACCACCGGTCGTCGAGCAGGCGCCGGAGAGCCTGCGCGGGGCCGACGCGGTGCTGTTGCCGCACGGGTTCCTGCACGGCGTCCCGCACCTGGACCTGTTCTCCGACACCTGGTGCTGTGTCGTGGCGACGGCGAACGAGCAGGTCGGGGACGCCCTGACGATGGACGACCTGCGGAAGCTGCCGTGGGTGTTCACCTACCTGTCCGCCACCGCGTTCACCACCGTCGCGCGGCAGCTGCAGGCGCTCGGGATCGAACCGCGGGTGACCGCCGTCGTGGAGAGCTTCCTCGCGCTCCCCCACCTGGTCGCGGGAACGGACCGGATCGGGCTGATCCAGGGCCACCTCGCGGCGCGGCTGTCCGGTTTGGACGGTGTGCGGGTCCTGCCGTGCCCGTTCGAGCCCGTGCCGCTCGTGGAGGCGCTGTGGTGGCACCCGGCGCACGAAGACGACCCGGAGCACCGCTGGATGCGGGAAGTGTTCGGCGAGGCCGGGCGCGCCCTGCCTAACGCAGCACCCCCGCCAGCCGGCCGGCGATGAGCTCGCGCGCCTCGGTGACGATGCGCTCGATCAGTTCGGCGACGGTGGGCACGTCGTTGATGATGCCCTGCACCATGCCCGCCGACCAGATGCCCAGTTCCAGGTCGCCGTCCTCGAAGACCTTGCGGCCGCGGGCGCCGGCGACCAGGTCGCGCACGTCCTCGAACTTCCCGCCCCGGTCCAGGATGCCGACCACCTCGCGGGAGACGGAGTTGCTCGCCACGCGGGCGGTGTTGCGCAGCGGGCGGAAGATCAGCTCGGTGTCCCGCTCGGTGGCGGCGACCAGCTGCGCCTTGACGTTGTCGTGCACCGGGGCTTCGGCGGTGGCGAGGAAGCGGGTGCCCATGTTGATGCCGTCCGCGCCCAGCGCCAGCGCCGCCACCAGCCCGCGCGCGTCGCCGAACCCGCCCGAGGCGATCATCGGGATGGTGATCTTCTCCGCGGCGGCCGGGATCAGCACCAGGCCGGGGATGTCGTCCTCACCGGGGTGCCCGGCGCACTCGAAGCCGTCGATGGAGATGCCGTCCACGCCCAGCTCCTGGGCCTTCACGGCGTGGCGGACGCTGGTGCACTTGTGCAGCACCTTGACCCCGCCCGCGCGGAAGGCGGGCAGGTGCTCGGCTGGGTTGAAGCCCGCGGTCTCCACCACCGGGACCCCGGACTCGACGATCACGTCGCGGTACTCGGCGTACGGCGGCGGGTTGATCGAGGGCAGGATGGTCAGGTTGACGCCGAACGGCTTGTCGGTCAGCTCCCGGCAGCGCGCGATCTCCTTCGCGAGGTCCTCCGGAGTCGGCTGGGTGAGCGCGGTGAGGAACCCGAGGCCGCCCGCGTTGGCGACGGCCGAGGTCAGCTCCGCGCGGCCCACCCACTGCATCCCGCCCTGCACGATCGGGTACTCCACCCCGAAGACGTCGCAGAACCGCGTGCGCACCATTGCGTCAGCCCCTTCC
This sequence comes from Amycolatopsis sp. ATCC 39116, assembly GCF_000231075.2. Taxonomy (NCBI): domain Bacteria; kingdom Bacillati; phylum Actinomycetota; class Actinomycetes; order Pseudonocardiales; family Pseudonocardiaceae; genus Amycolatopsis; species Amycolatopsis sp. ATCC 39116. Next base: position 15,108 of record NZ_AFWY03000078.1, on the reverse strand, counting down.
GGTGTCCTGAGAGAGCCGACGATAACGCGGCTGAACGAGCGCTAGGTATGGGCCGTGAAGTTCATCTCCTCGAGCCGGAAGGCTTGACAGGCTCCCAGCGGCTGAAGGCGAACGGCGGCCAGCCGAGGTCCACGGTGATCCACCGGAACGGCGGGCTGGTGTTGATGCGCAGCTCCTCGTGGAACGGCATGCGGCGGAAGCGGTAGCCCGCGGTCAGGACGGCGATGGCGTGGTCGGCCAGTTCCACCTCCGACAGCCAGGACCGCTGCCTGCGGTCCCCTGCCCACCGCGCCGGCAGCTCGTCCGGCTCGCCGTCGAATTCGTAGAGCACGCTGACACCGCCAACCCGGTCCACCGACAGGAAACCCTGGCCCTCCTCGCACGTCACGACCAGAACGGGGCTCGCCGGGCCGGGTGGCGCGAAGCGGATCTCCTGCTGCACGTCCGTTCCCGGGCTCGCCTGCCGCCCCTGGACGCCAGTGCGCTCCTCGACGAGCGCCGCGACCGCCTCGGCCCAACGGCGCCCGCGCGGCCAGTTCGGCGCTACCGGAGGTCATCGGCCAGCCGCCGGAGCACCTGGGCCACCATCCCGCCCAGCGGGACCACTTCCACGCACAACCGCTGCCGCGTTCCCGACGCGGCGCGCCCCCCGACGGCGCCGGCGACCGCCTCGGCCCAACCGGATCCGCCCCCACTACCCGACATCATCGGCCAACCGCCGGAGCACGTGGTCCGCCACCTCACCCAGCGGGACGACCTCCTCGAATCGGCCCTGCTCGTCCTCGAACGCCAGCGCCTCCGGCTGGGGCGCCGCGATCGCGTCGAGTTCCGCGTCGCCCGCGCGGAAGGTGATCCACCAGTGCCACGGCGCGCTCGGGGGCGGCTCCACCGCGGGTTCGACCTCGATCACCACCCGGTGGCCGCGCGCCGCGAACGCCGCGGACCACGTTTCTTCCCAACTGCGCAGCGCCTCGCGTTGCCGGTTCATCCCGCCAATCTTGCCCGGCGAACCCGCCCGATCTGTAGTGACATTGGAGTATGACGACGTTCCGCTCACTCCTGGACAAGGTGGACGAACGCCTCGGCGACGGGCTGGAGCACGCGCTCTGCGCCCACCACGAACGCCGCCTGCGCAGGCTCGGCTGGGGCGAGGTCCTCGAACCCACCGGGACCGAGGACCGCTTCGGCGGGCGGGCCGTCACCCGGCACGGCAACCGCCTGGAGGTGCTCGTCGACGGCGAAGAAGCGCTGCCCGCCATCGCGGCCGCCATCCGCGGCGCGAAGTCCCACGTGCACATCGCCAACTGGCACGCCAGCCCGGACTTCCGGCTGACCCGCGAACCGGACGCGCCGACCCTGCGCGACCTCCTCGCCTCGACCGCCCAGCGCGGCGTGGACGTGCGCCTGCTCGTGTGGGCAGGCCCGCCGGTGCCCACCTTCCAGCCCACCCGCGGGATGGTCCGGGCGGAGCAGCGGAAGTTCACCGAGAACACCGCCGTCCGGTGCGTCCTGGACGCCCGCGAACGGACGATGCACTGCCACCACGAGAAACTGGTCGTGGTCGACGACGAGGTCGCCTTCGTGGGCGGGGTGGACTTCACGGCGCTGGAAGGCGACCGCCACGACAGCCGCGAGCACCCGCCGGACCGGCCGATCGGCTGGCACGACCTGATGACCCGGCTGCACGGGCCGGTCGTCGCCGATGTCGCGGAGCACTTCCGGCAGCGCTGGACCGAGGTGGCCGGCGAAGAGCTGTCCAAGCCCGCGACGCCGGAACCGGCGGGCACCAGCAACGTGCAACTGCTGCGCACGGTCCCGGACAAGACCTACGCCTTCGCGCCGCAGGGCGAGTTCACGATCCTCGACGCCTACCTGCGCGCGCTGCGCTCGGCGCGACGGCTGGTGTACCTGGAGAACCAGTTCCTGTGGTCGCCGGAGATCGCGGAGGTCCTGATCGACAAGCTGTGCGACCCGCCGGACGAGAAGTTCCGCGTGGTGCTGCTGCTGCCACGCAAACCGAGCAACGGCGCGGACACCACGCGCGGCCAGCTGGGCCGGCTCCTGGACGCCGACGACGGCAACCACCGCCTGCTGGCCACCACGATCAGCAGCCACGACGGCGAGTCGTCGGCGCCGGTGTACGTGCACGCGAAGCTCGGCATCGTGGACGACGAGTGGATGACGATCGGCTCGGCGAACCTCAACGAGCACTCGCTGTTCAACGACACCGAGGTCAACGTCGCGACCGACGACCGCGACCTGATCCGCGCCACCCGGCTGCGCCTGTGGGCCGAGCACCTGAGACGGCCGGCCGCGGACCTGGACGCCGACCCCACCGACGTCGTCGACAACCTGTGGCGCCCGATCGCCGAAGAGCAGGCCGAGCGCGAACGCCGCGGCGAGCCGCGAACCCACCGGCTGGTGCTGCTGCCCGGGGTGTCCCGCCGCGCGGAACGGCTGCAGGGCCCGCTGCGCGGCCTGCTCGTCGACGGCTGAGCCGAGGGCGGGCGCCGCGGGCGCATCCGCACTAGCGTGGGCGGCGTGCGTGTGGCGACCTGGAACGTGAACTCCGTGAAGCAGCGGGTGCCGAGGCTGCTGCCGTGGCTGGACCAGCGGCAGCCGGACGTCGTGTGCCTGCAGGAGACCAAACTGGCCGACGACGCCTTCCGCGACCTGCTCGGCGACGAGCTCGCGAACCGCGGCTACGAGACCGCACTGGCCGGTGAGCCGCGCTGGAACGGCGTCGCGATCCTGTCCCGGGTGGGCCTCGACGACGTCGTCACCGGCCTGGCCGGCGCACCGGGCTTCCCGCACCCCGAGGCGCGCGCGGTGGCCGCGACCTGCGGCGGCGTCCGGATCCACTCGCTGTACGTGCCCAACGGCCGCACCCCCGGCTCCGACCACTACCAGTACAAGCTGGCGTGGCTGGCGGCGTTGCGTGAGGTCGTCGCGGACGGACCGGAAGCCGCGATGCTGTGCGGCGACATGAACATCGCGCCCGCCGACGCCGACGTGTTCGACCCGGCGGCCTACGAGGGCCACACCCACGTCACGCCACCCGAGCGCGCCGCGCTGGCCGCGCTGACCGGCCTGGGCCTGCGGGACGTGGTCCGGGACCGCTGGCCGCACGAGCGGGTCTTCACCTACTGGGACTACCGGGCCGGCATGTTCCACCAGGACCTCGGCATGCGCATCGACCTGGTGCTGGCCTCGGCCCCGGTGGCCGGGCGGGTGGCGGCGGCGTGGGTCGACCGGCACGCCCGCAAGGGCACCGGGCCGAGCGACCACGCCCCGGTGATCGTCGACCTGGACGAAGCCCCCGACGGCGACATCGGCCCGGTCGTGCCGCCGCCGTCCGCGCGGGGACGCAAGGGCAAGGTCACGCTGCCGCAGTCGAAGTGACTCGGTCCGCGCTGCGCCACGCCCGGCGCAGCGCGGACATCAGCTCCGCCGGTCAGGCACGGGCCAGGAAGTCGTCCACCAGGCGCACGCAGAAGGCCGCGTCGCTGGGGCGCCGCAGGATCAGGGCGTTGAACAGCAGCGGGCCGACGAGCCGGGCGGCCGCGAAGTCGACGTCCTCCTCGCCGGGCAGGCAGTCGGCGAGAACCGCGTCGAACGGACGGCGGTAGGTGTCCACGACGTGCTCGCGCAGCGCGGCGAGCCTGCCGCGCTCGCCCTCGTCCGGCGCGCCGCCGCCGTCCAGGCCGATCGCGGCCATCCACACCAGCGCGGCCATCGCCGGGGCGCCCTCGATCTGCCCGGCCTGCGCCCGCACCAGGCGCAGCAGGCGCTCGCGCGGCGTGCCGCCGGCGGGCGGGTCCAGCGGTGGCAGCAGTTCGCGGAAGGCCGCCGCCAGCAGTTCGGTGTTGTTCGGGAAGTGCCGGTACAGCGTGGAGCGGGCGACACCGCTGCGCGAAGTGACCGCCTCGATCGTCACCGCCCGGACGCCACCCTCGGACAGCAGGGCGACGGCCGCGGACAGGATCGCCGACCGCGACCGGTCCAGCCGCGGGTCACGGCGGCCCGGCACCTGCTGCGTCGTCACGGCCGGATTCTCCCAGAACTGTTTTCAGAACTGCCAGTACTGCTACGATACCGATGGTTTCGTTTCCTGTCGGAACGAGGTGGCATGCGCGTCGTCGCACGGTCCGGGCTCTCGTCGTCTTCGGCAGCGCGCCGCGCCTGGACCGTGGGCGTGATGTGCTCGGCGGTCGGCCTGGTGATCGCCATGGTCACGATCGTCAACACCGCGCTGCCCGCGCTGGCCGCGGACACCGGTGTCACGCAGGCGCAGCAGACCTGGATCGTGGACGTCTACACGCTGGTGCTGGCCGCGCTGGTGCTGCCGATGGGCGCGCTGGGCGACCGCTACGGCCGTCGCGGCGTGCTGGTCATCGGGCTGGCGGTGTTCGCGGCAGGCTGCGCCGCTCCCCTGCTCGCCGAGTCGCCGGCCTGGCTGATCACGGCGCGGGCGCTGACCGGTTTGGGCGCGGCGATGATCATGCCCGCCACCCTGTCGATCATCAACTCGAGCTTCCCGCCCGAGCGGCGCGGGCGGGCGATCGGCATCTGGGCGGCGGTGGCCGGCCTCGGCGGTCTCGGCAGTCTGGTCATCGCCGGGTTGCTGCTGCAGCACTTCTCGTGGCATTCGGTGTTCCTCGGCCCGGCCGTGCTGTCCCTGCTGCTGGCGCTGGCCTGCGTGACGGTGCCGACCTCGCGCGAGCGGGTGCACCACCGGTTCGACTCGGCCGGCGCCGCGCTCGGCGCGCTCGCGATCGGGGCGCTGGTGTTCGGCATCCTGCGGGCGGCGGACGTGGGGTGGGCCGACGCCGAGGTGATCGTGGCGCTGGTGGCCGGTGTCGTGCTCGGCGCGGTCTTCGCGTGGTTCGAGGCGCGGCACGCGGCGCCGCTGCTGGACGTGCGGCTGTTCCGCAACCGCGCCTTCGCCACCGGGTCGGTGTCGGTGACCGTGCAGTTCACCGCGGCGTTCGGCGCGTTGTACGTGCTGGCGCAGTACCTGCAGCTGGTGCAGGGTTACGGGCCGCTGGAGTCGGGCCTGGTGCTGTGGCCGATCGCGGTGTCGCTGCTGCCGCTGTCGATGGCTTCGGCGCACATCGCGCAGCGGATCGGGCTGGGCGCGCTGACCTGCCTCGGGCTGGTCGTCGTGGTCGCCGGGGTGCTGCTGCTGGGCCGGCTCGGGCCGAGCAGCTCGTACGTGGAACTGGCGATCGCGGTGTGCGTGCTGGGCGGCGGGCTCGGCCTCACCGCGCCCGCGGCCACCAGCGCGATCTTGGACAACGTGCCGCCGGACAAGTACGGCGTCGCGTCGGCGGTCAACGACGCGACGCGGGAAATCGGTGCGGCGCTGGGGATCGCGCTCGCCGGGAGCGTGCTGTCGGCGACCTACACCCCGGCGGTGCGCCCGGCGACGGAGGCGCTTCCGGCGGTGGCGCGGGAGGCCGCGGACGGGTCGCTCGCCGGGGCGCTGGCGGTCGCCGATCGGCTCGGCCCGGCGGGCCGGCAGGTGGCCGACGCCGCGCGGGCCGCGTTCTCCGACGGGATGTGGTTCAGCCTGCTGGCGCTGGCCGGCATCGTCGCGGCCGGCATCGTCGCCGCCGCGTGCCTGCGCCCGCCGCGCTGATCAGCTCTCGTGCAGGATGACGCCGCGGATGTTGCGCCCGGCGTGCATGTCGGCGTAGGCCTGGTTGACCTCGTCCAGCCGGTAGGTCGTGGTGATCAGCTCGTCGAGCTTGAGCGTGCCGGCCTGGTACATGCGGGCCAGCCGGGTGATCTCGTAGCTCGGGGTGCCCATGCCGAAGATGACGCCCTGGATGCGCTTCTGCATCATCGACAGCGCCCACAGGTTGATCGGCAGGCCCTCGTCCTTGACGTCGCCGATGCCGGTGACCACGACGGTGCCGAACTTGCCGATCGCGTTGACCGCCTGCGCGACGTGGTCGCCGGTGGTGATGCCGACGGTGACGACGGCGGAGTGCGCGCCCTGCCCGTTGGTGACCGACCGGGCGAAGTCCGCGGCCTCGTTGATGTCGGCGAACGCGTGGGTGGCGCCGAACTCCAGGGCCTTGTCGCGCTTGAAGGCGACCGGGTCGACCGCGAGGACGTACGCGGCGCCCCGGGCGCGGGCGCCCTGCACCGCGTTCATGCCGACGCCGCCCACACCCATCACGATCACTGTGTCGCCGGCCTTCACCTCGGCGCCGTACTCGGCCGAGCCCCACCCGGTCGGCACCCCGCAGGAGAGCAGGGCGGCGACGTGGAACGGGATCTCCGGGTCGATCTTGGTGAGGGAGAACTCGGGCACGATCGCGTGCTGGGCGAAGGTGCCGACCATGGTCATCTGGGCGACGTCCGCGCCGTCCAGGTGGGCGCGGTAGGTGCCGTCGGCCATGCAGCCGCTCAGGGCGTACATGCCGAGGTCGCAGAGGTTGCCGCGGCCGGACGAGCAGGCCTCGCAGCGCCCGCAGGAGGGCACGAACTGCGCGACGACGTGGTCCCCGGCGGCGAGGTTGCGCACGCCCGGCCCGACCGCCTCGACGACGCCCGCGCCCTCGTGCCCGCCGATGAGGGGCAGGTGCGGCGTCGGCATGTCACCGGTGGTCGCGTGATCGTCGGAGTGGCACAGGCCGGCCGCCGCGAAGCGGACCCGGACCTCGTGCTCCTTCGGCTCGTCCAGGTCGATGTCCACGATCTGCCACTTGCCCGGCTGTTCGAGCAGCGCGGCCGCACGGGTTCGCATCATTGCCCACCTTCACCTCTACAGACGCCGACCTGGCGAAGGTAGAACAGGTTCTAATTCTCGTCAAGCACGCCGGGCTCGACAGGAGCCCCGCGCGGGGTGACAATCCCGGGATGGACCGGCAGTCCCGGGTGGAGCTGAGCACCTCGCAGGTGCCCGCGCAGGACGCGTTCGCCTACTGGCGGGAGATGATCTGCGAGACGTTCGTCCAGCTGGCGGCCGCCCCGGTGACGGCGGGGCCGTTCGCCGGGCGCATCGAGCACGTTCCGGTCGGCGCGCTCGAACTGTCCACTGTGGTCGCCGGTGGGCAGGTGGTCCGCCGCACCCGCAGCCTGATCGCCCGCGGCGCCGACGAGTACCTGCTCGCCAGCATCCAGCTCCGCGGCCGCGGACGGGTCGAGCAGGACGGCCGCGTCGCCGAGCTGACCGGCGGCGACATGGCCTTCTACGACAGCACCCGCCCGTACACGCTGCGCTTCGACGACGACTTCCGCCAACTGGTCGTCCAGGTGCCCAAGCGGGAGCTGGCCCTGCGCGACACCCGCGCCCTCACCGCCCGCACGCTCGGCCCCGGGCCGGGCCAGGTGGTGCCCGCGTTCTTCACCTCACTGGCCGGCGCCGCGAAGGCCGGCACCGCCACCCCGCTGCTGCCGCACGCGCTCGGCCTGCTGTCGGCCGCGGCCTCGTTCGCGGCCCGCACCGAGCCCGCGCCCGATCCGGCGCGTGCCCTCGTCCGGGAGCGGGCGGTCGCGTTCATCCGCCGCAACCTGGCCGATCCCCGGCTGGACGTCGACATGGTCGCGGGGGCCTGCCGCGTCTCCCGGCGCACCCTGTACCGCGTGTTCGCGCCCGGCAGCGTCGCCAGGGAGATCCGCCGGATCCGGCTCGAGCAGGCCCGCGAAATGCTGCGCGCGCACCCGGACCGGCCGGTCGCCAGCATCGCCGCGCGCTGCGGCTTCGACAGCGAATCCGGGTTCCACCGCGCCTTTCGCGCCGAGTTCGGCACGACCCCGGGTGGCACACGCGGTCAGTGACCCCGGCACGCGCGGACAGTCCGGCGGGCGCCCGCCCGCCGCATGATGCCCTCCACCAACGGAAAGCACGGAGGAGGCGTCATGGAGAGCACGGTTCGGGTCGCGGCGGTGCAGGCGGAGCCGGTGTGGCTGGACCTGGCGGGCAGCGTGGAGAAGGCGGTCGCGCTGATCGGCGAGGCCGCGCGAGGCGGGGCGAAGCTGGTGGCGTTCGGCGAGACGTTCGTCCCGGGTTACCCGTGGTGGATCTGGCTCGACTCCCCCGCCGCGGGCATGGCGTTCGTGCCGCGGTACGCCGCGAACTCGATGACCCGCGACGGCGACGAGATGCGGCGGCTCCGCCGCGCCGCCGCCGACCACGGTGTGCACGTGGTGCTCGGGTTCAGCGAGCGCGACGGCGGCAGCCTCTACATGTCGCAGGCGTTCATCTCGGACACCGGCGAGCTGATCTCGGTGCGCCGCAAGCTCAAGCCCACCCACGTCGAGCGCTCGGTGTACGGCGAGGGCGACGGCAGCGACCTGCAGGTGCACGACACGCCGCTGGGCCGGATCGGCGGGCTGAACTGCTGGGAGCACTTCCAGCCGCTGACCAAGTACGCGATGTACAGCCTCGGCGAGGAGATCCACGTCGCGTCGTGGCCGAGTTTCTCGGTCTACCGCGGCGCGGCGACCGCGCTCGGGCCGGAGGTGAACACCGCCGCGAGCCTGGTGTACGCGGTCGAGGGCCAGGCCTTTGTGCTCGCCGCGTGCTCGGTGATCGGCGAAGCGGCGCAGGACCTGTTCTGTGACACCGAAGCCAAGCGGCAGCTGCTGCGGCGCGGCGGAGGCTTCGCCCGCATCTTCGGCCCCGAGGGCACGCCGCTGGCCGAACCGCTCGCCGAGACCGAGGAGGGCATCCTCTACGCCGACCTCGACCCCGCGCTGATCGCGATCGCCAAGTCCGCCGCCGACCCGGTCGGCCACTACTCCCGGCCGGACGTGTTCCGCCTGCTGGTCAACCGCAACCCGGCACCGCGCACAGTGGAGGCGCCCGCGGACCCGGCCCTGGCCACGCCGCCCCACCCGGCCGAGGAGCTGAGCGAACTGCTGCCGGGCTGACACCGCCGCGGGTGCCCCGCTCTCCGGGGCACCCGCGCGGGTCAGGCCGTCAGACGCTGGCGCAGTTCCCAGGACGCGCGCTCGACCCAGCTGTGTGCGAGCCTGCCGTCCCGCACCTCCCACATGGCAGTGCCGGTGAAGGCGATCGGCCGCCCGTCCGGGTCCCAGCGCAGCGGGCCGCGCCTGACCGCCGGAAGTGGTCAGTCCGCCATGCTCACGTCGCTGTCGCGGCGGGGGCGCTTCGCCGGCGGGCCGTCCGGCGACGCGGGGCTGTCCGGTGTGGACGGGCCGGCCGGGCCGGCCGGGCCGGCGGCGTTCGGCGGTGGCGCGATCTTCTGCCACGAGTGCCAAGGCCCGCCCTGGTCCTTGAAGCCCGGGTCGTCCCGGTCCCAGAACGCGCGGTTCGCGCCGTTGTCCGGGCCGGGGCTCTCGTAGCGCTCCTCCGACGAACCGCTGGCGTTGGAGCGGCCGCGGTCCTCGATGCCGTGGTAGGTGCTCGTCTCCTTGTTGTGCTCCAGGTTGTCCGCGCGAGTGCTCTGCATGCCGCCGTGGTGGTTCCAGTGCGTGCTGGCCGACGGCTCGTGCCCGAGGACGCCCTTGCCGTGCCCCTTGATCTCGTTGCCCGGCAGCCCGGCGTACCCGGCGTCGCCGGGCTCCTTGGTGTCGAAGCGCCGGTTCGGGTCCATCAGCCAGTCCTTGAGCTGCTTGCCCTTGATCTCCTGGCCGGTCACCGGGTCGATCGGGATCGGCGACTTCGCCGCGTCCTTCCACAGCGGCAGCATGTTGCCGTGGTCGTGGCTCGGGTTGTCGTACCCGGCCGCCTCGCGCCGGTTGTACTTGTAGACCTTCTCGCCCTTGCGGTTGAACTTCGGCTTGCCCTGCTTGTCCGTCTTCTGCGCGCCGTACTTGCCGCCCGGGGACAGCTGCTGGTACAGGCTTCCGCCGGGCGAGTTCTTGGTCACCGGGACGGCCGGGACGTTCGTGTTGACCGTCAGCGCGGGCTTCTTGCGCTTGCCCGTGCTCTGCTTCGACGTGCCGCCGGCCGAGCAGCTCTGCGGGGTGAGCCCGAGCGGGTCGGCGAACGCGTGCGGGTTGCCGACGTAGGCGTGCGGGTTCGGCCCGCCTTCGAGCCCGAGCGGGTCCGGGCTCAGGTACCGCGCGAGCGCCGGGTCGTAGTAGCGGAAGAAGTTGTAGTGCAGGCCGGTTTCGGCGTCGGCGTACTGGCCCTGGAACCGCAGCGGCGTGTCGACCGGGCCCGCGGACCGCTCCACCACGGCGCCGAACAGGCTCGTCCGCGCGTACCACGCGATGCCGCCCTGGTCGGTGACGAGCTCGGCGGGCGCGCCGGCGGGGTCGGTGACGACGGCGTGGACCAGCTCCTGGCCGGGCAGCCGGTCCCGCTGGAGCAGCGGGCGGAAGCTGTCCGGCTCGTAGTCCCACACCGTCACCCGCGCACCGTCCGGTGTGGACACCGCCTGCTCGGCGAGCACCTGGCCGTCCCACGCGAAGTCGACCCGCTCCAGCACGTGCACGCCGTCCGCGGCGAGGTGCTCCTTCGCGATCCGCCTGCCCAGGGCGTCGTAGGTGTAGCGCCAGGACGTGCCGTCCGGCGTCAGCACACCCGCCAGCCGTCCGCGCGGGTCCCAGGAGAACCGCGACACCTGCCCGCCGCGGTCGCGCGCCACGACCCGGCCCTGCCCGTCGTGGGCGTACCGGGCACGGCCGGCGGCGGTGACCACTGTGCCCGCGACGGCCCGCGGTCCGAGCAGGTCCTGGTCGGTCACGGTGGGCCAGACCGCCTCGGTGACGTTGCCCGCGGCGTCGTAGGCGTACCGCTCGTGCCAGCGCGGCGTGCGCACCCCGGTCACGCGGCCGCGGTTGTCCAGCGCGAAACCGCGCGGGCCGGTGAGCGTGTCCTCGATCCCGGTGAGCAGGCCGTCCGGCCGGTAGCTGAAGGCTCGGTGACCGGCCGGTGCGGCAGGCCCGGTGAGGGTCTGCGCGCCGAGCAGCCCGCCGGGCAGCCAGGACTGGGTGAGGGCGGCCGCGCCGAACTCGCGCCGCACCTCGCGGCCGGCCAGGTCGTGGGTGAACCGCAGCGCCCGCCCCGCGGCGTGCACCGCGACCGGCTGGTCGGTCGCGTCGTACTCCCACACGCTGTCCGCGCCGGACGGCGTGACCCGGCGGACGCGGCGGCCCTGTGCGTCGTAGACCGAGCGGACCGTGCGGCCGTTGACCGTCTCGGCGAGGACCCGGCCCGCCGCGTCCCGCTCGAAGGTGACGCGGCTCGTGCCGTCCTCGGCCGACAGCAGCCAGCCGGTGGTGCTGTAGGTGTACCGGGTGGTCACTCCCCCGGTGGTCTCCTCGGCCAGGTTGCCCGCCGCGTCGTAGCGGTAGGTGGTGGTCTGCCCGGCCGGGTCGGTCCGCTCCACCAGCTGCCCGGCGGCGTCGTAGCGGTAGCCGACCGAGGCGCCGGTGAAGTCGGTCTCCCGCACCAGGTTGCCCGCCGGGTCGTAGGTGTACCGCCACACGAGCCCCTGCTCGCTGGTGACGGCGGTCAGCCGCATCTCGGTGTCGTAGGCGAAGGAGACGCGGGTGCCGTCCGGCCGGATCTCGGCCGAAGGCAGGTCGAAGTGGGTGACTTCGGCGCGGGTCACCGCCGAGGTCGCGTCGGTGTGCGCCCGGTTGTTTCCCTCGCCGTCGAACACCCACTGTTCGAGCGCGCCGTCGGCGTGCCGGTGCCAGGCGAGCTTGCCGTCCACCGTGTACCCGAAGCGCTCCACCTCGCCAAGCGGGCCGGTGATCGCGGCGACACGGCCGAACCGGTCGCGGTCGTACCGGGTCACGGCGCCCTGCGGGTCGGTCACGGCGACCGGCAGGCCGCTCGCGTCGCAGGCCACGGTGAGCGTGTTGCCGAGCGCGTCGGTGACGGCGGTGACGTTGCCGCGCGCATCGTAGGTGTAAGTGGTGACCGCGCCGTCGGGCTCGGTCACGCGGCTCAGGTTGCCGCGCTCGTCGTACTCCCAGCGCGTGACGACGCCGGGCGCCTCGGTCATGGTCACCGGCAGGCCGGCGGCGTCGCGCTCGATCGTGGTCTCCGCGCCGTCCGGCCGGATCACCGCGGCCAGGTCGCCATCGTCGTCGTAGCGGTACCGGGTGGTGCGGCCCAGCGGGTCGGTCGTGCTCAGCAGGCGGTCGGCGTCGTCCCACTCGAAGGCGGTGGCGTGGCCGAGCGGGTCGACCTCCCGGACCACCTGGCCCGCCGCGTTCAGGTGGAACTCCGTGCGGTGGCCCAGCGAGTCGGTCGAGTAGGTGACGCCGTCGCTGTACTCCATGGTGCCGGTGAGGAACCCGCCGGACCCCTCGGTGCGCACCACGCGGCCGGCGTGGTCGTAGACGTAGCGGTACCACTCGCCGTTGCGGTCGGCCCAGGCGACGACCCGGCCCGCCGCGTCGTAGGAGTAGCGGAACGGCGCGCCGGAGGCGTTGGTGACGTCGGTGAGGCGGCCCGCGGTGTAGCCGTAGCGGACCAGCTCGACCTCGCCGCCCGCGGCGACCGAGTGCAGCGCGGTGATCCGCTCGCCGTCGGTCTCGACGCGGACACGGTAGCCGCCGCTGTGCCGGATCTCGGCGGGCAGGCCGCGCTCGTCGCGGACGAACTCGATCCGGTTGCCGTGCCGGTCGCCGGTCCAGGTCAGCGGCAGTTCACCGGAGCCGGGCGCGAAGTAGAGCACCCGCGCCTGCTCGCGGTCCTCGATCAGGTACCCGCCGTCGTCCGTGCGAGTGAGTGAGCGCCGCGGGCCGCGGGCCGCCGTCGTCCAGGCGCCGTCGGCCGGGTGCGGGAAGTGCTGGAGCGTGCCGTCGGCGGCGGCGAAGCTCACGCCGCGGTCGTGCACCTCCAGCCGCTGGTCCAGTGTGGACACCCAGGCTGCGCCGAGCAGCCGTCCGGCGCGGAACGACGAGAAGTGCGTGCGCTCGAACACCAGCGGCAGCGTGCCGAGGAACTCCGCGTCGACCTCGGTCATCACCATCTGCCCGGTGGCGACGTCGATCGGGTCCTTCTCGCAGCGCAGCTTCTCGATCGAGCGCGGGTTGTCGCCCTGGTCCTTCAGCTTCGGCGTGCCGTCGGTCTTCGGCGGGCTCTTCGGGGCGCCGGACGGCGTGGTGACATCGTTGAGCTTCGGCGGCGCCGACACGGGGGCCGGGCCGGGCTCGGGTGCGGACTTGGCCGTGCCGCCCGGCGGCGGGCCGTCCAGCTTCGGCGGGGCCGAGACCGGCGGGGTGTCCGGTGTGGACGATGCCCTGGTCGTGTCGCCCGGGGTGTCGTTGAGCTTGGGCGGCGGGGCGACCTTCGCCGCGTCCGGTGGCGGCGTCTTCGGCGTGCTGTTCGGGATGGTGCCGCCGCCCTTGCCCGCCATGGGGTCGACGCTCTTCGGGCCCGCGGGGAGGCTGTCCGGCTTGGCCGACGTCGGCGGCTTGTCGGTCTTGATCTTCTTCAGCTTGCCCGCGGTGTCGGTGAAGATGCCGCCGGCCTTCTTCAGCAGCTCCGAGAGCGCCTTGAGCGCGTGGGTCAGCTTCCCGGTGAGGTCGGCGATCTTGGCGGCGGTCTTGGCGACCTCGCTGATCACCTGCGGCACGACCCACGCCAGCGCGATGCCGAGGGTGGCGATCACCTGCAGCGCCCACGAGATCATGTGCCCGACGACCTCGGCGATGATGTCACGCACCAGGGTCCGCACGGCGGCGACGACGGTGCCCGCGGTCTCGATGCCGCTCGCGGTGCCTTCCCCGGCTTCCTTCGCCGCGGCGAGCAGGTCGCCGACGTCCTTGGCCTGCTGCCGGTAGGTGTCGGCGGACGGGCCGGTCCAGCCGGTCAGGTCGGTGTCGACCGCGTTGGCCAGGTCAGTGCCGATCTCGCCCAGCTCGGCCGCGATGTTCTTCCACGTCTCGGAGTGGGCCTTGACCGCGTCCGGGTTGCCCGCGAGCGCGTCGAGGGCGTCCTTGAGCGGGCCGACGTGCTCGATGAGCCAGCCGACGCCGGCGGCGAGGATCGAGCCGAACGGGTCGAGCACGAACCCGAGCGCGTCGAGCCCGGCCGCGGCGGCCCCCAGCGCGCCGGAGGCCCAGTCGCCGCTTTCGATGGCCTTCTTGAGGTCCTGCGCGCCCTCCAGGAGGGAGATCCCCGAGATCGCGGTCGTCGAGCTCTGCTCCTGCGCGACCAGGGGGTTCACCACGGGTTGTTCTCCTCGTCGTCGTCTGTGCGGGCCTGCGGCCGCTCCTCGGCGGGTTCGGCGGCCGCCTGCTCGTCGTCGGTGTCGGCGTCCGGATCGGGGAACCGGCTGCGCAGGTTGTCGACCAGCAGCGAGCGCGTCTGCGGGTCCTCGTCGCCGACCTCCTCCTGCATCACCTCGGCGACCTGCGCGGCGATGCCCGCCTGCGCGCGGCGCATGGTGGCCAGGATCTGCGCGGACAGCTCGTCCAGCGGCATGGTGCGGGCCCGCCCGGACAGGTCCAGATCGGTGACGCTGCCGTCGGCGCGGACCGTGACGCGCACCGAGCCGTCGGTGTTGGCCGAGGTCAGCCGGATCTCCTCGGTACGCGCCTGCGCCGCGCGGTAGCGCTCGGCCTTCTCCGCCAGCCCCTGCGCCCACGCGTTCATCCGCGCGGCCGCCTCGTCCGGGTCGCGCATGAGGTCGCCCAGTCCGTTCGCCGACGTCACCGGATCACCGTGCCGATCCGCGGGCTCACCGGGGTGGCCTCGCGCAGCTGCCGCTCGAACGGCTCGGCGTTGGTCGCGTCCTGGTCCTCGTAGCTGGTGGCCGCGGTGCGGATGTTCTCCGCGGTGATCCGCACGCCCTCGGCCGCGGCCTTGAGCGCCTCGACCGCGTCGCCCTGCGTCGTCGCGTTCACGATCGGCGGCAGGAAGGCGCAGAGCAGGCCGTAGGCGGAGTCGTCCATGACGACCGTGTTGGCGGCGTCCACCGCGGTGTTCAGCCGGTCGGACAGGGCGTCGAGGTGACTGCCGTGCGTGCGCAGCTCGTCTGGGTCGACTTCGTAGGACACGAGGGTTACTTCTTCTCTTCCTGCTTGTTCTTCTTCCAGTCGCCGATGACCGGCGGGGCGACCACGTCACCGCCTTCGAAGAGGTCGGGGTCGCCTTCGAGGTAGTCCGCGACGCGGTGTTCCTTGTCCTCCGCGCCCTGGCCCTTGCCGCCGTGCGGGGCC
>NZ_AFWY03000079.1:0-23659 GCF_000231075.2 Amycolatopsis sp. ATCC 39116 | reverse complement strand
GGCGGCGTCCGCGGCGGCGTCACCGGGAAGCCGCCACCCGCCGGCGGCGCCGGGGGCTGCGCCGACGCCGCGGGCGCCGGCTGGCGGACCTGCCCGGCCTCGGCCGAGGCAGTGGACGAGCGGGTGCCCACCGCGGGTGGCTCGAGCTTCTTGTGGGTGGGCGAGCCGGAGTCGAACCCGGCCGCGATCACCGTCACGCGCACCTCGTCGCCGAGGGAGTCGTCGATGATCGTCCCGAAGATGATGTTCGCCTCGGGGTGCGCGGCCTCCTGCACCAGCGAGGCGGCCTCGTTGATCTCGAACAGGCCGAGGTCGGAGCCGCCCGCGATGGACAGCAGCGCGCCGTGCGCGCCCTCCATCGAGGCCTCCAGCAACGGCGAGTTGATCGCCTTCTCCGCGGCCTGCACCGCGCGGCCCTCGCCGCGGGCGGAGCCGATGCCCATCAGCGCGCTGCCCGCGCCGGACATCACGCTCTTCACGTCGGCGAAGTCCAGGTTGATCAGACCCGGCGTGGTGATCAGGTCGGTGATGCCCTGGACACCGGAGAGCAGGACCTCGTCGGCGGAGCGGAACGCGTCCATCAGGCTGACGCCGATGTCGCCGAGCTGCAGCAGCCGGTCGTTGGGGATGACGATGAGGGTGTCGCACTCGTTGCGCAGCGCCTGGATCCCGTCCTCGGCCTGCTTGCCGCGGCGCTTGCCCTCGAAGGTGAACGGCCGGGTCACCACGCCGATCGTGAGCGCGCCGAGCTTGCGCGCGATCGAGGCGACCACCGGCGCGCCGCCGGTGCCGGTGCCACCGCCCTCGCCCGCGGTCACGAAGACCATGTCGGCGCCCTTGAGCACCTCCTCGATCTCCTCGCGGTGGTCCTCGGCGGCCTTGTGCCCCACCTCGGGGTTGGCGCCGGCGCCAAGGCCGCGGGTCAGCTCGCGGCCGATGTCGAGCTTGACATCGGCGTCGGACATCAGCAGCGCCTGCGCGTCCGTGTTGATCGCGATGAACTCGACACCCTTGAGGCCGACCTCGATCATGCGGTTGACGGCGTTCACGCCGCCTCCGCCGATGCCGACGACCTTGATCACCGCGAGGTAGTTGTGCGGGGGCGTCATCGGGTCCGCCTTCCTATCGTGAATTCCTCGTACCGCTCACCGGGAGCGAAAAACCCTCAACCTAAACTCAAGGTTCAGAGTTATGTCAACTCCCCGCTCCGTCCGCCGAAGGTAGGGATCCGGCGAACCGGAATCCAGTAGCCACGCCGCGTGTCGGCCGTGGCGTTGCAAAATCACCGCGCCGGACGCGTCATTCGCCGGTCCGGCCGTCGGTCAGCTCACGCAGCAGGTCCAGGTGCCCGGCGTGCCGCCCGGTCTCCTCCACCATGTGGATCAGCACGTAACGCAGGTTGATCGAGCCGTCCCGGAAGGACACGAGGGTCTCCGGCGCCATCCCGGCGGCGATCTCGCGGCTGACCGCGCACTGCGCGCGGTAGGCGTCCACCAGGTCCGCCAGCGGGATCGTGAGCGCCTCGCGGAAGTCCGCGTCGCGGTCGGCGGCCAGCTTCTCGTCCCACCGGCTGGGACGGCCGGCGAGGACCACCTCGAACCAGTGGTGCTCCACATAGGTCAGGTGGCTCACCAGGCCGGCGATCGTGGTCAGCTCGCTCGGCACGAGGCTGCGGCGGGCCTGCTCGTCGGTCAGGCCCGCGCACTTGAGCACGACGGCCTCGCGCAGGAAGTCCAGGAACGCGCCGAGTTGCTCGCGCTCGCCGCCGTCGAAGGCGGGCTCCGTTCTGATCATGACCCACAGCCTTCCACAATGGATGTGTTGCGCGCAATTGAATTGCACGCTATGTTCGATGGCGGAAGGATCTTCACACCGACGGAAGGGGAACACCATGCCCAGTCGCGACGCCACCACCCACTGGGAAGGCGGCCTGCAGAACGGCAAGGGCCACGTCACGCTCGACTCGTCGAACGCCGGCCAGTTCGACGTGTCGTTCCCGACCCGCGCCGGCAACCCGGAGGGTCAGACCAGCCCGGAGGAGCTCATCGCCGCCGCGCACTCGTCGTGCCTGGCGATGAACCTGTCCGGCGTGCTGGAGTCGCAGAACCTGCACGCCGAGTCCATCGACGTGAGCGCCGAGGTCACGCTCGGCCCGGCCGCGGGCGGCGGCTTCGAGATCAGCGGCATCGCGATCACCCTGCGCGCCACCGTCCCCGGCGTGGACGCGGCGAAGTTCGCCGAGCTGGCGAAGACGGCCGAGCAGACCTGCCCGGTGTCGAAGGCGCTGGCCGGCACGACGATCACGCTGGACGCGGCGCTCGACTGAGCGATCCCGGCCGGCCGTCTCCGTCCTCAGGAGACGGTCGGCAGCTCGGGGCTCGCGACGTCGTAGACCTGCCCCTCGCGGGTCAGCAGCACGTTGAGCACCTGCGCCTTGCGCTCCGCCTTCTCCGCGTTCCCCCAGCGGACCGTCTTGCCGCTGGCCAGCGTGAACTCCACGCCGCCCGGGGTTTTGGCCCGCACGACCGTGATCTGCCCCTTCAGCGGCTGCGGCACGGTCGCGAGCACCGCCACCACCGAGCGCGTCACCGGGTCGTCCGGGGCCACCGCAGCCACCTGCACCTCCGGCAGGCCGTCCGGCTTGTTCTGCACCGTCTTGTAGTCCAGGCCGCCGGAATCGACCAGGTGGAACCCGTCGGCCGCCGCGGTGAAGCCGATCGGCGTCCGCTCCGTCACCGTGATGTCCACAGTGGACGGCCACGACCTGGAGACGTCCACAGTGGCCACCCCGGGGATCGCCGTCACGCGGGCGGCGATCTCGTCGGTGTCCAGCAACAGCATCGGCTTCAGGTCGGGCACCGCGGCGGCGGCCAGGATCTGGTCCCCCGGCACGCTGTTCGCGCCGTGCACCTCCACCGACCGCACGCCCAGCAGCGACGTGAACAACACGACGTAGGCGAGCCCGGCCACCGTCAGCACGGTCAGCAGCGCCACCCAGCGGCGCCGCAGCGCGCGGCGCCGCGAGACGCCCGTGCCGGTGCGCCGCCGCGCCGTCAGCGGGCGCCGTCCCCGGCGGCTGCGCACCGCCGACGACGACCGCCGCGTGGACGGCCTGCTGCGCTCCTCGCTCCGCGCTCGCGTCGCCACCTAGCCCCCGGCCCGCCGGTCCAGCTCCGCCAGGATCTCCGGCCCCAGCTGCGTCACGTCGCCCGCCCCCATGGTGACCAGCAGGTCGCCGGGCTTGACGAGGTCCGCGGCCAGCGCCACGGCCCGGTCGAACGCCGGCTCGTAGTGCACCCCGGCGCCGGTGATCTGCTCCGCGATCAGCGCGCCGCTGACGCCCGGCTCCGGCTCCTCCCGCGCGCCGTAGACGTCCAGCAGCACGACCTCGTCGGCCAGCCCCAGCGCCTCGGCGAACTCCGCGGCGAACAGCTTCGTGCGCGAGTACAGGTGCGGCTGGAACACCACGACCACGCGACCGTTCCCGGCGGCGTGCCGCACCGCGCGCAGCTGCGCCGCGACCTCCGTGGGGTGGTGGGCGTAGTCGTCGTAGACCCGCACGTCGCCCGCGCGGCCCTTGAACTCGAACCGGCGCCGCACCCCGCCGAACGCGGCCAGCCCCTCGGCCAGCCCGTCCAGCGGCGCGCCCAGCTCCAGCCCGGCCAGCAGCGCGGCCACGGCGTTGAAGGCCATGTGCTCACCCGGCACCGCGACCCGCACGTCGGTCTCGGCGCCGTCCAGCGCGATCCGGATGACCCCGCCGCCGTCGGCGGGCCGGTAGTCCAGCACCTTCGCGTCGCCGGGGTCCGTCACCGACCGGCCGTAGCGGCGCACCCGCACGCCCGCGGCCGCCGCGTGGTCGCCCAGCGCGTTCGCGGCCTCGTCGTCGGCGCACACGACCAGCAGGCCGCCCGGCTCGATCCGGCGGGTGAACTGCGTGAAGACGGCGGTGTAGGCCTCGGCGGTGCCGTGGTGGTCCAGGTGGTCCGGCTCGACGTTGGTCACCACCGCCACCGACGGCGAGTAGCTCAGGAACGACCCGTCGCTCTCGTCGGCCTCGGCGACGAACAGCCCGCCCTCGCCGTGGTGGGCGTTGGCGCCGGACTCGTTGAGGTCGCCGCCGATCGCGAACGACGGGTCCAGCCGGCAGTGCTGCAGCGCCACGGTGAGCATCGACGTGGTCGAGGTCTTGCCGTGCGTGCCCGCGATGCAGGCGACCCGGTGCCCGGCCATCAGCAGCGCCAGCGCCTGGGCGCGGTGCAGCACCGGGATGCCGCGCTCGCGGGCGGCCACCAGCTCCGGGTTGCTCTCCTTGATCGCGGTCGACACGACCACCGCGGACGGGCCGCCGGGCAGCGCGTCCAGGTTCTCCGGGCGCTGCCCGATGCCGATCTCGGCGCCCTGCGCGCGCAGCGTCAGGAACGCCCGGGAGTCCTTCGCGTCCGAGCCGGACACGCGGGCGCCGCGCGCCAGCAGGATCCGTGCGATGCCGCTCATGCCGGCGCCGCCGATCCCGATCAGGTGGGCCCGGCTCAGCTCGGCGGGAACGTCGCTCACTTTCCGCACACCTCCAGGACGATCCGCGCCAGCACCTCGTCGGCCTCGCGGTGGCCGAGCCCGACCGCCGCCGAGCTCATCTCCGCGACCCGGGCGGCGTCGGTGACCAGCGGGACGACCAGCTCGGCCACCTTCGCCGGGGTCAGGTCGGCGTCGGGCACCAGCAGCGCCGCGCCGGCGTCCACCGCGGGCCTGGCGTTGATCGCCTGCTCGCCGTTGCCGTGCGGCAGCGGCACGAACACCGCGGGCAGCCCGACCGCGGACACCTCGGCCGCGGTCATCGCGCCGGACCGGCACAGCACCACGTCGGCCGCGGCGTAGGCCAGGTCCATCCGCTCCAGGTAGGGCACCGGCACGTACGGCGGGCGGCCCGGGAACTCCTGCACCACCAGGCTGTTCTTCGGCCCGTGCGCGTGCAGCACGCCGATCCCGGCCTCGGCCAGCTCCTTGGCCGCGCCGGACACCGCGTTGTTGATCGACTGGGCGCCCTGCGAACCGCCGAACACCAGCAGCGTCGGCGCGTCCGGGTCGAGCCCGAAGTGCGCGCGGGCCTCGGCCCGCAGCGCCGCCCGGTCCAGCGAGGTGATCGACCGCCGCAGCGGGATGCCGACGACCTCGGCGCCCGGCAGCGGCGTGCCCGGCACCGCGACCGCGACCCGCTTCGCGAAGCGCGCGCCGACCCGGTTGGCCAGGCCCGGCGACTGGTTGGCCTCGTGCACCACGATCGGCACCCGGCCGCGCGCCGCGAAGTACGCCGGCAGCGACACGTAGCCGCCGAACCCGACCACGACGTCCGCGCCGACCCGGTCCAGCACCTCGCGCGTCTGCTTCACCGAGTCCCGGATCTTCAGCGGCAGCCGCAGCAGATCGGTGGTCGGCTTGCGCGGCAGCGGCACCGGCGGGATCAGCTCCAGCGGGTAGCCGCGCGCCGGGACCAGCTTGTTCTCCAGCCCCCGGGACGTGCCGAGTGCGACCACCGTGGCGTCCGGCCGCAGCCGCCGCACGGCGTCGGCCAGCGCCAGCGCGGGTTCGATGTGTCCGGCCGTGCCGCCGCCCGCCACCACCACGGTGGGAGCCACGCCGGTAACCGCCTTGCTCACTTGCTCCTACGTCCCTCTCCGCACTGAACTTCCCCGTCTGGCCGGCGTCGACCGCCGGCGCTCGGGCGCCTGCGCCGATCGTGCCCCGCGGGCCGAGGGCCGGTCACCGCGGGGTGCCGGACGGCCGCTCCCCCGCCGCCGCGCCGGCGGCCGGTAGACCTCGGGGGCGGGCAGGCGCAGGAGACGGCCGAACTTGCCCGGCCCCTGCGACCGCAGCGCCGCCACCGACTCCGGCTCGTGCCGTGCGGCGTTGGCCAGCAGGCCCATCAGGAACATGGTGACCCAGATCGACGTGCCGCCCGCCGAGATCAGCGGCAGCGTCACGCCGGTGACGGGCAGCAGCCCGACCACGTAGCCGATGTTGATCCCGGCCTGCGACACCGTGAACACCGTCAGCGTGCCGGCGGTGATCCGGATCCACGGGTCCAGGTTACGCATGGCGATGCGCAGGCCCACGATCGCGAGCCCGACGAACAGGCCGATGACCACGATGCAGCCGATGAACCCGAGTTCCTCGCCGATCACCGCGAAGATGAAGTCGTTCTGCACGTTGGGCAGGTAGGACCACTTCGACGGCCCCTGCCCGAGGCCCTTGCCGAACAGACCGCCGTCGGCCAGCGCGTACTTGGCCTGCGTGGCCTGGTAGGCGGCGCCGCTGGTGTCCGAACCCGGCGACAGGAACGACATGACCCGCGACATGCGGTAGGACGCGGTCAGCGCCAGCACCACCGCACCGGCGATGCCGCCGGCGAGGATCACCGCGAACAGCCGCTTGGGCGCGCCGGCGAACCACAGCAGCGACATCAGCACCACGCCGAGCGTGATCGTGCCGGACAGGTTGGGCTGCGCCATGACCAGCGCGAACATCAGCAGCGCGACCGGCACCACCGGCACCATCAGGTGCCGCCACTGGTGCAGCACGTGGTACTTGGTGACCAGCACGTGCGCGCCCCACAGGGCGAAGGCGACCTTGGTGAACTCGACCGGCTGCACCGAGAAGCCGCCCACCACGAACCACCGCTGGGCGCCGCCGCCGGCCGAACCGAGCGGCGTCAGCACCAGCGCCAGCATCACCAGGCACACCAGCACGGCCATCGAGGACAGCGAGCGGGTCCGCTTCAGCGGCATCCGCAGCGCCACCCAGAACACGACCGACCCGGTGAGCACGAAGATCAGGTGCTTCTTGAACAGCGCGTACACGCCGGAGCCGGTGTCCGGGTCGACCGAGGCCACCGAGGACGCCGACAGCACCATCACGATGCCGATCGACGTCAGCAGGCCGGTCAGCGCCAGCACCAGGTGGAAATCGGCCAGCGGGCGCGACAGCCACGCGGTCAGCGCGGTGAACGTGGCGCGCGCCGGGCTCTGCCGGTCGCCCCGGTCCCGTCTGCGCGGCGCGCTGTCCTGCTCCTTGTCCTCAACGACCGTCATCGGCAGACCCCGTCGCACGGGCCAGGACCGCGTCGGCGAAGGCGTCACCCCGATGGGCGTAGTTGCGGAACATGTCCAGGGACGCCCCGGCGGGCGCCAGCAGCACCACGTCACCGGGCCGGGCCAGGTCGCTGGCCACCGAGACCGCCTCGTTCATGGCCCCATCGTCACCCGAGGCGACCCGGTGGACGGGGACATCCGGCGCGTGTCGCGCGAGAGCGGCCGCGATCACCGGGGCGTCGGCGCCCATCAGCACGACGCCGCGCAGCCGTCCGGCGACCACCTCGACCAGCTCGTCGACCGCGGCGCCCTTGAGCTGCCCGCCCGCGATCCACACCACGCTGGAGTGCGCGAGCAGCGAACCGGCGGCGGCGTGCGGGTTGGTGGCCTTGGAGTCGTTGACGTAGCGGACCCCGCCGAACTCGCCCACCTCGACGGCGCGGTGCGCACCCGGCTGGAACTCGCGCAGGCCCTTGGCCACGCCGGCGGGGTCGATGCCGTACGCGCGGGCCAGCGCGGCCGCGGCGAGGGCGTTGGCGAGGTTGTGCGGGCCGGCCGGGCGCACCTCGCTCACCGAGATCAGCTCGTCGGCGGAGTGCTGCGGGTCCGGGCCGTAGGCGCGGTCGATCAGCAGGTCCTCGACCAGACCCAGCTCGCCCGGCCGCGGGGTGTCCAGCCGGAACCCGACGCGCTTCGCCCCGGCGGGGGCGTACTCGCCGGCCAGCCGCACCGACCACGGGTCGTCGGCGTTGTGCACGACGACGTTGGAGTGGGCGTGGATGGTGCCCTTCGCGGCGGCGTAGGACTCCATCGTGCCGTGCCAGTCCAGGTGGTCCTCGGCGAGGTTGAGCACCACCGAGGCGTGCGGGGCCAGCGTCGAGGACCAGTGCAGCTGGAAGCTGGACAGCTCCACCGCCAGCGCCTCGTAGCCTTCGAACACCGCGTCCAGCACCGGCAGGCCGATGTTGCCGCAGGCCAGCGCGTGCACCCCGCCGGCACGCAGCATCGACTCCAGCATGCCGACCGTGGTGGTCTTGCCGTTGGTGCCGGTGACCGCGAGCCAGGTGGCCGGGTTCGGCAGGTCCCGCGAGGCGCGCCAGGCCAGCTCGACGTCGCCGATCACCTCCACACCCGCCGCCGCGGCGGCCACCAGCAGCGGCGCGGTCGGGCGCCATCCGGGGCTGGTGACCACCAGGTCGGTGCCCGCGGGCGGTTCGGTGAGGCCCGGGGCCAGTTCGGCGCCCAGGCCGTCCAGCTCGGCCAGCCGCTCGGCGTTGCCGTCGGTGACCGTGACCCGGGCGCCACGCTCGGTCAGGGCCCGCACGGCCGAGCGTCCGGTGACCCCGGCGCCGGCGACGAGCACGTTGCGTCCGGCGAACACGACTAGCCTCCCGCGCCCAGCTGTTCGGAGTAGAACAGGCCGAGGCCGAACATGCAGCAGATGGCGGCGAGCAGCCAGAACCGGATGATCACCGTGGTTTCGGCCCAGCCGGCCAGCTCGAAGTGGTGGTGGAACGGGGCCATCCGGAACAGGCGGCGGCGCGTCGTGCGGAACACCGCGATCTGCAGCACCACCGAGATCATCTCGACCATGAACAGGCCGCCGATGACGATGGCGAGCAGCTCGGTGCGGGTGGTGATGGACAGTCCGGCGACCAGGCCGCCCAGCGCCAGCGAACCGGTGTCCCCCATGAAGATCTTCGCGGGCGCGGCGTTCCACCACAGGAAGCCGACGCAGGCGCCGGCCGCGGCGGCCGCGACCACGGCGAGGTCCAGCGGGTCGCGCACGTCGTAGCAGGCGGCCTGCGGGGTCACCACGCAGGACAGGCGGGCCTGCCAGAACGCGATCACCACGTAGGTGGCCAGCACCATCGCCGAGGTGCCGCCTGCCAGGCCGTCCAGGCCGTCGGTGAAGTTCACCGCGTTCGACCAGCCGGAAATGACCACGTAGCAGAAGATCACGAAGATCACCGCGGGGAAGGTGATCAGCGCGAGGTCACGCACGTAGCTGAGGTTCCGCGAGGCCGGGGTGAGGCCGTAGCGGTCGGCGAACTGCAGCGCCAGGATACCGAAGGCGACCGCGACCACGAGCTGGCCGACCAGCTTCGCGGTCTTGTTCAGCCCCAGGTTGCGCTGCTTGCGGATCTTGATGAAGTCGTCGAGGAACCCCACCACGCCGAGGCCGACCGCGAGGAACAGCACCAGCAGGCCGGACGCGGACGGGCCGTCGTTCGCGGAGCTGCCGGAGCCGATCCAGTTCATCAGGTGCGCGGCGAAGTAGCCGACCACCATCGCGATGATGATCGCGACCCCGCCCATCGTGGGCGTGCCGCGCTTGGACTTGTGGCCCTGCGGGCCCTCCTCGCGGATCTCCTGGCCGAAGCCCTGCCGGGAGAAGACCCGGATGAGGTAGGGCGTGAGCAGGATGGAGACCAGGAGACCGATCGCGGCCGCGATCAGAATGCTGATCACGCAACACCTTCCTTGAGCAGTGCGTCAGCGACGAGCCAGAGCTCGGCGACCTTCGAAGCCTTCACGAGCACGACGTCACCGGGTTCCAGCTGCTCGCGCAGGAGGTCGATCGCGGCGGCGGCGTCGGGCACCAGCACGGACTCCTCACCCCACGAACCCTCGTGGCTGGCGCCCTGGTGCATCGCGGCGGCCTCGTCGCCGACCACCACGAGCCTGCTGATGTTGAGCCGGACCGCGAGGCGGCCGATCTCGTCGTGCGCGGACACGCTATCGGCACCGAGTTCGCCCATCACACCGAGGACCGCCCAAGACCGCCTGCCGCGGCTGGCCGAGGCCAGTGTCTTGAGCGCGGCACGCATCGACTCGGGGTTGGCGTTGTAGGAGTCGTTCATGACCACGACGCCGTCGGCCCTGGTGGTGACCTCCATGCGGCGCGCCGAGCGGCGCTGGGCGGCCGACAGGCGCTGCGCGACCTCTTCCACGGTGGCGCCCAGTTCCAGCGCGATCGCGGCGGCCGTGAGCGCGTTGCCGACGTGGTGCTCGCCGTACAGCGACAGCGTCACCGGCGCCTCCCCGGCCGGGGTGATGAGCCGGAAGGAGGCGCGGGCCTGCTCGTCGAGGGTGATGTCCTCGGCGCGCACCTGCGCGTCCGGGTGCTCGCCCACGCCGACGACGCGGGCCGTCGTGCGGCTCGCCATCGCCGAGACCAGCGGATCGTCCAGGTTGAGCACCGCGATGCCGCCCTCGTCCGCCGACGGCAGCGCCTCGACCAGTTCGCCCTTGGTCTTGGCGATGGCCTCGCGCGAGCCGAACTCGCCGACGTGGGCGCTGCCCACGTTGAGCACGGCGCCGATGCGCGGCGGGGCGATCTCGGCGAGGTGCGCGATGTGGCCGGGGCCGCGGGCGGACATCTCCAGCACCAGGTGGCGGGTGCGCTCGTCGGCGCGCAGGGCGGTCCACGGGTGGCCCAGCTCGTTGTTGAACGACCCGGGCGGCGCGACGGTCTCGCCCATCGGCTCGAGCAACTGCGCGATGAGGTCCTTGGTGGAGGTCTTGCCGGAGGAGCCGGTGACCCCGACGACGGTGAGCCCGCCGCGGGACAGCTCGATCACCACGTGCCGGGCCAGCTTGGCCAGCGCGGCCAGCACGGCGGCGCCGGAGCCGTCCTTGTCGCCGGTCAGCGCGAGCGCGCGCTCGTGCGCCTGGCCGGGCGGCAGCGGCGGCACGATCACCGCGGGGGCGTCGACCTCGCGCGCGGCCAGCACGCCGGCGGCGCCGCTCTCCACCGCCTTGGCGGCGAAGGCGTGCCCGTCGACCTTCTCGCCGGGCAGGGCCACGAACAGCCCGCCCGGGGTGAGGCGGCGCGAGTCGAACTCGACGCTGCCGGTGACCGTCTCGCGTCCGTCGGTGCGGTGCAGCCGCCCGCCGGTGACGGCGGCGATCTGCTCCAGGGTCAGCGGGATCAACGGGTCTCCTGGTTCTCTTCGAGCCGGCGCCGGATCGCCGCCGCCAGCTCGTCGCGGTCGGAGAAGGGGTGCACGACGCCCGCGGCCTCCTGGCCGGTCTCGTGGCCCTTCCCCGCGATCAGCACGACGTCCCCGGGCCCGGCGAGCTCGACGGCCTTGACGATCGCCTCGCGCCGGTCGCCGATCTCCAGCACCTCGCCCGCGTCGTGACCGGCCGCGCGGGCCCCGGTCAGCATCGCGGCGCGGATCGCGGCCGGGTCCTCCGACCGCGGGTTGTCGTCGGTGACGATGAGGACCTCGCTGCGCTTGGCCGCGGCCTCGCCCATCATCGGGCGCTTCGCGGTGTCCCGGTCGCCGCCGCAGCCGAGGACGGTGATGATCCGGCCCTCGGTGCGGGCGCGCAGGGCGTCCAGCGCCTGCGCCACCGCGGCCGGCTTGTGCGCGTAGTCGACGACGGCGGTGAAGTCCTGGCCCAGGTACACCCGCTCCATCCGGCCGGGGACCTCCACGTGCGCCAGGCCGGTGACCGTCTCCTCCAGCGTGACGCCGCAGGTCTCCAGGATCGCCGCGGCCAGCAGCGCGTTGGCGATGTTGAACGTGCCCGGCAGCGGCAGCGTGGCCCGTGCGGTGCGCCCGGACGGCGAGTGCAGCGTGAAGCTCTGCTCACCGGTCGGGGTGGTGGCGAAGTCCGTGGCGGTCCAGCTGGCGTCCACGCCCGGCTCGGTGGTCACGGTGATCGTGTGCGGCGTGACCAGCGCCTGGCCCCACGCGGTGTCGATGCACACCACCTCGGTGGTGGAGCGGCCGTCGAACAGCAGCGACTTGGCGGCGAAGTACTCCTCCATGTCGCGGTGGAAGTCCAGGTGGTCCTGGGAGAGGTTGGTGAACGCGCCGACGGCGAAGCGGGTGCCGTTGACGCGGCCCAGGGCGAGCGCGTGGCTGGACACCTCCATCGGCACGTGCGTGACGCCCTGCTCGACCATGACGGCGAGCAGCGCCTGCAGGTCCGGCGCCTCGGGCGTGGTGAACGCGCTGGCCAGCCGCTCCCCGGCGATGCGGGTCTCGATGGTGCCGATCAGGCCGGTCACGTGCCCGGCGGCGCGCAGGCCCGACTCGACCAGGTAGGTCGTGGTGGTCTTGCCCGACGTGCCGGTGATGCCGAGGACGGCGAGCTCCAGCGACGGCTCGCCGTAGATCCAGGCGGCCATCGAGCCGAGCACCCCGCGCGGGTCCGGGTGCACCAGCACCGGGACGCCCGCCTCACGCAGCGCCGGCCGGTCCGCGCCCGCATCGTCGGTGAGGACCGCCGCCGCCCCGGCCGCGATGGCCTCCGCGGCGAAGTCCGCCCCGTGCGCCCGCGCGCCCGGCAGCGCGGCGAACAGGTCGCCGGGCAGGACGTGCTGGGCCCGCAGGGTGGCCCCCGTGACGACCGTGTCGCCCGGCCAGTGCGGCTCGCCGACCAGGCGCGCGTCCGCGCGCGCGACGAGCGTGGTGAGCGGGACCGGCTCGATGCGGGTCGGCCGTGGCGGCGCCACCGCCGCCTTCACCGGGCTGTCCGGTACCCGCCCCTTCGCTTCCTGCGACATGGTGCTGCTTCCAGACGCTTCCACCGACACAGCACGGAAGGTTACCGAGGTGGTTTTCCCCGTCCGCGAGCCGGTACTCCTAGCGCTTGTGTCTCGATTGGACAGCGCTTACGAATATCCAGTGGCGGCTTGCCCAGCGGTGCGGGTAGCGGAACCTGAGGCCGCCCCTTCGCTGTGGGATTGCCTCCTCATGAACTCCCGCCCGCCAGCCCGACCACCACCCCTGAACGACGCGCTCCGCGCGGCAGTGTCCCCCACCACGTCGGCGCTGTCCTCGCGAGGAACCGCCCTCCCGTCGCCCACCACCACCCTCAACGGACGCGCTCCGCGCGACCCCGCCGATTCAAACCCGCGGCGGTGCAAGCTGCCAGGGTGGTGAGGCAGCTCCGCCGCTGAACAGCCTAGGGCAGCACGAGCGGCACGTACGGCGCCGCGCCCTCGGACAGCGGGATCTGGAACCGCTGCGTCAGGTACGAGGCGATGTCGTGGAACAGCGGCGCCGCCGAGTGGCCCGCGGGCAGCGTGGTGTCCGGCGCGTCCAGGCGGATGCCCACCACGAACCGCGGGTTGTCGGCGGGCAGGATCCCCGCGAAGGTGATGTTGTAGAGCGTGTCGCTGTACGCCCCGGTCGCCGGGTTGACCTGCTGTCCGGTGCCGGTCTTGCCGGAGATCTGGTAGCCCTCCAGCGCCGCCGTCGGGGCCGTCCCGCTGTTGCCGTTCTTCCCGGTCTGGGTGACCGCGCGCATCATGTTCCGCACCGTCGTCGCGGTCTCCGGGCTGACCACCTGCGTCGTCTCCGGCGCGGCCTTCGGCACCACCGTGCCGTCCGGGCGGATCTCCTCCTTGACGATGCTCGGCTGCACCCGCAGGCCGTTGTTCGCGATCGCCTGGTACATCGCCGTCATCTGCACCACGGTCATCGACAGGCCCTGCCCGATCGGCAGGTTGCCGAACGTGGTGCCGGTCCAGGTGTTGCGCGGCGGCACGAACCCGCGGCTCTCCCCGGACAGGCCCAGGCCCGCGCTCTGCCCGATCCCGAAGCGCTTGAGGTAGTCCAGGTACTTGTCCGGGCCGAGCTGCTGGGCCAGCAGCAGCGTCCCGACGTTCGAGGACTTGGCGAAGATGCCGGTGACCGAGAAGTTCTGCGTCCCGTGCACCCACGCGTCGTGGACCGTGTGGTCGGCGACCTTCAGCGAGCCGGGCACCTGCAGCACCGAATCAGGCGTCACCAGGCCCTGGTCGATCGCCGCGGTGGCGGTCACGATCTTGTTCACCGAGCCCGGCTCGAACGGGGTGGACACCGCCTGCAGGTCCATCAGCGATTGTGTGTAGGTCTTGTTGTCGTACGGGTCGAACGTCGCGTCGTCGGCGATCGCGTAGATCTCGCCGGTCTTCGCGTCCATCACGACCGCGCTGGCACCCTTGGCGTGCGACTGCCGCACGTAGTCGGCCAGCGCGTTCTGCAGGAAGTACTGCGTGTCCGAGTCGAGCGTGAGCACCACGTCGTTGCCCGGGGTCGCCGGCTGCACGTCCCGCTCGGTGCCCGGGATGATGACGTTGTCGTTGCCCTGCTTGGTGTCCGCGACGTAGCGGCCCGGCTGCCCGGCCAGGTCGGAGTTGAGCGTGTACTCCAGCCCCGCCAGGCCCTGCAGGCTGTGCTTGGACACGTCGGGGTCGTCCATCCGCCAGTTCGCCAGCCCGACGACGTTCGAGGCCAGCGTGTCGCCCGGGTACTCGCGGGCGGCGCGCACCTCGGCGCCGATCTCCGGGAAGGCCTTGGTGATCTCCTCGGCGATCGACGGCTCGACCCCGTCGACCAGGTAGGTGAACGACGTGGTCTTGCGGAAGTCGGCGAGCAGCTCGGCCTCGGTGACCCGGCCGGGCAGCTTGGCGGCGATGAACTTCGCCGCGTCCGCCGCGCGCGTCTCGTAGTTCTGGCCCCCCGCCGGGTTCTTCGCCGCGACCTCGTCCCACGCCTTGCGCATCGCGCGCAGGTTCACCGACAACGCGCGGGTTTCCACGGTGAACGCCAGCTTGACGTTGTTGCGGTCCACAATGGACCCGCGCTTGGCCGGGATCGGGATGGTGGTGCTGCGCTGGCTCTCCGCCTTCGCGGACAGGGCCGCGGCCTGGAAGCCCTGCACCTGCACGAGCTTGAGACCGGCCAGGACGAGCACGGCGACGAGCGCGATGCGCACACCGACGTAGCGCCCCTTGCCGGTGGCGGCGTTGGGCTGGCCGGCCACCTGGCGCATGCGGGCGCCGTAGCTGCGGCGTCCCGGCCGAGCCATCACTGCCCTCCCGTGGTCTGCTGTCCCGGCGCCTGCGCCTGCTCGCCGGCAGGCGGCACCTGCGCCTGGTCCTGCGGCTGGACGACCTGGCTGTCGCCCTGCGGCACGTCACCCTCGATCGGGCGGCCGCCGACCGGGGTGCCCTGCGGCACCACCGGCGCGGTCTGCTGCTGGGTGACCGGGGCGCCCTCGGCCTTCTTCGGCTCGCCGACCACGGTCACCGACCCGTCCGGGTTCACCACCAGGTGCGCCGGGTCCTTCGCGGGCACCATGCCCAGCGCCTTGGCCCGCTCGGCCAGCGACGACGGCGACTCCGCGCCGCTGACGTCCTGCTGCAGCTGCTCGACCCGCTCGGCCAGCGCGGCGTTGTCGTCGCGCAGCTGCTCGAGGCGGTAGGAGTCGGCGATCGCCTGCGTGGACAGCAGCAGCGTGACCACCACACCGGCGGCGAGCAGCACCATCACCAGCAGCACGAACGTGGCGCGCGACCGAGGCAGCCGCAGCTTCAGCCGGGTCTTCTCGCGCTCCGGCTCGGGCGTGGTGCGCTTGAGGCCCTCGGCGCGCTGCGCCCGCCGGGCGTAGGCGCGCTCGGCGGCGGTGGTGCGCTGAGTCTGCTTGGCAGGCTGCCGCCGGGGGCGGCGCTTGGCCGGTACCGGTGTGCCCAGGCCCTCCTCGGCGGGGGTGTCCGAACGGCGCGGGCGCCGTCGCGGCTCGGCACCGGCCTGCCTGCGTGTCCGCGTAGGCGCTGTCATGCGTCCGCCTCCTTGATCCGTTCCGCCACCCGCAGCCGGACGGACGCCGCCCTCGGGTTCTGTTCGATCTCTTCCTCGCTCGCCTTCTCGGCGCCGCGCGTGATCAGCTTCAGTTCCGGCCCGTGGCCGGGGAGTTCGACGGGCAGGCCGGGCGGGGTCCGCGACTTCGCCAGCTCCGCGAAGGCCTGCTTGACGATGCGGTCCTCCAGCGAGTGGTAGGACTCCACGACGATCCGGCCGTCGACCGCCAGCGCGGACAGCGCCGCGGGGATCGCCCGTCGCAGCACCTCCAGCTCGCCGTTGACCTCGATGCGCAGCGCCTGGAACGTGCGCTTGGCCGGGTGGCCGCCGGTGCGGCGGCTCGCCGCGGGCACCGCGTCGTAGAGCAGCCGCACCAGCCGCTCGCTGCGGTCGAACGGCTGCCGCGCCCGCTCCGCGACGATCGCCTTGACGATGCGCTGGGCGAACCGCTCCTCGCCGTACTCGCGCAGGATCCGGACCAGCTCGCCGGGCTCGTAGGTGTTGAGCACATCCGCCGCGGTCTGCCCGGTCGTCGGGTCCATCCGCATGTCCAGCGGGGCGTCGCGGGCGTAGGCGAACCCGCGCTCCTCGGAGTCCAGCTGCATGGAGGACACGCCGAGGTCGAACATCACGCCGTCCACACGGGACAGTCCCAGCCGGGCGAGGACGTCCGGCAGGGTGTCGTAGACCGCGTGCACCAGCTCGACCCGGTCGCCGAACTTCGCCAGCCGCGCGCCGGAGCGTTCCAGCGCGTGCGGATCGCGGTCCAGGCCGATGAGCTTCAGCTGCGGGAAGGCGGTGAGCAGCGCCTCGGAGTGCCCGCCGAGCCCGGTGGTCGCGTCGACCACCACGGCCGGGCGGCCTTCCAGCGCGGGAGCGAACAGCTCCAGCACGCGCCCGGTCATGACCGGCACGTGCGCGGCCTCGGCTGCCACTTCTCCCACCCCCTTACACCGTCGTCCGGATGCCGTCAGGTCCCCGCCCGCCCGCTGCGGACCTGGTGCCGGGGAAGGTGCACCAGGGCCGCTGAGCGGACAGAGGCCTCACGACATCCGTCGCCGGATCCCGCCCCCACTTGCGTTTCGCCACCCGCGCCCCCCGACGGCGCGGGTCACTAGAAGACCCCCGGCAGGACCTCTTCCTGGGCCTGCGCGTAGCTGTCCTCGTGTTCCTCCAGGTAGGACTCCCAGCGCTGGGCGTCCCAGATCTCCAAGCGCGTGATCGCCCCGATGACCACGCACTCCTTGTTGAGCCCGGCGTAGCGCCGCAGCTCGGGCGCGATCGCGATGCGCCCCTGGCCGTCCGGACGTTGCTCGTCGGTGCCCGCGAACAGGTACCGCTGGTAGGCCCGCACCGCCTCGTTGGTGAAGGGCGCCTCCGCGACCTTGCGGGCCAGCTGCTCGAACTCCGCGCGCGGGAAGACGAAGAGGCAGTGATCTTGCCCCTTGGTGACCATCAGCCCACCTGCCAGCGCGTCGCGGAACTTCGCGGGCAGCGTGAGCCGCCCCTTGTCGTCCAGCTTGGGGGTGTGGGTGCCGAGGAACACCGGCACTCACCTCCCCACCGCTCCCGGTGCTCCACCGGATGCGGCCCCTGGGGCCTCCCTTCCGCCCCACTGGGCACCACCGTACCCCACTTTTCCCCACAGTCAACGCCACGGAGATGCCCGACCGGGCGAACGTTTCGGTGTTTTCGCAGGTCAACGCGTGGGGGGCGAAGTGGGGAGAAGGTGGGGGGGCGTCGGCGCCCCTCCCCCGGGCCGGTTAGCTCACGGGTCCGGTTGCGGGCGTTTTCGCGCCGTGGTGGGGGCCGGTGGGGCGGGTGGTGGGAGGAAGTGGGGGGCGGTGGTGGTGGAAGGTGGGGAGCCGGGGCGAGCGGCCGTCGCGGCAGAGTTCGCCTAGTTCGCGGCGCTGAAGACGGCGCGCGCCGCGGCCTCGTCACCCTCGACCTCGACCAGCCCGAGAGCGTCGTCGAAAGCGAGCGCGCCCGCCGCCAGGCCGAGCACGATCGCCGCGTCAGCGCGTACGACGGCGTCGAGGTCGTCGCCGTCCGGTGGGCCGACCTGGACACCCGAGCTCGTCGACCGCACCTGGACGAGTCCGCCGTCGACTACGACCCCGACCGTCGCCGACCGCTTCGCGACCGGCCTTCCGGCGAACAGGGCGGGAAGAGCGACGACGAGCCATTCGCCGCGGAAGTGGTCACCTCCGGGGCCGCGCATCATCAGCGGCGCGGACCAGCGGATGAGACCTTCGATCGGTTCCCGCAGTCCCGCGCCCCACGGGGTGAGGGCGTACACGACGGTGCCCCCTCCGGTCAGTCGCCGCTCGACCACCCCGGCGGCCTCGAGATCGCGGAGCCGGCCGGCGAGCAGGTTCGTGGCCACGCCGGGAAGGCCGTCGGCCAGCTCGTGGTAGCGGGCGGGAGCGATGAGCAACTGGCGGACGATGAGCAGATTCCACCGGTCGCCCACGACGTCGAGCGCCCGGGCGAGACCGCAGTACTGGCCGTAGCTCCGGCTCATCGCGCGCCTCCTTGACCTTTTCAAGTGCACTTGACTATCTAGTGCCCATGCCCGACGCCGCCCAGCCCGTTTCACCCGACCGCGCCGTCGCCGCCCTGCGTGCCGCCGCCGAGCGCGCCGACGCCGACGCGGTCGCCGGACTCCTGGCGCCCGGCGTCGTCTTCCACTCCCCGTTCACCGCGCGGCTCCGCTTCGAGGGCAGGGAGGAGGTCACCGCGCTGCACCGCGACATCTTCGCCGTCCTCGACGACATCGAGACGACCGAACCGCTCGCGCTCGGCGACACCCGGTCCTTCATCTTCCGGGCGCGGGTTCGCGGAGTGGAGCTGGAAGCGATGAACCTGGTGCGCTGCGACGAACGGGGGCAGATCGCCGAGAGCACGATCTTCATCCGCCCGATCCCCGGCCTGGCGGCGCTCTTCGCAACGCTCCCGCCGCGAGTGTCGGCACGGCGCCGCGGACGGGTGCGGGGCACGCTCGTGGCGGTGCTCGCCCGGCCGCTCGCCTTCGCGCTGCGCACCGCCGACCGCTTGGTCCCGTGGTTTCTCTAGGCGACCCCGGCGAGAAGCTCCGCCAGCCGGGCCGCCACCTTGGCCGAGCCGGCAGGCACCACGTTCACCCACGGCGCTCCCCCGCGGCCCGGTTCCACCGTGCCCAGGTACGCGCCCTGATCGGTGCGGAACCAGCTCACCCCGCCGACCCGCCGCGGCCGTCCACCCTCGCGCACGCGCACCGTGAACTGGCCCGCCCCGAGCACCGGCCGGGACTGGATCGCCCGCACCTCCTCCAGCTGGCGCGCGGCGGCGCGTGAACCGCCGTCGCCGGCGAGGGCGTCGGCGGGCAGGCTGACCCCGTAGCCGGGCCCGGGCTCCAGCGGGGGCAGCAGGTCGACGACCGCCGTGAAGATCTCCGTGTCGCGGATCCCGGACAGCCCGATCGTCCGGCTCGGCTGCGCCGCCAGCACGCCCCGCCTGCCGCCGGCCGCGGCCACCGCCCGGAACGGCGTCTCCGCGTCCAGCTCGGGCAGCGACTCGCACTCGACGTAGACCTCCGCGGACGCCAGCGTCGCCAGCCGCGACTCCAGCGCGGAGTCCAGCCGGCCGCCGTCGAACAAGCCCCGCTCGGCCAGGTTCGCGTGCACCGCGCGGCGGATCTCGGCGCGCTCGGCCCCGGTCACGCCGACGCTGCGGACCTCCAGCGGCGACGGCACCCGGTCGTGCCCGAGGTCGTGCCACAGGATGTCGAACGCGGACGCCGAGACCCGGATCACCGCTCCCCCAGCTCCGGCGGCTCGTCGAAGAAGCGACCCGGCACCGACTCGCGCAGCGCGGCGTCGCGGGCGTTGAGCACGTCGATCGCCTTCTGCCGGGCCTCCTCGGCCGCCGCCCGCCGCCGCTCCATCGCGTCCGACAGCCCGGCCAGCGCCGCGAAACTCCCGCTCGCCGCGGCCTCCCGGATCATCGCCGCCGGGTCGTAGGGCACCGGCGGCGGCATCTCGTCCCGCGCCCGCGCCGCTATCCCGGCCTGGCGCCCGACCGCGTCGGACAAGCTCAGCGACAGCTCGGTCGCGTGCCCGGACCAGCTCTCGGCCTTGGCCAGGGTCCTGCGCAGCGCCTCCCCGGCGGGCCCGTCGAACGCCTCGCCCGCCCGTGCCGAGATCGCGCCCAGCGCCTGGGCCGACTCGCGCAGCCGCGCGGCCAGGCCCGCCCACTGCTCGCCGATCCGGCCTGCCGTGGCGGGGTCGTTGCCGTCGGCGACCTCGGCCGCCATCGCCTCGTGGCTGTAGGACTCGTACCGCCGCGTCGGCTCGGGCACCTGGTTCACGCTGGCTCCCTCAGGGCAGTTTCGGCTCGATCAGCCGGGCCACGGTGTCGGCCCGCTCGCACGCGAGCGGCGTGTCCTCGAAGCCCGTGTTGGTCACGTCCACCTGCACGCTGGCCTCCTGGCCGACGCCGAGCAGGACCGCGCAGGTGCCGTCCCCGGCGCGCCGGTCGGACACCCGGAAACCCTTGTGCGCGCCGACTGTCACGCGCTTGCCGGTGCCCTTGTCGATCTCCAGCGAGTTCAGCGGGGAGTTCTCGGCGAGCGTGACGGTGACGCCGAACGTGCCGGGCTCGGTCCAGTCGCAGGCCCGGTCGGCGCCGATCGTCTTCTCCGTGCCCAGCGATGTCAGCCCGGCGGTGGAGCGGTCGGTCGCGGTCAGCAGCTCGCACGGCTTCAGCCCGGCCAGCCCGGGCGGCGACGGCGGCACGCTGGACGACGAGGGCGCGGACGTCCTCGGCGGCGGCGCCGCGGGCTGCGAAGCCGGCTGCCCGCACGCGGCGAGCAGCAGCCCGGCCCCGGCGAGCACGACCACCACACCGCGCATCCGCTCAGCCACCGCTGCAGTCGACGCCCTCGGCGGCGTCGTCGTCGCTGTCGGAGTACCGCTGCAGCGCGCGGCGGATGTTCGTCTTGAGCGTCTCCAGCTCCTGGCCGAACCGGATCAGCGAGTCGGCGGCCGAACCGGGACCGCCCAGCCCGTAGCGGGCCATGAACTCGCCGACCTCGCCGGCGTACCCGCCGCCCAGCGGCACGGTGCGGCCCAGCACCCTGGCCTCGCGCACCATTTCGCCGACGACGTCCTGCAGCTGGCTGATCTGCTGGTAGGCCCCGGCCGCCAGCTCGGGCGAGACCGCGAACGCCCCCGCGTTCACGTTCAGGCCGCCGCGCGTGTCGGTCATCGGTTCTGTTCGCACCTCTCGGTAGCCGACCGGTTCCGGAACGCAGCATAGCGCCCGAATCGAATTCAGGGTTCTTGGACCGACTTGGCCGGGGTTTGACACACTGGATGCCAGGCTGGGTGCCGGGGCGGGCGACCGCGGGCGTCACCTCCGTCCCCGGCTGTGAGATCCTTCCGCGCCGCGGCGCGGTTCAGGCGGGCCGCACCCGTGTTCCGGTTTTGAAAAAGGGCTTCGGCACCAGGAGGTCGAGTGACGTCGAGGACACAGCCTGCATCGCCCGGGGAGTACACCGGCGAGCAGGCGCCCGGGCAAGCGCCGTACCACGCCGGCGGCGCGAGCCCCGCGCACGGCCTGCCCATCAGCCACAACGGGCACGGTGAGCTGCACGAGACCATGCGCCGCATCGCGGCCAACGTCGAGCGGGTGCTCGTCGGCAAGCCCGAGGTGGTGCGCGTCGCGCTGGTGACGCTCCTGGCCGAGGGCCACCTCTTGGTCGAGGACGTGCCGGGCGTCGGCAAGACCTCGCTGGCCAAGGCGCTCGCCCGGTCGATCGACTGCACGGTCAGCCGCATCCAGTTCACGCCGGACCTGCTGCCCAGCGACGTCACCGGCGTGTCCATCTACAACCGGCAGACCGGCGGTTTCGAGTTCCGGCCCGGCCCGGTGTTCGCCAACATCGTGGTGGGCGACGAGATCAACCGCGCGTCGCCGAAGACCCAGTCGGCGCTGCTGGAGTGCATGGAGGAGAAGCAGGTCACGGTCGACACCACGACCTACCGCCTGGACGACCCCTTCATGGTGATCGCCACCCAGAACCCGATCGAGATGGAGGGCACCTACGCCCTGCCCGAGGCGCAGCGCGACCGGTTCACCGCGCGCGTGTCGATCGGCTACCCCGACCAGCAGGCCGAGCTGGCCATGGTCGACGAGCACTCCGGTCACGACCCGCTGGCCGACCTGCAGCCGGTGTCCGACGCGGCCACCCTGCACCGCCTCATCCAGCAGGTCCGCGGGGTGCACATCGCGCCGGACGTGCGCAAGTACGCCGTCGACCTGGTCGCCGCCACCCGGCAGGTGCCGGAGATCCGGCTCGGCGCGTCGCCGCGGGCCACGCTGCAGCTGGTCCGCTCGGCGCGCGCCCAGGCCGCGTTGTCCGGCCGCGACTTCGTCGTCCCGGACGACCTGCACGCGGTCGCCGTCCCGGTGCTCGCGCACCGGCTGGTGCTGACCACCGAGGCGCACGCGGCCCGCCGCTCCGCCACCGACGTGGTCCGCGCGGTGCTGCACCGGGTGCCGGTGCCCCAGGGCGGTCACCCGCAGACCGCCGGCCGCCGGTAGACGGCCGTGTTCCGGTCGCTGTCCGGGCTGACCACGCGGGGGCGGTGCCTGCTCGCCGCCGGCGTGGCGGCCGCGGTGTGCGCGGTGGTGCTCAACGAGCGCGACCTGCTGCGGGTCGCCGTGTTCGTGGTGGCGCTGCCGCTGCTGGTCGCGCTGTTCATCGCGGCGTCGCGGGTGCGCATCGGCGCGTCCCGCAAGCTGCTGCCCGAGCGGGTGTCGGCCGGTTCGGCCGGCGAGGTGGAGCTGGCGCTGTGGCGCAACGGCAAGCTGCCCGCCGGTGAGGTCCTGCTCGAGGACGGGGTGCCCTACGCGCTGGGTTCGCGGCCGCGGTTCGTCGTGGAGCGGCTGCCGCACGGGCGGGTCATCGCGCTGCGCTACCCGATCCAGCCGATGATGCGCGGCATCCAGCAGGTCGGCCCGCTGCGCGCGACGCTGACCGACCCGTTCGGGCTGTGCGAGTTCGACCGCGAGCTGATCGCGCACTCGCGGCTGGTCGTGGTGCCGAAGGTGGTGTCCCTGTGGGGGCTGCCCAGCGGCGCCGGGATCGGCGCGGGCGACGACGGCAGCGTGCGGTTGCGGGCAGGCCAGGGCGAGACCGACGTGGTGGTGCGGCAGTACCGCCAGGGTGACGACCTACGCAAGGTGCACTGGCGCTCCACCGCGCGGCGCGACGAGATCATGGTGCGGGTCGAGGAGCGGCCGTGGCGCGGCGGGACGACCGTCCTGCTCGACCACCGGGCCGCCGCGCACCACGGCACCGGGCCGGCCGCGAGCCTGGAGTGGGCGATCTCGTTCGCCGCGAGCGTGTGCGTGCACGTGCGGCGGGCCGGGCACCGGGTCCGCCT
Organism: Amycolatopsis sp. ATCC 39116; assembly: GCF_000231075.2. Classification (NCBI taxonomy): domain Bacteria; kingdom Bacillati; phylum Actinomycetota; class Actinomycetes; order Pseudonocardiales; family Pseudonocardiaceae; genus Amycolatopsis; species Amycolatopsis sp. ATCC 39116. The sequence goes on along the minus strand of NZ_AFWY03000079.1, from coordinate 553 downwards.
GGTCACCGAGCACGGCAAACCGCTGGCCGACGTGCCCGGCGACGGCGGCGAGGGCTACGACAACGTCCTGCTCGACGCGCTGGCCGCGTTGCAGCCGGCGCACCAGCGCGACCTGACGACCGGCCACGACCCGGCCGAGGGGCAGGAGCTGATCGCGATCCTGGGGACCGTGTCGAACCAGGCGGTGACCGAGCTGGCGCGGTTCCGGCCGCGCGGCATCCGGAGCCTGGCGGTGCTGCTGGACACCCCGGCGTGGTCCGGCGGGGTGAGCGCGCCCGAGTACCGCGCGGCGGCGACGGAGGAGTCGGCGGCGCTGCTGCGCGCGGCGGGCTGGGGAGTCGTGGTGGCCGGCCCGAACGCCTCGATGCCGCAGGTGTGGGCCGACCTGTGCCGTACGGCCGCCGGACGGGGCTCGCTGATCGGGGGTGCGCTGTGAGCGCCTTCCGTGCACGAGTTCCACGCCCAGCGGCGCGAGTTCTGCATTCACGAGCGCGAGTTCTCCGCCCGGCGCGCCAGGCGGGGCTCGTTGACCGGACGTGCGCTGTGAGCGCCC
>NZ_AFWY03000080.1:0-21759 GCF_000231075.2 Amycolatopsis sp. ATCC 39116 | reverse complement strand
ACCCGCCGGCCGAGCCCTCCCCCGGCCGCGGCGTGCCGTCCGGGCCGTACCAGGTCCAGCAGGGTGCCGTGTCGGGGCCGCACCAGGTCGCGGGGGTGGCGTCCGGGCCGTATCCGGCGCCGCTGGACCCGGTGATCAGCACGTGGGGCCCGCCGCAGACGGCATCGTGGGCGCGGGGCGACCAGCGGCCCGCGCCGCCGGCCGGCCCGCGCACCGGGAAGATCGGCGACAGCCTGGCCGGGCAGGGCCTCGAAGGCGAGCAGCTCACCGTGCAGCTGCTCGAGGTGCAGGACCCGGCGGACTACCTGTTCGGCGCGGCCGGGTACCGGCTCGAACCGGGCGAGCGGGCGGTCGTGGTGCACACCGAGGTCACCAACAAGGGCCCGATCCCGTTCGTGTCGCTGCCGGACAACTACCTGGAACTGCTCACCGCCGACGGCAAGCCGGTCGCGAAGGCGCCGGTGTCGCTGACCTCGCGGCCGCCGCACAAGATCGGGGTCCAGCCCGGCGAGACGGCGGGCGGCCACACGGTGTACGTGCTGCCCGAGAGCACCCGCGTGGTGGCGGTGCGGTGGAGCCCCCGCCCCGAGCCCGACGAGCGCTCCCTGACCTGGTCCCTGGAGGACTAGGTCAGAGAGCGGTAGCGGGCGGCGATCGCCGCGGCCCGATCACCCAGCGCGGCCCGCAACCACTGCGGGGCCAGCGCTTCCGCGTCCGTGCCGAGCTGCCACAACGCCCACTCGGCATGCCGCGCGTCCTGGAAGACGACCTCCAGCCGCAGCAGCCCGTCCGGGTCGGCCACTTCGGCGTGGACGGCCACCGCGGTGCGCACCAGCTCCTCCCGCCGCGCCGGGTCCGCCCGGGCCACCACGGTCACCTGGTCGCCGCCGGCGCGGAACCGCGCGCTGCGTTCCCGCCAGGCCCGGTCCAGATCGGCCCGGTCCGGGCGCTGCGCGGGTTCGTCGAGTGCCTCCGCCGCCCGGATGCGGGACAGCCGGTAGGTGCGGTCGGCGCCGGACCGGGTGGCCAGCAGGTAGCCCTGGCCGCGCACGGTGACCAGGCCGATCGGGTCCACCGTGCGCCACTTCGGGCTCTGGTCCACCGCCACGTAGTGAATCCGCAGCTTGTGACCGGCCAGCACCGCCCGGCGGACCTCGGCCACGACGGCGCCGGGCACCTCCTCCTCGGCCACCCGGCGGGCGAGCAGGTCGGTCTCCGGGTCGATCAGCAACCGCTCCGCCGCGCCGGCCGCGATCTCGCGATGGCCTTCCGGGAGCGCGTCGACCACCTTGAGCATGGCCGAAGCGAGCGCCGAGCCGAGGCCGAACGCCTGCGCGCCGCGCCGCGACCCGGCGATCAGCAGGGCGAGTGCCTCGTCGTGGTTCAGCCCGGTCAGTTCGGCCCGGAACCCGGGCAGCAACGCGAAACCGCCGTGCCGTCCGCGTTCGGCGTAGACCGGGACACCGGCGGCGGACAGCGCCCCGACGTCCCGCAGCACGGTGCGGGTGGACACCTCCAGCTCGCGGGCCAGCGCGGTCGCGGACAACCGGCCGTGCCGGCGCAGCAACAGCACCAGCGAGACCAGGCGGTCGGCGCGCATTCCGCGAACTCTAGCGAAATACGCGACACAGGATGTCGTGATTCGCTGCGAGGCTTCGAACCGTCACAGCACTGATCCGAAGGGAGCTGATGTGGGAGTGGAACGCACCGCGGTCGACCCGTGGACGTGGTCGGCGGAGCTGGGGTACCACCAGGGTGAACTGGTCGCCGGGCACACCCGGACCCTGTTCTGCGCCGGGCAGACCGCGATGAGCGGCGACGGCAAACCCCAGCACGCCGGGGACATGGCGAAGCAGCTGGCGCTGAGCCTGGACAACCTGGAGGCCGTGCTCGCCGAGGCCGGGATGTCGCTGGCGAACCTCGTCCGGCTCAACGTCTACACCACCGACGTCGACCAGCTGTTCCCGCACTACGGCGTGCTGGCGGCGCGGCTGGGCGCGGCCGGCGTCGCCCCGCCCACCACGATGCTCGGCGTGACGCGGCTGGCGATCCCCGAGCTGATGGTCGAACTCGAAGGGACCGCGGTCGCCTAGTTCTCCGCGCGCAGCACTTCCAGCGCGTGCGCGAGGTCATCGGGGTAGGGCGACTCGAACTGGACCCACCGGCCGTCCGCGGGGTGGGCGAACCCGAGGGTGCGGGCGTGCAGCCACTGCCTGGTCAGGCCGAGCTTGCGGGCCAGCACCGGGTCAGCGCCGTAGGTGAGGTCGCCGGCGCACGGGTGCCGCAGCGCCGAAAAGTGCACGCGGATCTGGTGGGTGCGCCCGGTTTCCAGCTTGACGTCCACCAGCGACGCCGCGCGGAAGGCCTCGATGACCTCGTAGTGCGTCACCGACGGCCGGCCGCCCGCGACCACGGCGAACTTGTAGTCGTGCCGCGGGTGCCGGTCGATCGGGGCGTCGATCGTGCCGCGGGTGGGGTCCGGGTGGCCCTGCACGACGGCGTGGTAGCCCTTGTCGACGGTGCGTTCCTTGAACGCGCGCTTCAGGACCGTGTACGCGTGCTCGCTCTTCGCCACCACCATCACGCCCGTGGTGCCGGCGTCGAGGCGGTGCACGACGCCCTGGCGCTCCGCCGCGCCGGAGGTCGAGATGCGCAGCCCGGCCGCGGCGAGCCCGCCGACGACCGTGGGCCCGGTCCAGCCCGGGCTCGGGTGCACGGCGACGCCCACCGGCTTGGACACGACCACGATGTCGTCGTCGTCGTGGAGGATGCGCAGGCCGTCGACCGGTTCGGCGACCACCTCGACCGGGTTGTCCGGGTCGGGCAGGGTCACCTCGAGCAGCACCCCGGCGGAGAGCCGGTCGGACTTGCCCGCCGGGCGGCCGTCGAGCAGGACGTCGCCGGACTCGGCCAGCTCCGCGACGACGGTGCGGGACAGGCCGAGCAGCTTCGCCAGCCCGGCGTCGACGCGCATGCCGTCGAGCCCGTCCGGGACGGGCAGCATCCGGGCGCTCAACGCTTGGCCCTCTTCACGGTGCCGTCGTACTCGCGGCCGAGCAGGGACAGCAGCACGATCAGCACGCCGCCGACGCAGATCGCCGAGTCGGCCACGTTGAAGACCGGCCACACGTCCCCGTTGGGCGCGAACAGCGACACGAAGTCGACGACGTGGCCGCGCAGCACGCCGGGCGCGCGGAAGACGCGGTCGACCAGGTTGCCGAGCGCGCCGGCGAGGATGAGCCCGAGGCCGATCGCCCAGCCAGGCGACCGCAGCCGCTTGGCGAACCAGATGAGCGCGATCACCACCCCGAACGCGACGATCGCGAACACCCAGGTCATGCCGGTGACGCCCATGCCGAAGGCCGCGAAGGGGTTGCGGATCAGCTGCAGGTAGACGAGCCCGCCGAGGACCCGGACCGGCTCGTGCCCCTCCAGGGTCGCCACGACGACCGACTTGGTCACGACGTCCGCCGCGAACACCACGATCGCGATCACGGCCAGCAGCAGGGCGCGCCGCTTGGGCGGGGTGGCCGGCTGCTCGTCCGGCACGGTGTCCGGTTCCGGGGAGGGCTGGGGGTCACTGCTCACCCCGCCATTGTCCACGGCTGCCGCGACGGCCCCGGCGCAGGCCGGGAAAGCCGGTCAGCGCGCTGCCGGGCGCACGTGCCCCCTCAACGGGAAACCCGGCAGTGGCGCCGTTCCGCACACGGTGCCCGGCGCAGGCCGGCGAACCGGGCGCCGAGCCACCGCACCCAGCAGACGGGTCACCATCCGAACCCGGGGAACAGCCGCGGCGCCGGCTCAGCGCAGGAAGTCCGGCAGCGGCCGCGGGTCCGGGCACGGCGCCCACCGGCCGTCGACCACGCCGTACGTCCACCGCGCGCCCCGCGCGACGATCTGCCGCAGCGCGGTCACCAGCCGGTCGACGTGCTCGGTCGTGGTGCCCAGCCCGAGGCTCACCCGCAGCGCCTGCTGCCCCTCCCCGCCGCTGCGCTCCACCAGTCGCCGCACCGCGATGTGCGCGCAGAACGCGCCGTCGCGGACGCCGATCCCGTACTCGGCCGACAGGACCGCCGCCACCCAGCCCGGCTCGAACCCGTCGAGCACGAAGCTCACCGTGCCGACCCGCTCCGCCGCGCCGTCGAACAGGCGCAGCTCCGCCAGCCCCGGCACCGCGGCGAGACCGCGTGTCAGCCGCTCCAGCAGCTCCCGCTCGTGCGCGGCCACCGCGTCCCACGACGCCGCCAGCTGCTCGCACGCCACGCCCAGCGCGTACACGCCCACGGTGTTGGGCGAACCGGCCTCGTGCCGCTCCACCCCGCTCTGCCAAGCCACTCCGAGGCCGTCGCCGTCGCGGCGCACGGACTTCGTCGCCCCGCCTCCGGCCAGGTACGGGTCCGCCGCGCGCAGCCAGTCGCCGCGCCCGATCAGCGCGCCCGCGCCGAACGGCGCGTACAGCTTGTGCCCGGACAGCACCACGTAGTCCACGTCCAGCTCCCGCACCGAGATCGGCCGGTGCGGCGCGAGCTGGGCGCCGTCCAGCGCGATGCGCGCGCCGTGCCGCCGGGCCACCGCCGCGATCTCGGCCACCGGCAGCAGCTCGCCGGTCACGTTCGACGCGCCGGTCACGACCACCAGCCGCGGCCCCTCCGGGCACTCCGCGAGCGCACTGTCCACAGCGGACACCGCGGCCAGCCGCGTGTTCGGCAGCGGGATCCGGCGCACGTTCGGGCCGCGCCAGGGCAGCAGCGCGGCGTGGTGCTCGGTGTCGAACAGCACCACCGACGTGTGCCGCGGCAGGCTGCGGGCCAGCAGGTTCAGCGCGTCGGTGGTGTTGCGGGTGAACACGACCGCGTCCGAGTGCCGGGCGCCGACGAACCGGCGCAGCACGTCGCGGGTGCGCTCGTAGACCTTTGTGGACACCTGCGAGGCGAACCCGGCCCCCCGGTGCACGCTCGCGTAGTGCGGCAGGAACTCGTCCACCGCGCGGCGCACGGCCTCCAGGCACGGGGCGCTGGCCGCGTGGTCGAGGTTGGCGTAGTCCAGCTCCCCGCCGGTGACCAGCGGGACGGCCGCGGCGGCGGTGACGGCGGGGGTGGTGACGCGTTCGAGAGCGAGAGTCATCGGAAAGGCTCCTCGGGTCCGGGGACCCGCAAGGGGTCCGCGCTTGCCCGTCGCACCTCGCGACGAGCCAGGTCCTCACCCGGGGCACCCCACCGCGGAAGGAGGGTTGCCGGCCAGCGAGCCGGGGCTTGGCGCTGGCACTCATGACCTACGCGGACACAGTAACCGATCGCCCCCGCCGCGCGCCAGCGGGTCTCAGTTGCCGGACTCGCCCTTCCAGCGCGCCAGCGGCCCGGCCCGGTCCACCGCGCGGATGCGCCGCTCCGCCGCCTCCCGCGCGGACTCGGTGCTGACGATCAGGATCTGGTCGCCGCGCTGCAGCCGGTCGGTGCGCTGCGGGGTGAAACTGCGGCCGTCGCGGACGATCAGGCTCAGCGACGCCCCGGCGGGCAGCCGCAGCTCCGACAGGTACACGCCGTGCAGGCGCGAGCCGTGCTGGATCTTGACCTGGAGCAGCTCGGCCTGCAGCTCGTCCAGCGGCGCGGCGTCGACCTCGATCTCCTTCGGCTCGGTGTCCGCCTTCAGCCGCAGCACCCGCGCGAGCGGGCCGAGCGTGAGGCCCTGCACCAGGGTGAGCACGATCACCAGCACGAACACCGCGTCCACGAGCCGTTGCGCGCCGGGCATCTCCTGGGAGAGCGGGATCATCGCGAGCACGATCGGCACCGCGCCGCGCAACCCGGCCCAGGACAGGAACACCTGCTCGCGCACCGGCACCTTGAACGGCAGCTGTGACACCAGCACCGACACCGGCCGCGCGAACACCAGCACCACCGCGGCCGCGATCAGGCCCGGCACGATCGACTCCAGCAGCCGTTCGGGCGAGGCGAACAGGCCCAGCAGCACGAACAACCCGATCTGGGCGAGCCAGCCGAGCCCCTCGGCGAAGGACAGCGTGTCCGAGCGGTGCGGCAGCCGCGAATTGCCCAGCACGACCGCCGCGACGTAGGTGGCGAGCAGGCCGGAGGCGTGCAGCAGCTGCCCGGACGAGTAGGCCACCACGCACACCGCGACCGTCGCGAGTGGATAGAGCCCGGTGGCCGGCAGGGCGGCGCGGCGCAGCGCCCACGCCCCGGCCAGCCCGAGCAGCAGCCCGAGCACCAGGCCGGCGCCGAGTTCGTAGACCACCAGCAGCGGCAGCGACCAGTCGATCCGGGTGCCCTCGGCCAGCACGACGACCGCGATGTAGGCGGGGGCGTCGTTGATGCCGGACTCCAGTTCCAGCGCCCCCACGATCCGCCGGGGCACGCCGACGCCGCGCAGCACGGAGAACACGGCGGCCGAGTCGGTGGAGGCCAGCACCGCGCCCCACAGCAGCGCCATCCGCCAGTCCAGGCCGAGCAGCCAGTGCAGGGCGGGGCCGGTGATCGCGATGCTCAGCCCGACCGCCACTGTGGACAGTGCCACTCCCTGGCCCAGCGCGGGTTTCACCGCCGACCAGCGGGTGGTCAGGCCGCCCTCGGTGAGGATCATGACGAGGGCGGCCAGGCCCAGCGCCTGGGTGAGGAACGGGTCGGAGAACTGGATGCCGAACCCGGCTTCGCCGAGCAGCACGCCGATCGCGAGGTAGAGCAGCAGCGACGGCAGGCCGAGGCGGGTGGAGAAGCGGACCGCGAGCACGGCGGCGAGCAGGACGGCCGAGCCCAGCCCCAGCACGACCGGCAGCTCGCCCACCCGCACCTCCCCTGCCCGGATTGTCAGGCTTCAGGATAAGGAACCGAGGAGCCGGACCGCGCCCCGGTGGGGTCTTCCGGCATGTCAGGGCCGCTTTTCTCTTGTCCCGCAACAAGATCGCGAGCGGGTGCACGGAGTACCGGGGCGAGCACCTTGCGCACCGCCTCGTCTCGACGGCAGGTGCGCACACGATGACGACGAGCGCGCGGCCGGGCGGCGCCGGTTGCACCGCATGCCGCTCCCGGCCGCGCGAACACGGCGGGCCAGCGGCGGGCACCGGTGGCCGGCGGGACGTGCCTCACGGCGCAGCCCCTGCCAGGGCCACACCAACCTCAGGCCACCCCAGGGCGATCAGCAGGCAGCTCCGCACCCAGCAGCGCCAGCGGCTCCCCCGCCGCCTCGGTCACCACCACCGCCCGATCCGGCCGCCGCACGAACCAGCCCGCCTCCACGCCGCGCGCGAACAGCGCCGCGGGGAGTGCGCCGCCCAGGTGGTCGCGGCGCTCGGTCCAGTCGAGGCACGCCCGCAGCAACGGGCGCCGCCCGGCGGGGATCGTCACCCCCAGCTCGCCGAGCACCGAACGACCGCGCCCGGTCAGCGCGAGGCCGTTCCCGTCGGAGACCAGTCCCGTCCGGATCATGCCGTCACGCAGGGCGACGCCCACCGTGCCGGCCAGGTGGTCGTAGCAGGTGCGCGCGAACGCCAGCCGCCGCACGCGCAGCGACTCGCGCAGCCCCGAGGCGGACCGGTGCCCGGCGTGCTGCGCCAGGTGCTCGATCAGCTCGGCCACCCGCGGGTCGGCGATCCGCACGTAGGCGTGCCGCCCCTGCTTCACCCCCGCCACGAACCCCGCCTCCTTCAGGCGGCTGACATGCTCACTCGCCGTCGACGGCGCGATCCCCGCCGTGCGGGCCAGCTCCCCGACGGTCCACGCCCGCCCGTCGAGCAGGGCGAGGCACATCGCCGCCCGGCTCGGGTCGGCGAGCACCGCGGCCACCTCGGCCAGCGCGATCGTCTCCACACCGGCCACGGTAGTAGCCGCACACGTCGGCCGCGGCCGAAACGTCAGCCCAGCGCGCCGAGGAAGGCCGACGACACGGTGACGGCCGGCTTGGAGGAGTCCGACCCGAGCAGCAGCACCGCGAACGCCACGTCGTCGCGGTACCCGGCGAACCACCCGTTCGCCTGGCTGCCGTCGCCGAACTGCGCCGTGCCGGTCTTGCCGTACACGACGCCGTTGCCGCGCAGCCCGGTCGCGGTGCCGCCGGTGACGACCTCGCGCATCATCGTCCGCAGCGCGGCGATCACGTCCCGGGACGGCGCCCGGTAGCCGGTGTTCACCGACGTCTCCAGCTCCTGCCACAGCCGCGGCGTCACCTCGTCGCCGCGCGCGACGGTGGCCGCCATCAGGGCCAGGCCGAACGGACTCGCCTGCACGGTGCCCTGCCCGATCGCGGACTCCACCTGCTCGGCGCCGCTGGTGGTGGCGACCACCTTGCCCGCCTCGGTGGTGATGCCCGGGATGGCGAAGTCGGCGTTGAGGCCGAACCCGCTCGCCGCGTCGGCCAGCGCGTCCGGCGGCAGCGTCGACGCGAGCTGCGCGAACGTGGTGTTGCACGAGTGCGCGAACGCCGAGTGCAGCGGCAGCGGCGGAAAGGAGAACTGATCGTCGTTGGGGATCGTGCGCTGCCCGATGCGCGCGGTGGCCGGGCAGTCCGCGATCGTGTCCGCGGTGGCCGCGCCCGACTCCAGCAACGCCGCCGCGGTGACGATCTTGAACGTCGACCCCGGCGCGTACAGGCCGTTCAGCGCCTTCGGCTCGGCCCCGGCCGCCGCGTTCTGGGCCACCGCGAGCAGGTCGCCGGTCGAGGGCTGGATCGCCACCAGCATCGCCGGGTACGCCGCCGAGTCGACCGCCCGCTGCGCCGCCGCCTGCGTGGGCAGGCTCAGGGTCGTGGTCAGCGCCGCCACCTCGACGTCGCCCTGGCCGAACAGCGTTTCCTGCACCGCGCCGTCGACATCCGTGCTGACCACCGACCAGCCGCCCTGCGACCGCGCGGACACCGTCCGCTGCAACGCGGGCACCAGCAGCGGCGCCACACCCGGCTCCGCCACCTGCGTGCCCGACGCCTGCCAGGTCAGGACGGGCCTGCCGTTGCGGTCGACCACGGCGTTCTTGCCCGCGCGCGTGCGCACCGCGAGCTGCTGTCCGGCGCGCAGCTTCGGGTGCACCACCGCGGGGCTCCAGTGCACGAGCCAGCGGCCGTCGGCGGCCACCAGGTCGAGGCTGTTGTCGTAGGACCACACCTGCCCGGCCGCGATCGTCCAGCTCACCTGGAACGTCGCGGTGGCCCGGGTGGCGGCGGGCGTGACCTGGCCCAGCCGCGCCGAGACGGACATCGGGGCCAGGCCGCGGCGAGCGTCGGCGATCAGCACGCTCGCCGCGCGCGGGTCGTCGGTCAGCGCCGCCGCCGCGTCGGCGTCGCCCTCGGCGAAGGCGAGCAGGAACCGGGAAGCCACCGTGCCCGAGTCCTCGGCGCCCGAGCCGCTGGCCTGGGGTTTGTCCGGCGAGGACCCGCCCCACACGACGACAACGGCCGCCACGACGATCGCGACGACCGCTGCCGCGCCACCCGCCAGCACCCACCTGCGCCAAGTCACCGGCGAAACCCCCTGTTGGTGTTTCCCCGTCTGTCGGTGATCAGGAGGCCTTCGTTACCGCCACAGTGATCTTGTCGCCGTCGCCGACCGCGCCCGCGAAACCGCCGTCCACGTGCCCGTACGACACCGAGTTCGCCAGGGTTTCGCCCGCCACGAACTCCTCGTGCGCCTTGGCCGCGGCGACCACGTCCGCCGGCGCGTCCACGGTCAGCGCGATCCGGTCGGCCACGTCGAGCCCGGCGTCGCGGCGCGCCTGCTGCACGACGCGGACCAGGTCCCGCGCCACGCCCTCGGCGGCCAGCTCCGGGGTCACCGCGGTGTCCAGCTGGACCAGGCCGGAGCCGCCGGGCAGCTCCGCGGTGGCGCCCTCGTCCTTGGCGACCAGGCGCCGCTCGTACTCGCCCTCGGCGAGTTCGATGCCGGCGGCCACCACGGCGCCGGACGGCGAGGTGGTCCAGTCGCCCGCCTTGACGGCCTTGATCACCTTCTGCACGTCCCGGCCCAGGCGCGGCCCGGCGGCGCGGGCGTTGACCGCGACCTCGAACCGGCCGTGCGCGGCGACGTCCGTGCTCAGCTCGACCGACTTGACGTTGACCTCGTCGGCGATGATGTCGGTGAAGTCCGCCAGCGCCTCCGCGTCATCGGCGGCGATGAGCATCTTCGCCAGCGGCAGCCGCACGCGCAGCTTGTTCGCCTTGCGCAGCGACAGCGCCGACGAGCACACCTGCCGGACCCGGTCCATCGCCGTCACCAGCGCGGCGTCGGCGGGCAGCTCGTCGACCAGCGGCCAGTCCTGCAGGTGCACCGACCGGCCGCCGGTGAGCCCGCGCCACACCACCTCGGTGGTCAGTGGAAGCAGCGGCGCCATCGTCCGCGACACGACCTCCAGCACGGTGTGCAGGGTGTCGATCGCGTCCTTGTCACCGGCCCAGAACCGCTCGCGCGACCGGCGCACGTACCAGTTCGTCAGCACTTCCAGGAAGTCGCGCGTGGTGGCGCAGGCGCCCGCGACGTCGCAGGTGTCCAAAGCGGACTGCACGTCGGTGACCAGCTCGCCGGTCTTGGCCAGGATGTAGCGGTCCAGCACGTGCGTGGAGTCGGTGCGCCACTGACCCTCCACGCCCTCGGCGTTGGCGTAGAGCGCGAGGAAGTAGTAGGAGTTCCACAGCGGCAGCACGGCCTGGCGCACCGCGTCGCGGATGCCCTTCTCGGTGACGATCAGGTTGCCGCCGCGCAGGATCGGGCTGGCCATCAGGTACCAGCGCATCGCGTCGGAGCCGTCCCGGTCGAACACCTCGTTGACGTCCGGGTAGTTGCGCAGCGACTTCGACATCTTCTGCCCGTCGGAGCCGAGCACGATGCCGTGCGAGACGCAGGTGCGGAACGACGGCCGGTCGAACAGCGCCGTCGCGAGCACGTGCAGCGTGTAGAACCAGCCGCGCGTCTGCCCGATGTACTCGACGATGAAGTCGCCCGGGTAGTGGTGCTCGAACCACTCGGCGTTCTCGAACGGGTAGTGCACCTGGGCGTAGGGCATCGAACCCGAGTCGAACCACACGTCCAGTACCTCGGGCACCCGGCGCATGGTGGACTTCCCGGTCGGGTCGTCCGGGTTGGGCCGGGTCAGCTGGTCGATGTGCGGGCGGTGCAGGTCGGTGGGCCGCACGCCGAAGTCGCGCTCCAGCTCGTCCAGCGAGCCGTACACGTCCACCCGCGGGTAGGCCGGGTCGTCCGACATCCACACCGGGATCGGCGTGCCCCAGTAGCGGTTGCGCGAGATCGACCAGTCGCGCGCGTTCTCCAGCCACTTGCCGAACTGGCCGTCCTTGACGTGCTCGGGGTACCAGGTGATCTGCTGGTTCAGCTCGACCATGCGGTCCTTGAACGCGGTCACCTTGACGAACCACGACGACACCGCCCGGTAGATCAGCGGGTTCCGGCAGCGCCAGCAGTGCGGGTAGGAGTGCTCGTAGGTCTCGTGCCGCAGCAGGATCGCGCCCTGCCGGGCGGCGGATCCGGTGCCGTACCTGAGGTCCTTGATGATGTCCGGGTTGGCGTCGAAGACCTGCTGGCCCTCGTAGTCCGGCACGGTCGAGTCGAAGCGGCCGTGCGCGTCGACCGGGGTGACCGGGGTGATGCCCGCGGCGTCGCCGGCGGCCTTGTCGTCCTCACCGTAGGCCGGGGCCATGTGCACGATGCCGGTGCCGTCGTCGGTGGTGACGAAGTCGGCCAGCAGCACCTGGTGCGAGTTCTCGTTGCCGAGGAAGTACGGGAACGGCGGCGCGTACTTCACGCCGGCCAGGTCGGCGCCCCGGTACCGGGCCACCACGGCCGGCTCCTCGCCGAGTTCCCTGGCGTAGGCGGCGACGCGCGGCTCGGCGAGCAGGAACCGCTTCCCGTCCTGCTCGACCACGACGTAGTCCACGTCCGGGTGCACCGCGACCGCCTGGTTGGACGGCAGGGTCCACGGCGTGGTGGTCCAGATCAGCAGGTAGGCGCCGTCCAGGTCGGTGCCGTTGCCCTCGGCGCGGAACCCGACGGTCAGCGCCGGGTCCTGGCGGTTGGCGTAGGTGTCGTCGTCCATCCGCAGCTCGTGGTTGGACAGCGGCGTCTCGTCGCGCCAGCAGTAGGGCAGCACGCGGTAGCCCTCGTAGACCAGGCCCTTGTCCCACAGCTGCTTGAACGCCCAGATCACCGACTCCATGAAGGTGACGTCGAGCGTCTTGTAGTCGTGGTCGAAGTCGACCCAGCGGGCCTGGCGGGTGACGTACTCGCGCCACTCGTTCGTGTAGCGCAGGACGGACTCGCGGCACGCCTCGTTGAACGCGGCGATGCCCATCTCGTCGATCTGCGACTTGTCGGTGATCCCGAGCTGCCGCTCGGCCTCCAGCTCCGCGGGCAGGCCGTGGGTGTCCCAGCCGAAGCGGCGCTCGACGCGGCGGCCGCGCATGGTCTGGTACCGCGGCACGATGTCCTTGACGTAACCGGTCAGGAGGTGGCCGTAGTGCGGCAGGCCGTTGGCGAACGGCGGGCCGTCGTAGAAGACGTACTCGTTGCTGCCGTTCGTCCCCGGTTCGCGCGCGTCGATGGTGGCCTGGAAGGTCCGGTCGGACTCCCAGTAGGCCAGCACGCTGGTCTCCAGCGCCGGGAAGGACGGCTGGGACGGGACCTGGCCTGCCGGCCCGTCGCCGAGCGGAGCCTTCGGGTACATCGGTGCGCTCCTCGCGGGTGCTCGTCGCTCTCGTGGCGGATCCGCTGGGGATCCAGCACGGGGACGAAAAGGCGCCACCTGAGCGCCGCTTCCGCGGTACCACCCCGTTTGCCCGCTCACCGAGCGGGCCTCTTCGTTGACGGCTGTGACGGGCCGTACCCGTCCGGTTCTACTGAGGACCACCGGGTCCCGTTCTTCCGGAGGCTCCCCGGTGATGGCCGGATCGACGCCGTGTCCTTCCAGGTTAGCCGCCTGCCGCAACCGGGTTTCGCTCAGGGTCGGCCGACCGCGGCGGCGGTGAGCACGGCGGCGGCCAGCCACAGCGCGGCGCCGAGGACGGCCGCGGCGTGCAGCCCGTGCACGAACGCGGCCGGCCGGGCGGGGCTGCCCGCGATCGCGCCGAACGTGGCGATGCCGAGCGCGCCGCAGGCCTGCCGCGCGGTGTTGTTGACGCCGCTGGCGATGCCGGCCCGGTCCGCCGGGACGCCGCCGACGGCCGCGGCGACGACGGCCGCGGTGAGCAGGCCCAGCCCCACGCCGACCAGGGCGAACGCGGGCAGGAACGCGCCGGTGATCGTGCTGGTCGCGGTGACCCGCAGCAGGCCGAGCAGCCCGGCCGAGCCGGTGAGCAGCCCGGCGATCATCACCGGGCGCGGGCCGAAGCGCGCGGTGAGCCGCCCGGTGACCGGCGCGAGCAGCGACAGCGGCAGGAACCCGGGCAGCATCGCCAGTGCCGCGGCCGGCGGGGTCGCGTGGTGGACGCCCTGCAGGTAGAGCGTGGCGAGCAGGATCGTGCCGAGGCCGGCGAAGTTCATCGCGCCGGCGACGAGGTTGGCCGCGGCGAAGGTGCGCGAGCGCAGCAGGGTCAGCGGCAGCATCGGGGCGGAGCTGCGGCGTTCGGCGGCCAGGAACGCCACGGCGGCGGCCACGCCGAGGACCGCGGCGGGCGCGCTGGACTGGATGACCGCGTAGACCAGCGCGGCGAGCGCGGTGGCGCCGGTGACGGTGCCCGCGACGTCCACGCGCCCGGCGGCAGGCCGGCCGGCAGGGACGCGGAGGGTCCCTGCGGCCGCGAGGGCGGTCAGCGGCACGTTGATCCAGAACAGCGAGCGCCAGCCGGTGGCGGTGACGAGCAGGCCGCCCAGCATCGGACCCGCGGCCAGGGCCAGCGCGGAGACCCCGGCCCAGAAGCCGAGCGCCCTGGCCTGTTCCCGGCGGCCGGGGAAGGCGCGGGTGATCACCGCCAGGGTCCCGGGGAGCAGCAGCGCGGCCCCGGCTCCCTGCGCGACGCGCGCGGCGACCAGGGCGGCGCTGCCGGGTGCGAGGGCGCACCCCGCGGAGGCCGCGCCGAAGATCCCCAGCCCGGCCAGCACGACCCGGCGGTGGCCGAGTACGTCACCGAGCGCCCCGCCGGTCAGCAGCAGCGCGGCGAGCGCGACGGTGTAGCCGTCGACGACCCACTGCAGCGCGGGCACGTCCGCGCCGACGGCGGCGCCGATGTCCGGCAGCGCGACGTTGACCACGGTGACGTCGAGCTGCACCAGGAACATCCCGGCGCACTGGGTGAACAGGACGGTGGCGCGGCGGTCGGGCATGGGTCCAGCAGACCGCGGATTCGCTTCCACCGGGCTGGAAGTGTCGCGGCGGACCGGCGCGGCTGCTCATCCCCGGCCGGCACGCCCGGTCAGACTCGCCGTGCGGTCGCCGACGCGGTCCGGCCCGCCGGCGCGCGCCCGGATCGCCGGGCGGTGACCAGGTATCCGGTGCCCAGCCACCGGCCGGGCCCGCGGCTGACCGTCCGGTCCAGGCGGCCGCGCCATTCCCGCCGCCACCGGCGGAACACCTTGTCCAGGGGCGGCACGAACGGCGTCACGTCGTAGTACACCGGGTCCGCGGGCTCGAGCCCGGCGCCGCGGAGCATGCGGCGCAGCCGGGCCGCCGGAAGCGCGCGGATGCCGCTCTTGGGCACGGTGTGCCGCTTCCCCGGCGGAACGCCGGCCAGCCGCTCCACCTTCCCGAGCAACCGGAGGAACGGCCAGTACAGGGACCATTCGACGAGCCGGTAGGGACTCAGCGGGTTGAGCATGGTCACCACGGCCAGCCCGCCCGGCCGCAGGACCCGGGCCAGTTCGCGCACGCCGTCCCGGGCGCGCGCGTACTCCAGCACGCCCATGGCCACGACCACGTCGAACGCGCCGTCGGGGAACGGCATGTCCTCGATCCGGGCGACGGCGAGTTCGACGTCGTCGGCGCCGGCGCGCTCGGCCACGGCTTCGATCATCGCGGCCGACCGGTCGCAGGCGGTGATCCGGAAGCCGGCCGGCCTGGTGTCGAGCAGGTGGCGCACGAGCATCCCCGGCCCGCACCCCACGTCCAGCAGCGCGCCGGAAGCCGGCCGCAGCGCCTCGTCGACCAGGTGCAGCCGCGACTGGAAGTACCGGGTGGCGCGCCCCGACTCGTAGGCCGCGGCGTAGCCGCGCACGAGGCCGGGGTCGGCGTACTGGGCGGCAGCGTGCTCGTCGCGTCGGCCCATGAGGTGCCGGGCCATGAAATCACCCTGTTTGTCCGTGTTTTCCGGTTGCGACAGAAGAAAGAGGCGACACCGGCGAATGTGCGTGGTGGGCCAGTCTGAACGCCTACCCGACGGTCCGCAAGGCCCGGACGGCCATCCATAGTGGACCATGACCGGGCTGCTTTTCCGACAGCCAAGTAGTAATCCGATGCCCGTCGACCGCGAGATCTCGCCACCGGACGCCGAGTCCACAAAGGATCACCGGGCGCGTCGGGACACTTCGGCGGCGGCGGAAGTGTTCCCGCGGCATGCTGGGTCCATGAGCGGAGGCGACGTCGACATCGCACGCACCGCGGCGCTGTTCGCGGATCCGGCCCGCGTGCGGGTGCTGACGGCGCTCGCCGACGGGCGGGCTCTCGCGGCGTCCGTGCTCGCGGTGGAGGCCGGGTTGTCCGCGCCCGGGGTCAGCGCGCACCTGGCGAAGCTGCGGGAGGCGGGGCTCGTCGAGGCGGAGCGGTCCGGGCGGCACCGCTTCTACCGGCTGCGACCGGATGCCGTCGAGATCCTCGAAACGCTCGCGCGCTTCTCCCCCGCCCGGCCGGTGACGTCGCTGCGGTCGGGTACCCGGGCGCAGGCGCTGCGGTTCGCGCGGACCTGTTACGACCACCTGGCCGGGCGGCTCGGTGTCGAGGTCACGGCCGCGTTGGTGGAGCGCGGGGCGCTGGTCGCGGTGGACGGCGTCCGCGGCACGGCCCGGCGACCGGGCGACCGGCTGTCGCAGCCCCTGAGCGAGCACCCGTACGCCGTCGGCCCGGCGGCGGCGGAGGTGCTGGCGGCGCTCGGGCTCGACCTGGCCGCCGTCGACGCGGGCCGCGGGCGGCGGCCGTTGCTGAGGTTCTGCCTGGACTGGTCGGAACAGCGGCACCACCTGGCGGGCGAACTGGGCGCGGCGCTCGCGGAGCGGTTCCTCGAGCGGAACTGGGTGACGAGGCGCCGGCCGGGCCACCGAGCGCTCCGGCTCACCCCCACCGGGGCGGACGCGCTCGCCGAGCTACTCGGGGTGCGGCTGGCGTGAGGGCTGCGGTTTTCCGGGTGGCATCGGCAACGCAGCGGGGTGACCGCCTCAGGCCTTCGCGCGGTGTGCCTCGGCCAGATGGGCGTCCGGGGCGCAACGCGCGCACGGCATGAAACCCGGCTTCCTTCACCGAGACCACGTACCGCCGAGCACACCGCACACCCTTGCGACCGCCCTCAGGCCAAGATCCCCGGCTCCCCTCACCGAGACCACGTACCGCGAGCACGCAGCCCGGCGACGACTCAGGCCTTCGCGCGGTGCGCCTCGGCCAGGTGGGCGTCCGGGGCGCAACGCGCGCACGGTGTGAAGCCAAGGTCCCGGGCTTCCTTCACCGAGATCGGGATGGTGTCGCGGTCGGCGAGCCAGCCGCAGTCCGTCAGGTGGTATCGCGGGTGCTCGTCCACGACCACGACCTCGACGTCCAGCTCGTCCACGATCTTCGCGTCCGCCGGGTTCGTCGGCTCCTCGCCCGGCTCGCCCTCCTCGGCCGTGCCGACGAGCTCACCGGCCGTGGGGATCAGCGCCGTCTGGTCCGCCGGCGCGTCCTCGACCTCGGCCGGGCTCTCCGGGGCCGGCTCGTCCGCCGGCTTCTCCACCGCCGTGGCTTCCGGCGCCGACGGCTCGTCGTCGTCCGCCGACGCGGCGACGGTGGGCTCGTCCCCTGGCTCCTCGGCAGGCTCCGCCACCGCGGACGCACGGCGGCGGGCCACCCGGCGCCGCACGAAGTCGACCACCAGCAGCAGCCCGGCGGCGACCGACAGGCCGATCGAGATCCACGCCCACAGCGAGTTCGCCGTGATCAGGGCCGCGATCAGCAACCCCAGCGCGGCCAGAACCAGGACCAGAACGATGAAGAGCACGCTGAATTACAACACGAACCACGCCCGGAACGGTTCCGACCCTCCCACGCGGAGTGCCGGAACCGTCACCGGGAAGCTCAGCCCGCCTCGGCGCGAGGACCGAACGAGTAGCCCTGGCCGCTGCCCGATCCGGCGCCGGCCTGTCCCGAGTTCGAGGACGCCGACGCGGGCGCGGCCGAGCCGCGGTCGTCGAGTTCGCGCAGCTGGGACTCCAGGAACCCGCGCAGCCGGGTGCGGTACTCCCGCTCGATGGTGCGCAGTTCCTCGATCTTCTTGCCCAGCGCGGTCTTCTCGCTGTTCATCGTGTTCATGGTCTCGGTGTACTTGCGCTGAGCCTCGCGCTCCATGGTCGTCGCCTTGTCGCGCGCCTGCCGCTCCAGCGTCTCGGCACGCGTGCGGGCGTCGTTGAGCATGTTCTCCGCTCGCGTGCGCGCCTCGTTGACCATCGAGTCGGCCTTGGTGCGGGCGTCGGAGAGCAGCTGCTCGGACTTCGCGCGAGCCTCGGCGAGCATGCCGTCGGACTCGGTCTTGGCCTCGGCGGTCAGCCGGTCGGCCATCTCCTGGGCCAGGCCGAGGACCTTCGCCGCCTGCACGTTCGGCTCGCCGCCGTCCGACATCGGGTGGGCCTGGGTCTGCTCGGCGGCCGAGGGCGGCGGCACGGGCGCCAGGCGGCGCTCCTGCGGGCCGGCACCGGCGCGGGCGGCTTCGAGGTCGGCACGGGTGCCTTCGAGCTCGGCGTCGAGCTGCTCGACCTGCTGGCGCAGCTCGTTGTTGTCCTCGATGAGCCGCGCGAGCTCGGTCTCCACCAGGTCGAGGAACGCGTCCACCTCGTCCTCGTTGTAGCCCCGCTTGCCGATGGGTGGCTTGCTGAACGCAACGTTATGCACGTCAGCGGGGGTCAACGACATCAGATCACCTCACGCACTCCATGGCCTGCTCCGACACCTGGGTTCCCCCGAAGTCACCCAGGAAGCGCCAGTTGCATCAGTATGAACACAACCAACAGCAGCACCATAATCGATAAGTCCAGTCCGACGCCGCCAATGCGAACCATCGGAATGATCCTCCGCACCACGCGGACCGGAGGATCGGTCACTGTGTAGATGGTCTCCAGCGTCACCGCAACCCCGCCCGCGGGGCGCCAATCCCGTGCGAAGGCTCGCACGAGCTCCACCACGACACGCGCTGTGAGCAGCAGCCAAAAGACGAACAGCACGTAGTAGAGGACTAGCCGGACCGCATCCACGAACACCACTCTGCCACATCGCCGTGACCCCGGGAGCACCCGGAACGCCCGGTGTGCCCGGGTCACGTAATCGAACTGTGATTTAGCCAACGGTTTCACCCGTTCGGCCTAAATTGTTACGACCTGTAGTTGTGCCATCACACCGTTCCACCCCATTTCCGGGAACCGGCGATCGCGCTCAGTGACGGAGGAACAACCCGCCCTCGGCGATCCGGCGGCGCTCCTCCGCGGTCACCTCCACGTCCGGCGGCGAGAGGAGGAACACCTTGTTGGTGATCTTGTCCATCGAGCCGCGCAGCGCGAACGCCAGCCCGGCCGCGAAGTCCACGAGACGCTTGGCGTCCGCGTTCTCCATCTGGGTCAGGTTGATGATCACCGGGATGCCCTCGCGGTAGGCCTCGCCGATCCCCCGCGCCTCGACGTAGCTAGTCGGGTGCAGCGTGGTGATCCGCCCGAGCGCGTCCCGCGGCGCCGACGCCCTGGCCGGCTCCGGCACCGGGCGCAGCCGCGCCACCGGCTCCGGCTGCCGCTCGACCGCGAGCGCGCCGTGCACCGGCGGCTCCGGCGACCGCGGCCGCGTGCGGAGCGGGCCCTCCTCGTCGTAGTCGGAACCGTCGCGGTACCGTCGGCGGGCACGCGGCGGCGGCTCCTCGTCGAAGCCGTCGTAGGCTTCGTCCGCGTAGTCGCGGCGGTAGTCGTCGTCGTACCGGTCGGCGGCCTCGTAGGAGTCGTAGCCGTCGTAACCGTCACTGTCGGCCGGGATCATGCCGAAGTAGGCCTTCAGCTTCTGCAGCGCGCTCATGCCTCTCCCTAGCCGCTCCCTCACCTGACTACCCGGACGCGATCGCTCACTTCCGGGTGATCTCGCTACGGCGAGGCTAGACCGCGGGCGCCGAGCAACGCGGTTCCGACACGCACACATGTCGAACCGTGCGCGATGGCGGGTTCAAGATCACCACTCATCCCCGCGGACAACTCGACCGCGTCCGGGTGGCTCCGGCGGAGGTCAGCGGCCGCGGCGGCCAGGCGCGCGAAGGCCGGGGCGGGGTCGGCGCCCAGCGGCGCGACCGCCATCAGCCCGCGCAGCCGCAGCCCGTCCAGCCCGGCGATGTGATCGGCCAGCTCACCCAGCTGAGGGAGCGGACAGCCGCCTCGTGACGGATCGTCGTCGAGGCTGGCCTGGATCAGGACGTCCAGCGGACCGGACCGCTCCCCCGCCTCGTGCGCGTTGCGCAGCGCCTTGGCGAGCGCGTCGGCGAGCCGCACCGAGTCGACGGACTGGACCTCGTCGGCCCAGCGCACCACCGACCGCGCCTTGTTGCGCTGCAGCCGCCCGATCATGTGCCAGCGCGGCCGCGCGTCCGGCCGCAGCTCGCGCACCTCGGCCGCCTTCGCGCCGGCCTCCTGGTCGCGGTTCTCCGCGAGGTCGGTCTGGCCGAGGTCGGTGAGCAGGGCCGCGTCGGTCGCGGGGAAGGTCTTGGTGACGGCGAGCAGGCGCACCTCGCCGCGCGGCCGCCCGGCCGCCGCGCACGCGTCGGCGACGCGCGCCTCCACGGCTTCGAGGGCCTTGGCGATCTCCTCCCGGCGCTGCTCGTCGCTCATTCCGGCTCGGCCCAGGTCAGCGCGGCGATGCGACCGGTGGTGCCGTCGCGCCGGTAGCTGAACAGGGTCGGGTCCTCGGCCGTGCAGCGCGGGTCGACGCCGACCTTGCCGACGCCGGCCTCGGCGAGCTGGCGCCACAGCCCGGCGCGCAGGTCCAGCCCCGGCTTGCCGGCGCGGGTGCGGGTCGCGCTGCCGGGCAGGTGCTTGTCCACGTCGGCGGCCATCTCGGCGGGCACCTCGTAGCACTCGCCGCAGATCGCCGGGCCGAGCAGCACCTCGATGCGGCCCATCTCGGCGCCGGCCTCGACCATCGCCTCGAGCGCGGCGGGCAGCACCCCGACGCGCGCGCCGACACGGCCGGCGTGCACCGCGGCCACCACGCCGGTCTCCGGGTCGCCCAGCAGCACCGGCACGCAGTCCGCGACGAGCACGGCGACGGGCAGGCCGGGGGTCTTCGTCACGAGCGCGTCGGTGGCCTCGGCGGGCGCGGTCTGACTGCCGTCGACGACGGTGACCGTGCGGCCGTGCACCTGCTCCATCCAGGCCACCCGCTCCACACCCAGCTCGGTGCCGAGCCGCTTGCGGTTGGCCTCTACCGCGGCCGGGTCGTCACCGACGTGGTCGCCGAGGTTGAACGTGTCGTACGGCGGCGCCGAAACGCCACCCGCCCTGGTCGTGACCACCCGACGGATGCGCAAGTCCCACTACCTCCACTCGCCTGGTTTCCCCTGAGCCTACTGGGAACCGGACGCGGTGCTCGGCCGGTCTCACCGCCATGGACATGCCACCCGTGCCCCCGAGCGTCCGCGCACTGGCCACCTCCGGGCAGCTGCCGCCGGACCTGGCCGCGCTGTTCACCCCGCCCGGCCGGGAGAAGTGGACCCGGATCGCCGAAGCCGTGGACGAGCGCCTGGACGAGGTGGATCCCGCGGTGCGGGGCGCGTTCGCGCTCGCCGGGGCCTACGGGCACCTGGACGACATCGAGTTCCTCGGGCCCGGCGAGATGGACGAGCACAACGACCGCGCGATCGCCCTGCTGGAGGAAGCGCTGGAGCACGGCGTCCCGGAAGAGGAGGCGGAGGGCCTGTGGGACGTCACCCTCCGGGTGCCGGACGTCGCCCACCTCGCCCGCGACCACGAGGAGTACCTCGCCGAGCACGGCACGACCGCGAGCGGGCGGCTCAAGGCGAAGCTCGACGAGGCCGACGCGCGCTACGCGGCGGGCGACCGCGCCGGAGCGCTGGTGTTGTTCCGCGAGATCGGCGAGGCCGACCTGTGGGGTGAGTTCAGCGGGGCGATGGAGGTCTCCGACCTCGGCTGGTGCCGGCTGCTGCAGGACGCCGTCCGGTTCGACGGACCCGAGGCGACGCGGCGGATCTGGCAGGCGGCGCGGGCGAGCCGCCACGCGGCGCGGTTCCCGCACCCCCACTGGTCGGTGCCGCTGGCCGAGCTGCTGATGGGCGCCGGGGTGCCGGACATCCTGGAGGTCGTGGTCGCCGAGCGGCTCGACGCCGCGCTGCGGGACCACCTGCCGTGGGAGCTGTCCGAGGACGAACGCTGGACGCTGTCCCGCGCCATCGACGAACTCGAACAGCACCACCGGGCCTGACCGCGGGTCAGGCCCGGCGCGGGGTCAGCGCCGCATGAACGGCGGGACGTCCACGTCGTCGTCGGACGAGTCGTCGGTCACCGGGACCGCCCGGCTGGGCAGGCTGCCCTGGCTGGTGCTCGTGCGCGGCGCCGGGTAGCTGCGGCTGCCGCCACCGGCCTGCGGGAGCCCGCTGGGCGGCGTG
>NZ_AFWY03000081.1:0-21232 GCF_000231075.2 Amycolatopsis sp. ATCC 39116 | reverse complement strand
TTAACTTGATACTCGAGGCCCCGGTCGAGAACTGTGAAAAGTTCTCCCGGGGCCTCGAGCTTTTTGTGGTGCGGTGCTGCCCCGAATGAGAGGACAGCACCGGACGATCAAGCCAGCAGAGCCTCCACGTCGGCGCGCAACGCCGCCATCGTCGACGTCGCATCCACTCGCACCTCAGCCAGAGCCGCCTCATCCGGCACCGGCCGCGTCACCTGCAGGTAGCACTTCAACTTCGGCTCGGTGCCCGACGGGCGGATCACGACCCGCAACCCGCCGCCGGCGATGCGCAACGCATCCGTCTCCGGCAACAGGTCCGCCATCTCCACGGCCGCGCCGGCCAGCTCGGTCGGCGGCGACTTCCGCAGGCGTGCCATGAGCTGCCCGCGGACCGACAAGTCCGTCACCCGCAACGACACCTGGTCCGTGACGTACACCCCGTGCGCGACGGCCAGCCGGTCCAGCTCGTCGAGCAGCGACCGGCCCTCGGCCTTCAGCTTCGCAGCCAGATCACAGGCGAGGGTCGCCGCGGCGATGCCGTCCTTGTCCCGCACGAAGTCCGGGTTCACACACAGCCCCAGCGCCTCCTCGTAGGCGAACACCAGCCCCTCGCCGGAGCGGGTGAGCCACTTGAAGCCGGTCAGCGTCTCCGCATACCGGGCGCCGCGAGCCCTGGCGATGTCGCCCAGCATGGCGGCCGACACGATCGTCGTCGCCACCAGCGGGTCCGGGTTGCTCGTCGTCGACAGGACGTACTCGCCGAGCAGGACCCCGGTCTCGTCCCCGCGGAGCATGCGCCACTCACCGGTCGCGTCCGGCACACCGACCGCGCAGCGATCCGCGTCCGGGTCCAGCGCGATGGCGAGGTCGGCGTCGACCTCCGCGGCCAGCGCGAGCAGCAGGTCCGTCGCGCCCGGCTCTTCCGGGTTGGGGAAGGACACCGTCGGGAAGTCCGCGTCCGGCGCCGACTGCTCGGCCACCAGGTGCACGTCGGTGAACCCGGCCCGGGACAGGGCCTCACGCAGGACCTCGGCGCCGACCCCGTGCAGGGCGGTCGCGGCGATCCGCAGCCCGCGGTGCGGCGACCGCGGGACCTGGGAAACCCGGTACAGGTACTCGTTGAGGATCTCGTCGCCGAGCACCGTCGCACCCGGTTTGCGGGGCACACTGATCGCGCCGGGAGCGGCGGCGATCGCGGCTTCGATCTCGGCGTCGGCGGGCGGCACGATCTGGATCGCGACGTCGTCGTAGAGCTTGTAGCCGTTGTCGGCGGGCGGGTTGTGCGACGCGGTGATCTGGATGCCCGCGGCCGCGCCGAGGTGCTTCGTCGCGAACGCCACCAGCGGCGTCGGCAGGGGGCGGGGCAGGACCCGGACGTCGAACCCGGCCGCGTGCAGCACCTCGGCCGCCGCGGTCGCGAACTCCGCCGAGCCGTGCCGGGCGTCCCGGCCGACGACGACGATCCGGCCGGCGTGGCCGTGCGCGGTCAGCCAGGTCGCGACCCCGGCGGTGGTGCGGACGACGACGGCGGTGTTCATGCCGTTCGGTCCGGCCCGGACGGGGCCGCGCAACCCGGCGGTGCCGAACTCGAGCGGACCGGCCATCCGGTCGGCAAGGTCGGTCACCGCGTCGGAGGCGCCGTTCATCGCAGCGGCGAGCACGGCCTGCAACTCCTGCCGCGCGGCCGGGTCGACGTCGTCCGCGATCCAGCGGATCGCGCGGTCGCGGAGTTCGGGGGTGAGGCGGCTCATGCGCGCGCGACGAGCCGGCGCAGCAGGGTGCCCATCTTCTCGGCCGACGCGCGTCCGGCCTCCAGGACCTCCTGGTGGCTCAACGGTTCGCCGGTCATGCCCGCGGCCAGGTTGGTCACCAGGGACAGCCCGAACACCTCGACACCGGCGGCGCGCGCGGCGATCGCTTCGAGGACGGTCGACATGCCGACCAGGTCGGCGCCGAGCGTGCGCAGCATGCGGATCTCGGCGGGGGTCTCGAAGTGGGGGCCGGGCAGGCCGGCGTAGACGCCCTCGGTGAGGCTCGGGTCGATCTCGCGCGCGAGGTCACGCAGGCGGTGCGAGTACAGGTCGACGAGGTCGACGAAGTTCGCGCCGGTGATGGGGGAGGTCGCGGTCATGTTGAGGTGGTCGCAGATCAGCACGGGCTGGCCGACCTGGTAGTCGTCGCGCAGCCCGCCGGCGGCGTTGGTGAGCAGAACGGACTTCACCCCCGCGGCGGCGGCAGTGCGCACGTTGTGCACGACGCGGCCCACGCCCTTGCCCTCGTACAGGTGGGTGCGGCCGAGGAGCACCAGGGTGCGCTTGCCGTCCACGTCCACGGAGCGGACGGTGCCGCCGTGCCCGACGGCGGTCGGGGTCTCGAAGCCGGGCAGCTCACCGAGCGGGATCTCCGCCTCGGGCTCGCCGATCACGTCCGCCGCGGGACGCCACCCGGAGCCCAGCACCACTGCGATGTCGTGCTTGGCGAACCCGGTGCGCTCCGCGATGGTGGCGGCAGCAGCCGACGCCACATCTTGTTCGGTCATGGGCCCATCTTCCCAGCGGTGCGCTGCCGCCGTGCCCCAACCCAACCCAAGAAGCTGGGTGGTCATCCCGTCGCCTGACACCGGCGCGATCACCTTGAGCCAGGGCCGCAACCTGCGCTGCCAACCGGCGGCCGAACATGCCAACCTTGCGGCCCTGGCTCAAGGTGATATGCACAAACCGGAAGGCGACGGGATGACCACCCGGCGACCACCCACCCGAGGTGAGACGACAACGGTCCCCTGGTCATCCCGGAGCCTGCCCGTCCGGCGAGGACTATCTCTTGATCTTTAAACCCGCGCTGTCGCGCGGCGGGGAGTCCGCCCTGCGGGCGGGTGCGCCTCACGGCGCTCGAAAGGTCACCTTCCGACCTCCCCCGCCCCCGATGCCTGAGTGTGTTTCAGTCGCCGAGCAGCCGTGTCAAGGCGGGAAAGCGTGCCTTGACACGGCTGGTCGGCGACTAAAGATCGGCTGTGGGTCGGGGGCGGGGGAGGTCTGGTTGGGGTAGTCGGTCTTCTCGCGTTGCCGGCTGGCGGTTGGGGGCGGGCCTGCTGCTGCCGCTGTTAGCCGGTCACCTGGAAGGTGGG
Organism: Amycolatopsis sp. ATCC 39116; assembly: GCF_000231075.2. Lineage (NCBI taxonomy): Bacteria > Bacillati > Actinomycetota > Actinomycetes > Pseudonocardiales > Pseudonocardiaceae > Amycolatopsis > Amycolatopsis sp. ATCC 39116. The sequence continues at coordinate 18,111 of NZ_AFWY03000081.1, read as the reverse complement.
CAGGATGCGGTCGTAGAGCGCGGTCTTCGCGGTCTCTTCCTGTTCCGTCGGCACCGTCACGCTGACTGCCCACAGGCTGGTGCCCTGCTTGAACACCTTCGCGTACGTCGTGCGGCTCACGGATCCCGCGGGGGCCCTGTCGATCGTCCGGTACATCATCGTCAGGCCGTCCTGCTCGGCCAGCTTCGCCTGGTTGACCAGCTTGAACTCGCCGTTCGAGCGGCTCTTCTCCAGCGCCTTGACGTAGTCGGCGATGTCGTTGCCGGGGAAGTACTTCGGGAAGTGGTTCACCGCCAGCATCTGCGAGCCGTCCGCGGAGACGAACTGCACCAGCGTCGACAGGGGCAGGTCGTCGCCGGCCTGGGAGCTCGTGAACCGCGTCCAGTCGGCAGGCACGTCGACCGTGAAGGTGCCGTCCTGGGCTCCCTTGACGCTCGACGCCTCGCCCGTGCGCCGCTCGAAGACCGTGGGCTGCGGGACCGACGGCGCGGACGTCTCGTCCCGCGACGGGGGCGCCACCGGCTGCGCCCCGATCACCCGCGCCGCGACGAAACCGCCGAACGCGGCGGCCACGAACAGCACCAGCGAAGCCACCACCAGCAACACCGTCGCCGTAGTGCTGCGGCCGGCCGTGGCCGGTGCCGCCAGCGTGGCAGCCGGGCGGGGCGCGGCCAGCGTGTCGGCCGGACGAGGCTGCCCGAACGGCAACGGCCCTGGATCGGCGGCCAGCTCGTTGCTCGCCTCCGCGCGGGGCGGGCCGAACGGCAGGGGACCGGGATCGGCCGCCAGCTCACCGCTCGCCTCCGCGGCACCGTCCTCCAGCACCGGGCTCGCCGAGATCTCCCGAGTGTCGGTGGCCTCCTCGCGCTGACCGCTCGCCGCGGCGAACATCTCCGGTCCGAACAGGACCCGCGGCGCCTTCTCCAGTATCGGGTACAACTGCCGCCGCACCTGCGCCAGCGGCAACCGGTCCCGCGGCTCCTTCGCCATCAACGCGGTGATCAACGGCGCGAGCGGACCGGGCGACGGCCGCGGCACCTCGCCCTTCACGACCTTCCCGATCGTCTCCAGCGGGTCGCCGTCCGCGTCGTACGGCGGGTGGCCCTCCACCGCGCAGAACAACGTCGCGCCCAGACCCCACAGGTCCGCGGCCGGGGTGACGGCTTTGCCGGAAGCCACCTCCGGGGCGATGTACGCCGGCGAACCCAGCGTCATCCCGGTACGGGTCATCGACGCGTCCGACACGTTCCGGGCGATGCCGAAATCGGTGAGCTTGATCCGCCCGTCCTCCGCGACCAGCACGTTCCCCGGCTTCACGTCACGGTGCGTGATGCCCGCGTTGTGCGCGGCCCCCAGCGCCGCGGCCACCGCGTCACCTACCGCGGCGGCCTGCTCGACCGACAGCGGCCCGTGGTCGCGGATCAGCTCGGCGAGGCTGTGCGACGGCAGCAGCTCCATCACGACGAACGGCTCGCCGTCCTGACGTGCGACGTCGTGCAGGGTGATCACGTTCGGGTGAGACAGCACGGCGATGGCCCTGGCCTCGCGCAGCGTCCGCTCACGCAGCTCGTTCGCCTGGCCCGCGGTGACCCCGGGCGGCAGCAGGATCTCCTTCACCGCGACCGGCCGGTGCAGGAACTCGTCGTAGGCCGACCACACCGTGCCCATCGAGCCGGAGCCCAGCACGGAGCGCAGCCGGTACCGCCCGGCCACCACCCTGGTCTCCTCGCTCGAACTCGCCACGGCACCATTGTTGCGGATGCGCGCTCGGTGACTGCGGGCGCTGCCGGGCCGCGAGCAGAGTCACAATCGCGCCCCTTGCCCGCCCCCTACCATCAGACCTATGACTCAGGCTGGGACAACGGCGCCCACCCCGGATTCACCGGACGAGCTGGCCCTCGCCGCCGAGTTCGGGACGCCGCGGCACGAGGACTGGCAACGCCTCGTGGCGGGGGTGCTGACGAAGAGCGGAGTGCTGCCGGAGGACTTCGACGGCGCCCCGGAAAGCCTCCTGACCAGCAAGACCTACGACGGCATCGAGATCCAGCCGCTCTACACGGCGGACGACGCCGCCGCGCCCGCCGGGTTCCCCGGCCTGCCCCCGTACGTGCGGGGCGCGCGGGCCGAAGGCAACGTCGACACCGGCTGGGACGTGCGCGTCCTGCACGGCGGCGCCGACGCGGCCGAGACCAACAAGGCCGTCCTCGCCGACCTGGAGAACGGCGCCTCCTCGGTGTGGCTGCGCGTCGGTGGTGACGCACTGCCACTGGACGCCCTCGCCGACGCACTCAACGAGGTCTACCTCGACCTCGCGCCGATCGTGCTCGACCCCGGCGCCGACTACGAGGCCGCCGCCGACGCGCTGCTCGGGCTGCTCGCCGAAAAGAACATCCCGGACAGCGAGGTCACCGGGACCATAGGCGCCGACCCGATCGCCCTGCGTGCCCGCACCGGCCGGCCGCACGACACCGCCCCCGCCGCCGCGCTCGCGGCCCGCCTGTCCGCCAAGCACCCGAAGCTGCGCACGCTGGTCGTCAACGCCCTGCCCTACCACGAGGCGGGCGGTTCCGACGCGCAGGAACTCGGCGCCGCCATCGCCGCCGGGGTGGCCTACCTGCGTGCCCTCACCGACGCCCGGCTGAGCGTGGACGCGGCCGCCGACCAGCTCGAGTTCCGCTTCGCCGCGACCGCCGACCAGTTCCTCACCATCGCCAAGCTGCGCGCCGCCCGCCGCCTGTGGGCGCGGGTGTGCGAGGTGTCCGGCGCGACCGCAGGCCGCGGCATGCGCCAGCACGCCGTCACCTCGCCCGCGATGTTCACCCGCCGCGACCCGTGGGTGAACATGCTGCGCAGCACCGTCGCCTGCTTTGCCGCCGGTGTCGGCGGCGCGGACGCGGTCACCGTCCTGCCGTTCGACTTCGCGATCGGGCTGCCCGACTCCTTCTCCCGACGGATCGCCCGCAACACCCAGTCGATCCTGCTGGAGGAATCGAAGCTGTCCGGCGTGATCGACCCGGCAGGCGGCTCCTGGTACGTGGAGAACCTGACCGACGCGCTGGCCAACGCGGCCTGGCGCGAGTTCACCGAGATCGAGCGGCAGGGCGGCATCGAGGCGGTCCTGGACTCCGGCGCGCTCGCGGCCCGGCTCGCGGAGACCTGGGCGGCGCGGCAGAAGCGCCTGGCCACCCGCAAGGACCCGATCACCGGCGTCAGCGAGTTCCCGGACCTGCACGAGAAACCGGTCGAGCGCACCCCGGCTCCGTCCGTTGTGGACGAGGGCGGGCTGCCGCGCGTGCGGTACGCGCAGGCCTACGAGGAGCTGCGGGACCGCTCCGACGCGCACCTCGCCGAGACGGGTGAGCGGCCGAAGGTCTTCCTCGCCACGCTCGGCCCGGTCGCCGCGCACACCGCCCGCGCGACCTTCGCGTCCAACCTCCTCCAGGCCGGCGGCATCGAACCGCTCAACCCGGGCGCGGTCGAGGACGTGGTCGCCGCCTTCCGCGAGAGCGGCGCGACGGTCGCCTGCCTGTGTGGCACCGACAAGCTCTACGCCGAGCACGCGGCGGACACCGCGAAGCAGCTCAAGGAAGCCGGCGCCAGGCGGGTGATCCTCGCGGGCAAGGGGCAGTACCCGGGCGTCGACACGTACGTGCACGCGGGCTGCGACGCCCTCGCTGCCCTGGCCGCCATCCTCGACACGCTGGGAGTGAAGTGATGGCCATCCCCGACTTCACCGACGTCGAACTCGGCATCCCCGACCCGGGCAGTCAGACCGGCTGGGCCGAGGCGCTCCACTCGAGCACCGGCAAGGGCGCCGACGCCCTGACCTGGGAAACCCCCGAGGGCATCGGCATCAAGCCGCTCTACACCGCCGAGGACACCGCCGGTCTGGACTTCCTGCGCACGTACCCGGGCATCGCGCCGTTCCTGCGCGGCCCGTACCCGACGATGTACGTCAACCAGCCGTGGACGATCCGCCAGTACGCCGGGTTCTCCACCGCGTCCGAGTCCAACGCCTTCTACCGCCGCAACCTCGCGGCCGGGCAGAAGGGCCTGTCGGTCGCCTTCGACCTGGCCACCCACCGCGGCTACGACTCCGACCACCCGCGCGTCGCCGGTGACGTCGGCATGGCGGGCGTGGCGATCGACTCCATCTACGACATGCGGCAGCTGTTCGACGGCATCCCGCTGGACAAGATGAGCGTGTCGATGACCATGAACGGCGCGGTGCTGCCCGTCATGGCGCTCTACATCGTGGCGGCCGAGGAGCAGGGCGTGCGGCCCGAGCAGCTGGCCGGGACCATCCAGAACGACATCCTCAAGGAGTTCATGGTCCGCAACACCTACATCTACCCGCCGCAGCCGTCGATGCGGATCATCTCCGACATCTTCGCGTACACCTCGCAGCGGATGCCGCGGTTCAACTCGATCTCCATCTCCGGCTACCACATGCAGGAGGCCGGGGCGACCGCCGACCTGGAGCTGGCGTACACGCTGGCCGACGGCGTCGAGTACATCCGCGCCGGGATCGACGCGGGCCTGGAGGTCGACAAGTTCGCGCCGCGCCTGTCCTTCTTCTGGGCGATCGGCATGAACTTCTTCATGGAGGTCGCCAAGCTGCGGGCGGCCCGGCTGCTGTGGGCGAAGCTGGTCAAGCAGTTCGAGCCCAAGTCCGAGAAATCGCTGTCCCTGCGCACGCACAGCCAGACCAGCGGCTGGTCGCTGACCGCGCAGGACGTGTTCAACAACGTCATCCGCACCTGCGTCGAGGCGATGGCCGCGACCCAGGGGCACACGCAGTCGCTGCACACCAACGCGCTCGACGAGGCGCTGGCCCTGCCCACCGACTTCTCCGCGCGCATCGCCCGCAACACCCAGCTGCTGCTGCAGCAGGAGTCCGGCACCACGCGCGTGATCGACCCGTGGGGCGGCAGCGCGTTCGTCGAGAAGCTGACCTACGACCTGGCGCGCAAGGCGTGGGGCCACATCAGCGAGGTCGAGTCGGCGGGCGGCATGGCCCGCGCGATCGACGCCGGCATCCCGAAGCTGCGCATCGAGGAGGCCGCGGCCCGCACCCAGGCGCGGATCGACTCCGGCCGCCAGCCGGTGATCGGCGTGAACAAGTACCAGGTGGTCGACGACCAGCAGATCGACGTGCTCAAGGTGGACAACGCCGGGGTGCGCGCGCAGCAGCTGGAGAAGCTGCGGCGGCTGCGCGAGGAGCGCGACGAGGACGCCACGCAGGACGCGCTGCGCCGTCTCACCGCGGCCGCGGAAGGCTCGGGCAACCTGCTGGAGCTGGCCGTCGACGCGGCCCGCGCGAAGGCGACCGTCGGCGAGATCTCCGACGCGCTGGAGAAGGTGTGGGGCCGCCACGCCGGGCAGATTCGTACGATCTCCGGGGTGTACCGCGACGAGGTCGGGAAATCCGGGAACGTGGAGAAGGCACGCGCGCGGGTCGAGGCGTTCGCCGAGGCCGAGGGGCGCCGTCCGCGCATCCTCGTCGCCAAGATGGGGCAGGACGGGCACGACCGCGGCCAGAAGGTGATCGCCACGGCGTTCGCCGACCTCGGCTTCGACGTCGACGTGGGCCCGCTGTTCTCCACGCCGGCCGAGGTCGCGCGCCAGGCGATCGAGGCGGACGTGCACGTCGTCGGCGTGTCCTCGCTGGCCGCCGGTCACCTGTCGCTGGTGCCCGCGCTGCGTGAGGAGCTGGCCCAGCTCGGGCGCGAGGACATCATGATCGTGTGCGGCGGCGTCATCCCGCCGCAGGACTACGACGAGCTGCGGGCCGCGGGCGCGTCGGCGATCTTCGGGCCGGGCACGGTCATCGCGGACGCCGCGCTGGACCTGCTCGACCAGCTCGAGCAGCGGGAGTCCTGAGCCCTTGCCGCGCAAGATCGACGTCGGTGCCTACGCCAAGGGTGTGCTCGCGGGCGACCGCGGCACGCTGTCCAGGGCGATCACGCTGGTCGAGTCCCAGCGGCCGGACCACCGGCAGCTGGCCCAGGAGCTGCTGGTCGAGCTGCTGCCGCACGCCGGTGGCGCGCGGCGCGTCGGGATCACCGGCGTGCCCGGGGTCGGCAAGTCGACCTTCATCGACCAGCTCGGCACCGACCTGACCGAGTCCGGCCACCGGGTCGCGGTGCTGGCCGTGGACCCGTCGTCGACGCGGACCGGCGGCAGCATCCTCGGCGACAAGACCCGCATGGCGCGGCTGGCCAACGACCCGGCCGCGTTCATCCGGCCGTCGCCGACGTCCGGCACGCTCGGCGGCGTCGCCCGCGCCACCCGCGAGACGATCGTGCTGATGGAGGCCGCCGGGTACGACGTCGTGCTGGTCGAGACCGTCGGCGTCGGACAGTCCGAGGTGACCGTGGCGAACATGGTCGACTGCTTCCTGTTCCTGACGCTGGCCCGCACCGGCGACCAGTTGCAGGGCATCAAGAAGGGCGTGCTGGAGCTCGCCGACGTGATCGCGGTGAACAAGGCCGACGGCGAGCACGAGCGCGACGCCAAGCGCGCCGCGCGGGAACTGGCCGGGGCGCTGCGGATGATCTACGGCCCGGACGCGGCGTGGGCGCCGCCGGTGCTGACCTGCAGCGGGCTCAACGACATCGGCCTGGACACGGTGTGGCAGCAGATCGAGCGGCACCGGGAAACGCTTGAGGGATCCGGCGAGCTGGACCGCAAGCGCAAGCAGCAGCAGGTCGACTGGACCTGGGCCATGGTGCGCGAACAGCTGCAGGCCCGCCTCGCCGAGCACCCGGGCGTGAAAGCGCTGGTACCCGAGGTCGAGGAGGACGTCCGGGAGGGCAGGCTCACCGCCACGCTGGCCGCGCAGAAGATCTTGGACGCCTTCTCCGCGTGAGTCTCCTTGTTGACGGGTAACCGAACCGGCACACTGGGCAGCATGGTCAAGGTGCGTGCCGTGCTGGCGGGTCTGATGCTGACGACGATGGTCACGTTCGCCGTGCCCACCGCGCCCGCGCTCGCCGCGCCGGTGGCCGTGCACGCCGCCGCCGACGTGGTGGCGCAGCAGACCACGGACCCCGGGCCGCGCATCAACCCCGACGAGAACAGCAAGGCCAACCAGGAGAAGACGAAGAACAAGATCATCGTCGGGGTGCTCGCCGCCGTGCTCGCCGCCATCGTCCTCTGGGGACGGAGCGTGCGGCGCAAGAAGCGCAAGGCCTCCAGCTGACCACACGCGGCGCATTCGGTTACGCCGTATTCCGTAGTGCCGCTCGCCGCAGATCCACTACCGGCCGTCGCCCAGCGTGAGATCCGGTTCGAAGATTGCTCCTTGCATGGTGCAGGATTGCGTCAAATGGGTTACGTAGTTCTCGGTGTGTATGGAGGTGCGGCGTGACCGTGCTGGACTCCCGCCCGGAGGTGCCCGGTGATCACGGTGGTCGCCCTACCTCGTTCGAGGCGTCGGACGCGCTGATCACGGCGGACGGCGTCAGCATGGCTCCCGTGACCGATCTCGGTGCGGGCCGGGGCCCCTTCTGGCTGGACGAGTGGCTCGAGCGCGGCGGCACGGACCTGGTCGCCTGGCGCCGCCACATCCACGCCCACCCGGAACTGGCACGTCACGAGTTCGCGACCACCGAGCTGATCTGCGACATCCTGCGCTCGGCCGGTCTCAGCCCGGAGATCCTGCCCGGCGGCACCGGTGTGGTGTGCGACGTCGGATCGGGTGACCGCTGCGTCGCGCTGCGGGCCGACATCGACGCGCTGCCGCTCACCGAGGCGACCGGCCTGCCCTACTCGTCGACGGTGGACGGCGCGGCGCACGCCTGCGGGCACGACGCGCACACCGCGATCCTGCTCGGCGCGGCCAAGGCCCTCGCGTCGGCGCCCGAGCTGCCCGGACGCGTGCGGCTGATCTTCCAGCCGGCCGAGGAGGTCATGCCCGGCGGCGCGCTCGACGTGATCACCGCGGGTGGTCTCGACGGCGTCGACCGGATCTTCGGCCTGCACTGCGACCCGCGGGTCGAGGTCGGCAAGATCGGCACCCGCGTCGGCGCGCTGACGTCGGCCGCCGACCTCATCGAGCTGCGACTGACCTCGCCCGGCGGGCACACCTCCCGGCCGCACCTGACCGCCGACCTGGTGCACGCGCTGGGCGTCGCGATCACCTCGCTGCCGTCGCTGCTGTCCCGGCGGGTCGACCCGCGCTCCGGCACCGTGCTGGTGTGGGGCGCGGTGCACGCCGGGCAGGCCGCCAACGCGGTGCCCGAGGAGGGCGTGCTGCGGGGCACGCTACGGACGGCCGAACACGAGGTGTGGAAGGCGCTGGAGCCGCTCGTCCGCTCGTCGGTGGAGTCGCTGCTGACGCCCTACGGGGTCGGTTTCGAGCTGGACTACCGCCGCGGGGTGCCGCCGGTCGTCGGCGACGAGGACAGCACGGCGCTGCTGCGCGCCGGCATCGAGGCGGCCCTCGGCGACGATGCGGTGACCGGTACTGAACAGTCGTCGGGCGGCGAGGACTTCGCCTGGTACCTGGAGCACGTGCCGGGCGCCTTCTGCCGCCTCGGGGTGTGGTCCGGCGAGGGCGACCAGCGCGACCTGCACCGCCCCACCTTCGAACTGGACGAGCGCGCGCTGCACGTCGGCGTCCGCGTCCTGGTCCACACCGCGCTGGCCGCCCTGGCCTGACCAGCACGAACAAGGCCGGCGAGCGTCTGGGCGACGCTCGCCGGCCTTCGCTTGTCCACAGGGCCGGCGGTTGTCCACAGGGGCTGTGGACAAGCCGGGGTCAGGATGTGATCCCGCGGCAGGGGCGGGTGCGCAGGTCGTCCACGTAGTCCGTCGGCGCGCCCGCGGCCTCGGCGGCGTCGGCGAGCACGCCCAGGTACCGGGCCGACGGCAGACCGCCCTCGTAGGCGTCCAGCACGTACAGCCAGGCCAGCGCGGAGCCGTCCATCGTCTGCACGCGGAGCCGGATCTTGTTGTGCATGCCCAGCTCGCCGCCTTCCCAGCTGTCCAGCCGGGCCTCGTCCAGCGGCGTCACGTCGTACAGCACGACGAAGACCCGGGAGCCCGGGTCTTCGACGATGGTCGCCAGGGCGCCTTCCCAGCCGAGGTCCTCGCCTCCGAAGGTCAGCCGCCACCCCTCCAGCCAGCCCGTGCCGGCCATGGGCGAATGCGGCGCCCGCTCCATCATCTGATTCGGATCCATGTTGGACCCGTAGGCGGCATACAACGGCACGCGCACAGCCTAGCCGCCCATCGCTCACCCGACCGGACGTACTCCAGGTGTCGCGGCCTAAGGTTGTGGATGAGGTGCGCGTAAGGAGGAGGAGACCACGTGACCAGGATCGTGATCATGGGCGGCGGACCGGCGGGCTACGAGGCGGCGCTGGTGGCCGCACAGCACGGCGCCGACGTCACGATCGTCGAGAAGGACGGGCTCGGCGGCGCCTGCGTGCTCTACGACTGCGTCCCGTCGAAGACGTTCATCGCCTCCTCCGGCGCCCGCGCGAACATGCACGGCCTCGGTGAGCTGGGGATCATCACCGACATGGCCGACACGAGCGTCGACCTGCGCACCGTGCACGGCCGGGTCAAGGGCCTCGCGCTCGCCCAGTCCGCCGACATCCGCGCCCGCGTGCAGCGCGAAGGTGTGAAAGTCCTCACCGGCGAGGGCCGGTTCGACGACGACGAGCCCGGCCTGGCCACCCACAAGGTGCGCGTCACGAAGGCCACCGGCGACGTCGACGTGCTCGACGCCGACGTCGTCCTGATCGCCACCGGCGCCACCCCGCGCGTGCTGCCGGGCGCGGTGCCCGACGGCGAGCGCATCCTCGACTGGCGTCAGCTCTACGACCTGCCGGAACTGCCCGAGCACCTGGTCGTGGTCGGGTCCGGCGTGACCGGCGCCGAGTTCGCCTCCGCCTACACCGAGATGGGCGTCAAGGTCACCCTCGTCTCCAGCCGCGACCGCGTCCTGCCGCACGAGGACGCGGACGCCGCCGCCGTGCTGGAGGAGGTGTTCGCCCAGCGCGGCAACACCGTCGTCAAGCATGCGCGCGCGGAGCGGGTCGAGCGCACCGAGAAGGGCGTCGAGGTCCACCTGCAGGATGGCCGCGTCATCGAGGGCACCCACGCGCTGATGACCGTCGGCTCGGTGCCCAACACCAAGGACATCGGCCTGGAGCGGGTCGGCATCGAGCCCGGCCCCGGCGGGTTCATCACGGTCGACCGCGTGTCCCGCACCAGCGTCCCCGGCATCTACGCGGCCGGCGACTGCACCGGTGTGCTGATGCTCGCGTCGGTGGCCAGCATGCAGGGCCGGATCGCGATGTGGCACGCGCTCGGCGAGGGCGTCGCGCCGATCAAGCTGAAGACGGTCGCCGCGAACGTGTTCACCCACCCGGAGATCGCGACCGTCGGCATCAGCCAGAGCGCGATCGACTCCGGCGAGGTGCCTGCCCGGACCATCATGCTGCCGCTGGCGACCAACGCGCGGGCCAAGATGGAGGGTCTGCGCCGCGGTTTCGTGAAGCTGTTCTGCCGTCCGGCGACCGGTGTGATCGTCGGCGGCGTGGTCGTGGCGCCGACGGCGAGCGAGCTGATCCTGCCGATCGCGCTGGCCGTGCAGAACCAGCTGACGGTCGACCACCTGGCGCTCACCTTCGCGGTGTACCCGTCGCTGTCCGGCTCCATCACGGAGGCCGCGCGGCAGCTGATGCGGCACGACGACCTGGACTGACGTCACGGTTGGGTGTCGAGGGCCAACCCCGGCACCCGGCGGCGCGCCTTAAGGGCCATCAGCTCTACCGCCGTGAGGCCGCCATGAGAACAACCGCCATCGCCGCCGGCTTCTTCGCGACCCTGGTCGCCGCCACGCCGGCGTTCGCGCAGACCACCACCACTTCGCCGGAGGAAACCAGCTCGGCGGAGGAGACCACTTCGGCGCCGATGCCCGTCTGGTTGAAGCTGTCCGCGTACAGCGGGCACGCCGGCGAGCAGGTCTCGGTCGCCGCCGCGTGCGACGCCGAAGCCAGTCCACTCACCACTCGAGCCCTGCGGGTGACGCAACCGCTTGCGGCGAACGCGGAGGGTCATCAGCCGTGGGCGTTGTTCGCCGAGACGGTGATCCGCGACGTGCCGGAAGGCTCCTATCCGGTGTCGTTCCACTGCGGTGGGGAACCGGTGACCGTCTACTTCACCGTGCTCGAGCGGGATTCGTCGCCCGCGCCGGGCAAGGCGGACCAGAGCCCGGGGCAGACGCGGGTCGTGCCGCGGGGCGCGCCGCAGACCGGTGACGGGTCGCTGGCGCCGTGATCCGGGCGGCGTTCGCCGCGGTGCTGGGCCTGCTCCTGCTGTGCGGTTGCGCCGCATCGCCGGAGCAGGCCCGGCCGGTCGCGGCTCCCGCTGCCGTGGAGATCCCGGCGATCGGGGCGCGCTCGACGCTGATCCCGTTGGGGCTCAACGAGGACGGGACGGTGGAGACGCCGCCGGTGACTTCGCCAGAGCAGGCGGGCTGGTATTCACACGGCCCGGCGCCGGGGGAACGCGGGCCCGCGGTGGTGCTCGGGCACGTCGACGGCAACCGGCGGCCGGGGATTTTCGCGCGGTTGGAGGAACTCTCGCCCGGTGACCGGGTGGAGGTGTCGCGTGTGGACGGTTCGCGGGCGGGTTTCGTGGTGACCCGCGTGGAGCGGGTGGCGAAGGCGGACTTCCCGACGGCCGCGGTGTACGGCGACACGGCCGGCCCGGAGCTGCGGCTCATCACCTGCGGCGGCGAGTTCGACCGGGCGGCGCGCAGTTATCGGGACAACGTGATCGTGTACGCCGTTCTCGGCTGACCCGTTTTTGTCGGGGGTGGGTGCCAGACTGTGACCACTGGCACAACTCCTGGTGGAAGGGATGTTCGAGATGACTCTGCGCGACACCGCTTGGCCCGAGGGCACGCCGGCGTGGGTCGACCTGATGGTGGCCGATCCGAAGCGGGCGGCCGAGTTCTACGGTGGGCTGTTCGGCTGGCGGTTCGAGGACCAGGGCGAGGAGTACGGGCACTACACGATCGCGACGCTGGAGGGCAGAGCCGTAGCCGCGGTCGGCCCGTTACCACCCGCGGTGGACGACCAGGGCGCGGCGTGGACGACGTACCTGGCGGTCGCCGACGTCGACAAGACGACCGCGAAGATCAGCGAGGCAGGCGGTCAGGTGCTGTTGCCGCCCGGCGAGGTCGGCGATTCGGGCCGGATGGCGATCGCGGCCGACCCGACGGGCGCGGCGTTCGGCCTCTGGCAGGCGAAGGGTCACATCGGTGCGGGAATCGCGAACGTGCCGGGCACGCTGGTCTGGAACGAGTGCATGACACGCGACTTCGACTCGGCGAAAGGTTTTTACGGCCGAGTGTTCGGCTACCGCTTCGACGACCTGTCCGCAGACGGCTTCGTCTACGCGGCGCTGAACGTGGACGACCGGACGGTCGGCGGGCTGGGACAGCTGCCGCCGGAGGTCCCGGCGCAGGTGCCGCCGCACTGGTCAGTCTACTTCGGAGTGACGGACACCGACGAGGCGCTGGCGAAAGCGGAGTCCCTTGGCGGCCGCCGGATGACCGAGCCGCAGGACTCACCGTACGGGCGAATGGCCCAGGTACTGGACGACCAAGGGGTGCCGTTCACGCTGATCGCGGTGGAGTCCTGAGCGGAGGACGGTAGGGGTTTCGGTCGGGGTTTCGGTCGGGGAGGGGATGCCGAGGTTTTCGATGAGCTGAGTCTTGCGCCTGCGCGGCGGACGGTCCCGCTGGGGCCGCGCAGGTTGTTGCGCGCAGAGTCGCAGCGCCGAACTCGGGCTGAGGCACGGTTGCTTCGGACCGGATCGCAGCGCCGTGCTGGTCGCGGGAGTTTGTTGCGAGCCGAGTCGGAGTGCTGAGTTCGGGCTGCGTGAGGTTGCGTCGGGGCGGATCGCAGCGCGGTGCTGGTCGCGGGAGGTTGTTGCGGGCCGAGTCGCGGTGCTGAGCTCGGGATGGGTGAGGTTGCGTCGGGGCGGATCGCAGCGCCGTGTTGGTCGCGGGAGGTTGTTGCGGGCCGAGTCGCGGTGCTGAGCTCGGGATGGGTGAGGTTGCGTCGCGGCGGATCGCAGCGCGGTGCTGGTCGCGGGAGGTTGTTGCGGGCCGAGTCGCGGTGCTGAGTTCGAGCTGCGCGAGGTTGGTTCGCGCCGGATCGCAGCGCCATGCTGGGCGCGCGAGGTTGTTGCGGGCCGAGTCGCGGTGCTGAGCTCGGGCTGCGTGAGGTTGCGTCGCGGCGGATCGCAGCGCCGTGCTGGTCGCGTGAGGTTGTTGCGGGCCGAGCGCGTGCCCTGCGTCAGCTTCCCGCCGCGCCCGGTCGCGGCCCGCGGCGGCCCAGCGCCGCCCCGCCCTGCCATCGCTCACCGCAGGGCGCGATCCGAGCGCACCGGAGCGAGCCGACCGTACCGGTCGTGAGCCGAGTGGCCGGTCGTGAGCCGACCGCACCTGTTGCGAGCCGAGCGCACCGGAGCGAGCGGAGCGCACCGGAGTGCGGAGCGGGCCGAGTGCACCGGTCGCGAGCGGAGCGCACCGGAGTGCGGCGCGCGCCTCCCGGCGAAAACCCTGCTGTGGCAAGGAAACGCGCGCCGCCGCCGTCACTACACCCAGTCGAAGGTCTTCGTCACCGCCTTCTTCCAGTTGTGGTACTGCGCCTCGCGGTGCTGGGCGTCCATCGACGGGTTCCACTCCTTGTCCTGGGCCCAGTTGTTGCGGATGTCGTCCTCGCTCGCCCAGAAACCGACCGCCAAGCCGGCGGCGTATGCGGCGCCGAGGGCCGTCGTCTCCGCCACCACCGGGCGGATCACCGGGACGTCCAGGATGTCGGCCTGGAACTGCATCAACAGCTCGTTCACGACCATCCCGCCGTCGACCTTCAGCGACTTCAGCGGCACGCCCGAGTCCGCGTTCATCGCCTCGATCACCTCGCGCGTCTGGAACGCCGTCGCCTCCAGGACCGCCCGCGCGATGTGCCCCTTGTTCACGTACCGCGTCAACCCGGCGATCACGCCGCGCGCGTCCGACCGCCAGTACGGCGCGAACAGGCCGGAGAACGCCGGCACGAAGTACGCCCCGCCGTTGTCCTCCACCGTGCGCGCCAGCTCCTCGATCTCGGCCGCATTGCGGATGATCCCGAGGTTGTCCCGCAGCCACTGCACCAGCGAACCGGTCACCGCGATGGAACCCTCCAGCGCGTACACCGTGTCGTTCGACCCGATCTTGTAACAGACCGTCGTGAGGAGGCCGTTCTCCGACATCACCTTCTCCGTGCCCGTGTTCAGCAGCACGAAGTTGCCGGTGCCGTAGGTGTTCTTGGCCTCGCCGGGGGACAGGCACGCCTGCCCGAACGTCGCGGCCTGCTGGTCACCGAGGATGCCGGCGATCGGCACACCCGACAGCACGCCACGCGGGCGCACCTTGCCGTACTCCTCGGACGACGACCGGATCTCCGGCAGCATCGACAGGGGAATCCCCATGTCCGCCGCGTTTTCCTCGTCCCAGCTCAGCGTGTCCAGGTCCATCAGCAGGGTGCGCGAGGCGTTCGTCGGGTCCGTCACGTGCACCCCGCCGTCCGGGCCGCCCGTCATGTTCCACACGGTCCAGGTGTCCATGTTGCCGAACACCAGATCGCCGGCCTCGGCGCGTTCCCGCGCGCCCTCCACGTTGTCCAGGATCCACTTGACCTTCGGCCCGGAGAAGTAGGTCGCCAGCGGCAGACCCGTCTTCGGCCGGTACCGCTCCTGGCCACCGCCGAGCTCGCCGAGCTGGTCGACGATCCGGTCGGTGCGGGTGTCCTGCCAGACGATCGCGTTGTAGACCGGCTTGCCCGTCTTCCGGTCCCACACCAGCGCCGTCTCGCGCTGGTTCGTGATGCCCACCGCGGCGATGTCCCCGGCCTGCAGGTCGGCCTTGGCGAGCGCGCCCGCGGTGACCGCGCGCGTGTTCTCCCAGATCTCCTCCGCGTTGTGCTCGACCCACCCGGCCTGCGGGAAGATCTGCTCGTGCTCCCTCTGTTCGACGGCGACCACCCGGCCGGAGTGATCGAAGATCATCGCCCGCGTCGATGTGGTGCCCTGGTCGATGGCGGCGACATATGAGGCCATGGGACTCCTCCCGTTGATTTGCCTGCCTGTGGGCTACTCGGATCGCTGCACCTGCCGCCCGGACCGGGTCTGGTCCGTCTCGGGCAGAACGTCCCCCTCGGACCGGGCGCCGTCACCCGCGTCGCCGTCGGCGGAGCCGGGAACCCGGCCGGGCGGCGGCGTCGGTTCAGCACCCGGCGCCGGACGGACAGCCAGCACGCTGCCGATGAAGAAGTCGTAGACCAGAACACCGACCACACCGCCGACGAGCGGTCCCACTATCGGAATCCACCAGTACGAGCTGAACCACTCCCCGTTGCCTGGGAAGGCCGCATCACCCCACCCGGCGAAGAACGCCAGCAGCCGTGGCCCGAGGTCGCGGGCCGGGTTGATCGCGTACCCGGCGTTCGTCCCGTAGGTGAGGCCGATCGCGACCACGACCAGGCCGACCACGAACGGGGCGAGGTTGGCCGACGGGGGTTGGTTGCGGGCGTCGATGATCGCCGCGATGATGGCGACGAGGATCGCCGTTCCGACGATCTGGTCGACCAGCGGCCCCCACACACCGTTGCCGAAGTACTCCGCGGGGAACGTCGCGAAGATCGAGAACGTGCCCACCGAACCGTCCCGGCCCGTCGGGGGGTTCTGCGACGCGAGGAACGCGTCGATCGCGTTGTGGTACACCGCCAGGACCACGGCCGCGCCGGCGAACGCGCCGACCACCTGGGCCGCCCAGTAGGGCAGGACCTTCGCCCAGGGGAACTTGCGGCGGATGGCCCAGGCCAGGGTCACCGCCGGATTGATGTGGGCCCCGCTGACCCCGCCCGCCACGTAGACGGCGAAGACCACCGCGAGACCCCAGCCCCACGCGATGATCAACCAGTTGGCAGGCCCGAAGTCGACGGTTTGGCGGCCCGAGCCCGGCAGGCCGACCACGGCCACGGCCACGGATCCACAGCCGAGGATGATGAGGATCGCGGTGCCGAGGAACTCGGCCAGTAGTTCACCCGCCGTGGTCTGCCGCATCCTCGTCCAGGGACGGGCTGTCCGGTCGGTCATGACACACCTCCCAATGCGCGAGACGACGTTGTCCCGAACGTCACATGGTGCTCGCCCGCCGACCGGACGACAAGCGCTTGCGCGGTGAGGACGTGCGGAAACGTGTCATGCTGGGTGGGTGCAGCGGACGTTCACGAGGGAAGGAACCGGAGTGACTGAGGCGAAGCTGGGGCCGGAGGCGAGGGAGGAGACCTGGCGGCGGCTCGGTGCGGAGACGTTCGACCTCGTGGTGATCGGTGGCGGGGTGGTCGGCGCGGGCACCGCGCTCGACGCGGCCACGCGCGGCCTGCGGGTCGCCCTGGTCGAGGCCCGTGACCTGGCGTCCGGCACGTCGAGCCGGTCGAGCAAGCTCTTCCACGGTGGCCTGCGGTACCTCGAACAGCTCGAGTTCGGTCTCGTCCGCGAGGCGCTGCGCGAGCGCGAGCTGATGCTCACCCGCATCGCGCCGCACCTGGTGAAGCCGGTCAGCTTCCTGTACCCGCTGCAGCACCGCGTCTGGGAACGTCCCTACACCGCGGCCGGCCTGTTCCTGTACGACACGATGGGCGGCGCGAGGTCGGTGCCGGGGCAGAAGCACCTCACCCGTGCGGGGGCCCTTCGGCTGGTCCCGGCGCTCAAACGCGATGCCCTGATCGGGGGAATCCGGTACTACGACTCGCAGGCCGACGACGCCCGCCACACCATGACCGTCGCCCGCACCGCCGCGCACTACGGCGCGGTGGTCCGGACCAGCACCCAGGTCGTCGGGTTCCTGCGGGAGGCCGACCGGGTGTCCGGTGTGCGCGTGCGGGACGTGGAGGACGGGCGCGAGACGGAGGTCCACGCGAACGCGGTCATCAACTGCACCGGGGTCTGGACCGACGAGCTGCAGCGCCTGTCCGGCAGCCGCGGCCGGTTCCGGGTGCGTGCGAGCAAGGGCGTGCACATCGTGGTGCCGCGGGACCGGATCGTGTCGGAGTCCGGGCTGATCCTGCGCACCGAGAAGTCCGTGTTGTTCGTGATCCCTTGGCGGAACCACTGGATCGTCGGCACGACGGACACCGACTGGAACCTCGACCTGGCGCACCCCGCGGCCACGAAGAACGACATCGACTACATCCTCGAGCACGTCAACTCGGTGCTCGCGACGCCGCTGACGCACGACGACATCGAGGGTGTCTACGCCGGACTGCGGCCGCTGCTGGCCGGGGAGAGCGAGGAGACGTCGAAGCTGTCCCGCGAGCACGCGGTGGCGCGGGTGGCGCCCGGGCTGGTCGCGATCGCGGGCGGCAAGTACACGACGTACCGGGTGATGGCCGCCGATGCGGTCGACGCCGCCGCGCCCGACCTGCCCGGCCGGTTGCAGCCGTCCATCACCGACAAGGTGCCGCTGCTCGGCGCCGACGGCTACCACGCGCTGGTCAACCAGGCCGACCACCTCGCCGCGCAGCACGGCCTGCACCCGTACCGGGTCCGGCACCTGCTCGATCGGTACGGCTCGCTGGTGCACGAGGTGCTGGCGCTCGGCGACGGCAAGCCGGAGCTGCTGCGGCCGATCGAGCACGCCCCGGACTACCTCGGGGTCGAGGCGGTGTACGCCGCGAGCCACGAGGGCGCGCTGCACCTGGAGGACATCCTCGCCCGGCGCACCCGCATCTCGATCGAGTACCCGCACCGCGGGGTGGATTGCGCCGAGGCGGTGGCGCGGATGGTCGCGGACGTGCTGGGCTGGTCGGAGGAGACGGTCCGGCGCGAGGTCGAGGTGTACACCGCGAGGGTCGCCGCGGAGCGGGACTCGCAGACGCAGCCGAGCGACGAGGCAGCCGACGAGCGGCGGTCCAGCGCGCCGGAGGCCAGGGCCCGGTTGACCGCCCCGGTGGGGTGAGGTTTCCGGGCTGAGGGGCCACCCGGCGGGACGGTTGCCGCCGAGGTCGGGCCGGGCTGGCGGTGTGGCAGCGCTGACGA
>NZ_AFWY03000082.1:0-20508 GCF_000231075.2 Amycolatopsis sp. ATCC 39116 | reverse complement strand
AGGTGGTTCGGTGAGGGCTGTCTTGGTGCTGGGCGAGCGGTGGGGGTGGTTCGGTGAAATTGCTGTCACGGGGCCGGTTGGCGTCCGTGGGGTGCTGGCGGGGGCGGGGGTGGTCCGGTGCTGGTTGGGGGCCTGGTGGTGCTGGGCGGATCGGCGGGGGTGGTCCAGTGAGGCTGCTGCCGCCCGCCCAGTCGGGCCGGTGGAGGTGGTTCGGTGAACCTGCTGTCGCGGCGCTCGGTGGCGCGCGGGCCGGGCGGGGCTGGTCCATTCAGGTTGCTGACGGGGTGCCCGGCGGAGCCGCTCGGGTCGGCGGGGGTGGTCCGGTGAGCCTGCTGTCGCGGTGCCCGGTCGTGCCTGTGGTCGTGCTGGACGAGCCCGCGCAGGCGCTGCCCCTCGGGGAGGCGCTGCTCGCCGGCGGCATCGGCGTCGTCGAGATCACCCTGCGCACGCCCGCGGGCCTGGAGGGCATCCGGCGGCTGTCGGCGTTGCCGGAACTGCTGACCGGCGCCGGGTCGGTGCTGCTTCCGTCGCATGTGGACGCGGCCGTCGAGGCGGGCGCTCGGTTCCTGGTCAGCCCGGGCGTGTCGGCGGACGTGGTCGCCCGCGCCGCCGCCCACGGCGTTCCCGCGCTGCCGGGCGTGGCGACCGCGACCGACCTGATGGCGGCCACCGCGCTCGGGGTGGGCGAGGTGAAGTTCTTCCCCGCCGGCCTGCTCGGCGGCCCGGCGGCGATCCGCGCGCTCGCCGCCCCCTTCCGCGGTGTCTCCTTCATGCCCTCCGGCGGCGTGACCGCGGGCAACATGCACGACTACCTGGCGCTGCCGATGGTCCCCGCGGTGAGCGGCAGCTGGATGGCCGAGCCTGCGCTGCTGCGCGAGGGCCGCTGGGACGAGGTCACCGCCCGCGCAGCGGCGGCCCTCAGAGCGTGATCACCACCTTCGCCCGCGCGTGTTCGGTCTCCAGGTAGCGGATCGCCTCCGCCGTCTTCTCCAGCGGGAAGTCCCGGTCGATCTCCGGCTCCACGCGGCCCGCCTCGATCAGCTCCGTCAGCGCCGTGAGCAGCTCCCGGTTCGACGAGCCGGAGAAGTCCGCGATCCGCTGCCGGGTGAACCGCGACGCCAGCCGCCCGCGGGTGATCAATCCCATCGGGCCGAACACGCTGCCGCCGCGCGACACGCCTCCGCCGGAGAGCAGGAGCGTGCCCTTCGGCGTCAGGACCCGGCGCAGGTCCGCGAGCGAGCGGTTCCCGACGAGGTCCAGCACCAGTTCGTAGCGGCTCGCGCTCCGGGTGAAGTCCTCGCGCGTGTAGTCGACGACGTGGTCCGCGCCGAGCGAGGTCACCAGTTCGACGTTGCGCGTGCTGCACACCGCGGTCACCGTCGCGCCCAGCGCCTTCGCGATCTGCACCGCGAACGTGCCCACCCCGCCGGACGCGCCGTTGATCAGGACGTGCTGTCCCGCCCGCAACCGCCCGGCGTCCCGCAGCCCGACGAGTGCGGTGCTGCCGGCGAGCGGCACCGCGGCGGCCTGCTCGAAGGTCAGCTTCGCCGGCTTGGGCGCCAGCCGTTCCGCGGGCACGCACACGTACTCGGCGAAGGCGCCGTCGGACTCGCCGGTGTCGCCGTACACCTCGTCGCCGGGGGACAGGCCGGTGACGCCGTCCCCCACCGCGTCGACGACGCCGGCCACGTCCCGGCCCCGGATGCGGAACCGCGGGCCGCGCAGGGATCGCGCGGCGAGGCGGAGGACGTAGGGGTCGCCGCGCATGATGTGCCAGTCGTAGGCGTTGACCGCGGCCGCGCGCACGCGGACGAGGACCTCGCCTGCCGACGGCCTCGGCTGGTCGGTCTCCTGCAGGGAGAGCACGTCGGGTGAGCCGTACCGGTCCTGGACGATCGCCTTCATCGGAAGCCTCCGTGTCGTGGCGGTACGGCGACGGTAAGGCGATCCCGGTAAATCCGGTATCGGGGACACCCCTGACGTTCTAGGCTCTGCCGATGATCGTCATCCTCGTCCCCGGCTTCTGGCTCGGCGCGTCCTCGTGGCGCGACGTCGAACCCGTGCTGACCGCCGCCGGCCACACCGTGCGCGCGCTGACCCTGCCCGGCCTCGAAGCGGCCGCCGACCGCAACGGGATCGGCGTGCGCGACCACGTCGCCGCCATCGTGGCCGCGATCGACGCGGAGGACGAGCCGGTGGTCCTGGTCGGTCACTCCGGCGGCGGGCCCCTCGCCTACGCCGCCGCCGACGCCCGCCCGGACCGCGTGGCGCGGATCGTCTTCGTCGACGCCGGGCCGCTGGCCAGCGGCGCCTCGATCAACGAAGCCCTGCCCGCCGAGGGCGCCGACGTGCCGCTGCCGGACTGGGCGGCATTCGAGGAAGCCGAGCTGGCCGGGCTCACCGGCGAGCTGCGCGAGCGGATGCGCGCCGAGGCGGTTCCCGAGCCGGCCGCGGTGACCCGCGAACCGGTCGAGCTGTCCGACGAGCGCCGCCGCGCGATCCCGGCGACGGTGATCTGCACGTCGATGCCGTCCGCCCAGGTGCGTGAGCTGATCGGCGCGCAGCACCCGTACGTGGCCGAGCTCGCGGCGCTGAGCGACGTGGATCTGGTCGACCTGCCGACCGGGCACTGGCCCCAGTTCAGCAGGCCGGCCGACCTCGGCGCGGCGATCGTGGCCGCGCTCGGTTAGTCCACTCCGGACGTCTCCGCGGCCGGCCAGGCCACTCCCGTCAGGCGACGTGGATCACCGGTGCGTGGTGGACCGGGAAGTTCACCGAGTTCGCGATGAAGCACAGCTCGTGCGCCCGGTGGTGCAGTTCGGCGGCCTTGTCCGCCGCGCTCGCGTCGGTGATCGTGACTTCGGGGTGCAGGGTCACCTCGGTGAAGTGCCCGCCGCCGCCGGGGGTTTCGGCCATGCGGCCGGTCGCGGCGTCCCGGTAGCCGGTGACGGTGATGCCGTGCCGGGCGCACAACGCCAGGTAGGTCAGCAGGTGGCACTGCGACAGCGAGGCCACCAGCAGCTCCTCGGGGTTCCAGCGGGCCGGGTCGCCGAGGAAGGCCGGGTCCGCGGTCGCCGCGATGGGCGGCTTGCCCTCGGCGGTGACGTCGTGGCCGCGGTCGTAGGCGCGGTAACCCCCGGCGGTGGAGCCGTTCCAGGTGACCGTGACCTCGTAGCCGTGTTCCTTGCTCATCGGGGTGCTCCTCCGGGTAGTGCGGACAGGGTGCTCAAGACGTGTTCGCGGGCCAGGGCCGCGGCCGACGGCCCGTCGCCGCTGGTGATGGCTTCGACGAGGCGGCGGTGCTCGTCGTCGACCTGGCCGGTGCGGCTGGGGGCGGTCAGGGAATCCCGTGTGGACACGAGGATCCGGTCCCACACGCGGTCGAGGAAGCCGAGCGCGAGGGAGTTCCCGGCCAGGACCGCGACGTGCCGGTGGAACTCGCGGTTGTGCCGCACGCCGGTGATCAGGTCGCCGGCCCGGGTGGCGCGGTCCGCGTCGCCGGCGAAGCCGGTCAGCCGGGCCAGCGCGGCGGGCGCGATCTCGCCGGCCTGCTGGCGCTGGGCGGCCAGCTCGGCGGTAAGCGCTTCCAGCGAGGCGCGAACGAGGTAGGCCTCCCGCAGTTCCGCGTCGCTCAGCCGGATCACGGTGACACCCCGCTGCCCGCTCTCGACCAAGCCGTCGCTTTCCAGGCGCCGCAACGCCTCCCGCACCGGCGTGCGGCTCACGTCGAGCCGCTGCGACAGGTCCAGTTCGGTGAGGCGCTGCCCGGCCGGGAAGGCTCCGCCGACGATCAGCTCCCGCACGCGGTCGTACGTCGTCTCCACGGCATGCACTGTATACAATGCATGCAAGCAACGCCAGTCCGTAGGATCACGGCATGGCAGCCGACGAACCGACGATCCTGGCCACCTCCGGCGGCGTCCGGGCCTCGGCGCGACTGGACTGGGAGGCCGGCCCCCTGACGCGGTACGCGGTCGAGCTCGCCGGCGTCACCGGCCGCGCGCCGCGGGTGTGCTTCCTGGGCACCGCCTGCGGCGACGACCGCCGCCTGACCGCGACCTTCTACGAGAACGCGTGGCGCGAGGGGTGGGCGGGCAGCCACGTGGCGTTGCTGCCGATGCCGAACATCGCCGACCTCGCCGGGCACCTGCTGTCCCAGGACGTGATCTGGGTGTGGGGCGGCAGCGTCGCCGGGCTGCTGGCGCTGTGGCGGCTGCACGGCCTGGACGTGGTGATGCGCGACGCGTGGCAGGCCGGGGTGGTTCTCACCGGCGTGTCGGCGGGCTCGATCTGCTGGCACACCGGGGGCACGACCGACTCGTTCGGCCCCGAGCTGCGGCCGGTGACCAACGGGCTCGGCCTGCTCCCGTGGTCCAACGGCGTCCACCACGACAGCGAACCCGCCCGGCGGCCGCTGTTCCAGTCGCTGGTCGCGGACGGCACCCTGCCACCCGGCTACGCGACCGACGACGGAGCCGGACTGCTCTACCGCGGCGGCGAACTCGCCGAGGCGCTCGCCGAGCGGGACCGCGCCGGGGCGTACCGGGTGGAGCGCGGCCCGGACGGCGGCGCGGTCGAGACACCCCTGGACGTGCGCCGGATCCGCTGACGCACGCGGTGACTTCCGGCCCTTCCTGCGCCCCGCCGGGCGGAGCAGCGTGGAAGCCGGAGACCACCGGGAGGCTGCCATGCGGGACAAGAACTGGCATGTCGACATCGTGATCGACGAGCACGAGACGCGGACCCGCGCCACGGCGCGGCTGCACACCGGCGAGCGGACCGGCCTGGTCGGGATCGGGACCGCCCGCCTCAACCCGGCCGACACCAACGTGCCCGAGATCGGGGACGAGCTGGCCACCGCGCGGGCGCTCAGCGACCTGGCGCACCGGCTGCTGGACGCGGCCGCGGGCGACATCGAGGAAGTGACGCACCAGCCCGCGCACCTGCGGTACTGACAGCGCGGCCGGCCAGGGGAGGACCGTGATGAAAGCGGCCGTCGTGCCCGAGACCGGCGCGAAGCTGGAGATCCGGGACCGCCCGGTGCCGGAGCCGGGACCGGGCCAGGTGCTGGTCCGGATGCTCGCCAGCGGCCTGTGCCACACCGACGTCCACCTCCTGCGGGGCGACTGGCCGCTGCGGCCGCGCCCGTCGACCGTGCCGGGGCACGAGGGTGTCGGCGTGGTGGAGGAGCTGGGGCCCGGCGCCTCGCTGCACCGGCCGGGGGAGCGCGTCGCGATCAGCTGGCTCGGCTCGGCGTGCGGGCACTGCGAGCACTGCGTGTCCGGCTGGGAGAACCTGTGCGAGGACCAGTGCGACACCGGGTGCTCCGCGGACGGCACCTTCGCCGAGTACACGCTCGCCGATGACCGGTACGCCGTGGCGGTCCCGGAGGAACTGTCCGCTGTGGACGCCGCCGCGCTGACGTGCGCGGGGACGGCCGCGTTCCGGGCGGTCAAGGTGTCCCGGCTTGCCGCGGGTGAGCTGGTCGCGGTGTTCGGCGTGGGCGGGCTCGGGCACCTCGCGATCCAGTACGCCCGCATGGCCGGCGGCCGCGTGGTGGCGGTCGACGTCGACGACGAGAAGCTGGACCTGGCCCGCCGGGTGGGCGCCGACCACCTCGTCGACGCCCGCTTCGCCGACCCGTCCGTCGAGATCGGCCTCTTCGGCGGCGCCGGCGTCGCGGTCGCGCTGGCCCCGTCCGCGGAGTCCGTCGCCCAGGCCTACCGGTCGCTGCGGCGCGGCGGGCGGCTGGTGTGCGTCGCGCTGCCCGCCCGCGGCGCACTGACGGTGCCGCTGTTCGACGCGGTGACCGGCGGGAAGACGGTGACCGGCTCGATCGGCGGGACCCGCCGCGACACGGCCGACGTGTTCGCGCTGCACGCCGCCGGGCGGACCTGCGTGGTGGCCGAGACCCGCGCGCTGGAGGACGTCAACACCTGCCTCGCCGAGCTGCGGGCCGGCGAGATCCCGGCCAGGGTCGTGCTCGACCTCGGCGCGTCGCTCTGGTCCCTGTGACAACATTGGGCGCGGTGACAACATCGAGCGCCGTGCCGGCCACTGTCCGGTGTGACCATGCAACTGACCGGGCTGGGGGTACCGGTGGAGCCGGGCGACGCCGATCTGTGGGCGCGGGGTGATCGCGAAGCCTTCGCGGCGCTCTTCGAACGCCACGCGCAGGCGGTGTGGAACCACGCCTACCGGCTGACCGGCTCCTGGGCCAGCGCCGAGGACCTCACCTCCGCGACCTTCCTGACCGCCTGGCGCAAGCGCGCCGACCTCACCCTGGTGCGCGACAGCGCGCTGCCCTGGCTGTTCACCGTCGCGGGCAACCTCGCGCGCGACGAGCACCGCGGCCGCACGCGGCGGCTGCGGCTGCTGCGCCGGATGCCCGATCCCGCGCCGGTGTCCGACCACGCCGACGGCGTCGCCGACCGCCTCGACGGCGAAGCGCGCCTGCGGCTGATCATCGACGCCGTCCGCGCCCTGCCCGCGGCGCAACGGCAGGTCGTCGAGCTGTGCCTGCTCGGCGAGCTGCCGGTCGCCGACGCCGCCGCCCTGCTCGAGGTCGCCGAGGTGACCGTGCGTGCGCACCTGTCGCGCGCCCGCGCCCGGCTCCGTGCCCTGCTGGAGGAGAAATGAGCCACACCCTGCCGCCGCGCCGTGAGCTGCCGCCCGAGGTGCGCGAACGGATGCGCGCCACCGTGCGAGCCGGGATGGCCCCCCGCCGTGGCCGCGCCCTCGTGGCCGGCGCTGCCGTGATCGTGCTCGTCGCCGGCGTGCTGGTCGGCGCCCAGTTCTTCCGCTCGTCCGCGCCGGTTCCCGTCGGCTCCGGTGGTGTCGACGACCGGTGCTGGGGCGCGATCGAGTCCGCGGGCAAGACCGGGCAGGTCCCGCCGCGGGAGGAGTGGCGCGCCACCGGCAGCCGCGTGCTCGGCGACGACGTCGTCACCTCCTACCTGGCCGGCGGCAGGCCGGTCTTCTGCGAGACCACGGCGACCACGGTCACCGTGTCCGATCCGTCCGCCGAGCCGGCCTACGCCGCGGGCAGCCGCACCGGGCTGCTGCTCTACACCGGGACGGGACTGGCCGCCGGGGTCGCCGATCCGTCGTGGCCGAGCATCGAGCTGTCCCTGCCCGATGGCCTCGGCATCACCGTCGAGCGGGTCACGCCGGGGACCGGTGTGTTCACCGCGTTCACCGCGACCGACCCGGCGACCACCACCCTGTGGGCCGGGAAGTCGGTCGAGGGCCAGCGGACCCGCCCCGGTCCGCGGGTCGAACTGCCGCCGGCCCCGGCGCCGCTGGTCAGCATCGTCGACCAGCCGGGTGACCGGACCTCCCCCGCCGGGCGCGCGCTCGGCGAATGCCTGGCCGCGCTGCCCGCACCGCCCGCCGACGCCGACGCTTACCAGCCCGGCGGCCTGCTGGAGCACGGGCCGTACCGCGTGGTGCTGGGGCGCAGCGCCGAGCACATGATCGCGTGCGTCAGCGCGCCCACCGGACCGTCACTGCACCTCGACACGTTCCTGGGCAGGTCGATTCCGGTCCGTCGGCTGTCGGTGCCCGCGCAGGCCGGGAAGGTGCCCTTCGTGGGCCTCGTGCCCCGGTCGGCCACGAGCGTGGTCGCAGACTTCGGCACCGGGGAGCCGGTCACCGTGCCCGTCGTGAACGGGACGTTCGCGGTCTGGCTGCCCGACGGCGCGAAGCCGGTGTACCCCGACACGGGCGAGGCCTGGGTGCGGGTGCTGGACGCGCGGGGCGCCGCCCTCTACAACGGCCCGGTCGTGCTGCGGTGACCGGCCACAGTGGACGGTGACTCAGCCGAGGAAGGTCACGGTCTCGGTGAGCGGGGCGCGTTCGGTGCGCTCCGGGGTCACGGCGGCGTAGCCGATGGACAGGCCGCAGAAGAGCACCAGCCGTTCCGGCGGTGACACCACCTCGGCCACCGTCGTGCGGTAGACCGACCACGCCATCTGCGGGCAGCTGTCCAGCCCCTCCGCGCGGAGCAGCAGCATCACCGTCTGCAGGTACATGCCGGCGTCCGCCCACTGGGCGGCGCCCATGATCCGGTCGAGGTAGCAGAACAACGCGGCCGGGGCGCCGAAGCACTCCCAGTTGCGCGCGACCGTGGCCTGCCGGGCGGCGGCGTCGTCCCGGGGGATGTTCCGGTAGCGCCGGGCCGCCGCCGCGGACCGGCGTTCCCGGTACGGGGTGGGCAGATCGGGCGGGTACATCGGGTACTCGCGCGGGTCGCCGGGGTCGCCTGTCGCGACGCGTTCGAGCGTCCGCTTCTTCAGGTCCGCCAGCGGCGCGCCGGTCACCACGAACACGTGCCACGGCTGCAGGTTTCCCCCGGACGGCGCCCGCGCCGCCGCCCGCAACACCCGCGAGAGCACCTCGTGTGGGACGGGCGTGTCCCGGAAGGAGCGCACCGCCCGGCGCGTCGCGACCGCTTCGTAAACGTCCACAGTGTCCTTTCCGCTCGTGAGTGGTCCTAAAGTGGTGACGACCGACGGCGGCGAAAGGTGACCGGTGGACTTCAAAGCGCATCGCGAGCAGCTGACCGGCGTGGCCTACCGCATGCTCGGCTCGCTCGCCGACGCCGAGGACGCCGTCCAGGAGACGTGGCTGCGGATGGCGCGCGCGGACACCAGCGAGGTGCGCAACCCGGCCGGCTGGCTGCGGACGGTGCTGTCGCGGGTGTGCCTGGACATGCTCCGGCAGCGCGCCCGACAGGAGCCCGTGGAGGAACCCGGTCCCGCGCCGGGCGCGGACCGGGAAGTGCTGTTCGCCGACGAGGTGGGCCGCGCCCTGCTGGTGGTGCTGGACCGGCTGGGCCCCGACGAGCGGGTCGCGTTCGTGCTGCACGACGTGTTCGCCGTGCCGTTCGACGAGATCGCCCCGATCGTCGGCCGCACCACGGCGACGGCGAAGAAGCTCGCCAGCCGGGCACGCGCGAAGGTCCGCGGCACCTCCCCGAGCCCGGACGCGGCCGGGCAGCGACGGGTGATCGAGGCGTTCCTGGCGGCGTCCCGGACCGGCGACCTCGACGCGATCGTCGCGGTGCTGAGCCCGGACGTGGTGCGCCGCGCCGACGGCCGCCCCGAGGTGCGGGGCGCCCGCCACGTGGCGGAGGAGATCGTCGTGTTCGGCCGGAACGCGCGGTTCGCCGACTTCGCTCTCGTCGACGGCGAACCGGGTCTGGTGATCGCGCCGGACGGCCGCCTCCGGCTGGCGATCCGGTTCACGATCAGCCGCGGACTGGTCGCCGGCTACGAGCTGATCAGCAGCCCCGCCCGCCTGGCGCGGACCGCACTGGCTCGGGCGTGAGGTCCGATTCGGACGGTCAACGTGCTCCGACCGGGGTCAGCGCAGCCGCGCCGGCAGGTGTTCGAAGCCCCGCAGGATGCGGGTGCCGCGGCGGGTCGCGCCGGGGGTGAGGCGGAGGTCCGGGAAGCGGTCGAACAGCGTCCGCAGACCGACCTCGCCCTCCATGCGGGCCAGCGCGGCGCCCAGGCAGTAGTGCCTGCCCGCCGAGAACGAGATGTGCTCGCGGGCGTTCTCGCGGCGGACGTCGAACCTCGCGGGGTCCTTGAAGACCTCCGGGTCGCGGTTGGCGCCGGCCAGGATCGTCGTCACCACCGAGCCTCCGCGGACCCGCACGCCGCCGATCTCGGTGTCGCGCAGGCAGGTGCGCCCGGTGAGCAGCACCGGCGGGTCGACGCGCAGGATCTCGTCGACCGCGTTCGGCCACAGCGACGGCTCCGCGCGCAGCGCGGCGAGCTGCTCGGGGTGGTCGTGTAGCAGGGTGATGCCGTTGCCGAGCAGGTTCACCGTCGTCTCGAAGCCCGCGGCGAGCACCAGCCCGGCGGTCGCCCGCAGTTCCAGATCGGTCAGCCCGACCCCGTCCTCGCGTGCCGCGACCAGCTGGCTGAGCAGGTCGTCGCCGGGGTGGGCGCGCAGGCGGTCCAGGTGGTCGCCGAGCCAGGCGTCGAAGTCGGCCAGCGCCGACTCGACCGCGCGGAACTCCCGCCACGGCAGACCGAGGTCCAGGCTCGGCGCGGCGGCGGTGCCCAGCTCCAGCACCCGCTGCCGCTGCTCCGGCGGCACCCCGAGGATCTCGGCGATCACGGTCACCGGCAGCAGCGCGCAGTAGGCCTCGACGAGGTCCACCGGGCGGTCCGGGTCCAGCGCGTCCAGCAGCTCGCGGGCGATCTCCTCGGTGCGGGCCCGCAGCTTCTCCACCGCGCGGACGGTGAACACGCGGGTCACGAGCTTGCGGTAGCGGGTGTGGTCCGGCGGCTCGGTCGCCAGCAGCGACGGCGGCGCGATCGGGTGCAGCGTGTCCGACGCCGACCACTCGCTCAGCCGCGCCAGCACCCCGTCGGACCCGGCGCCCACGCCGGCGCGGAAGTCGTTGCTGGTCAGCACTTCCCGGACCGCCGCGTGGCTGGTCGTGACGTAGGCGAAGGAGCCCTTGTAGAGCGGGCCGTGGCCGCGGATCTCGTCGAACAGGCCGGACAACGCGGCGGTGGGGGAGACCGCGGCTTCGGCGACGAGCCGCGCCTGCAGGTCGCCGCGCCGGGCCGCGGCGCGCAGGACCGTGCGGGGCAGCGCGTGGCCGATGCCCCAGCGCACCACCGGTTTCAGGCCGTCCTGCAGCCGGGTCGTCACGACATCCACCTCCACCGTGGTACCGCCGAGTACCAGGCACGGTAGAGCCGGACGTGCCGCCCGGTCAAGCGGCTGGGTTAGGTTGACCGCGTGACGGACGTCGACGTGGCGGGCACCGGGTTCCGCGACCGGCTGCTGCAGGGCATGGCCGCCGCCCTGCGCGAACGGGACTACCACGACGTCACGATCGCCGACGTCGTGAACCACGCGCGCACGTCGAAGCGCACCTTCTACGAGCAGTTCGCGAGCAAGCAGGAGTGCTTCGTCGAGCTGCTGCGGCAGACCAACGCGCGGATGATCCGGGACATCGCGGCCGCGGTCGAGCGGGACGCGCCCTGGCAGGCGCAGGCGCGTCAGGCGGTGGAGGCGCTGATCGCGTCGATGGAGAGCGATCC
Source organism: Amycolatopsis sp. ATCC 39116 (assembly GCF_000231075.2). Lineage (NCBI taxonomy): Bacteria > Bacillati > Actinomycetota > Actinomycetes > Pseudonocardiales > Pseudonocardiaceae > Amycolatopsis > Amycolatopsis sp. ATCC 39116. The sequence goes on along the minus strand of NZ_AFWY03000082.1, from coordinate 9,439 downwards.
CGCGCTGTGCCTGAGCTGGATGCGGGCGGCGCCGTCGCTGGGCGAAGCGGGCCGCGCGCTGTCCCGCGAGACGATGGACTCGTTCGTGGCGTTGATGCGCACGCTGGCGGACACGCCCGAACTGCGCGCGGCCGGCGTGGTGCCCCCGTCGCGGGAGCTGGCGATCACCCTGTTCGGCGGGCTGCGCGAGCTGATCGCGATCACCCTGGAGGAGGGCGGGAACCTGGCGGGCACGGTGGACGTGGCGACCGAGGTCGTCATGCTGATCATGGGCCCCCGGGCACGCTGACCTGCTCGACGGCCGTCGCGCTCGCCGGGCGGGGGTCCCGCGGGACGACGATCCCGTTCACCGGTGCGAGCATCAGGCGTTGCCCATGACCGCGGTGCCGCGGTAGCACCATGCCCGCGAACTCAAGGCCCTCGCCGAGGTCCACCTCCCGCGGCAGCCTGTTGCCCCCGGGGCATCTCCCTCGGGATCGGTGCACGGTTCGTGAACAGCCGACCGAGACCGGACACGAAAGAGTGACGTGCGTCACGTTCGTCGCTATCGTCCCTTTATGTCCACAAGTGAGGAACGCACCAGAGAGCGTACGGAGAGCGTGACCTCGGCCCTGCTGACCGGCGGCACCTACCGGGGCCTCGCGGAGCAGAAGCTGTCCCCGGCGGAGGAGCGGTTCGAGCGGGCCCGGCGGACCGTCGGCTTCGTGCTCGCCCCGCTCGTGACCATCGTCTTCCTGTTCGTGCCCACCGCGCTGGACTCCAGCCAGCAGACCCTGGCGGCGGTGCTGCTCGGCGTGGTGGTGCTGTGGGTGTGCGAACCGGTGCCGATCCCGATCGGCGGCCTGATCGGGGTCGCCGCCATCGTGGTCCTCGGCGTGCTGCCCGCCGACGACGTGCTGGAGCCGTTCGGCTCGTCGACGGTGTTCGTCTTCATCGGGGCGTTCATCCTGGCCCAGGCGATGCTCCGGCACGGGCTGGCGCGCCGGTTCGCCTTCTTCATCCTCTCCGTCCCCGGCGTCGGCCGCAGCACCTGGCGCGTCATCGCCGCGCTCGGGTTCGTCACGTGCGTGCTGTCGGCGTTCATCTCCAACACCGCGACGGTCGCGATGCTGCTGCCGACCGCGGTCGGCCTGCTGACCGTCATCGCCGAGCTGATCCGCACCCGGACGCCGGAAGGGGAGCGGTTCGACCCGCTGCGGCTGCGGGTGGGCATCGCGCTGATGCTCGTCCTCGCCTACGGCGCCAGCGTCGGCGGGCTGCTCACGCCGATCGGCTCGCCGCCCAACCTGATCGGCCGCGGCCTGATCGAGGAGGCCACCGGCGAGCGGATCTCGTTCCTGCAGTGGACCACGATGGCGCTGCCCGCCTGCGTGGCGATGTTCGTCGTCCTGATCGTGCTGCTGATCCTGCTCAACCGCCCGGAGATCAAGAAGCTCACCGGCGTCGAGGAGTACGTGGCCGGCGAGCGGGCGAAGCTGGGCGGGTTCTCGGCCGCCGAGCGCAACACCCTGATCGCCTTCAGCATCACCGTCGTGCTGTGGGTGACGCCCGGCATCGTGGCACTGGTGGCAGGCAACGACTCCCGCGCCTACGAAGTGGTCAGCGACCGGCTCGACGAGGGCATCGTCGCCGTCCTCGGCGCGGCGCTGCTGTTCGTGCTGCCGACCAACTGGCGGGAGCGCCGGTTCACGCTCACCTGGTCCGAGGCCGCCCGCATCGACTGGGGCACCATCCTGCTGTTCGGCAGCGGCATCATCTTCGGCTCGCTGCTGGCCGACACCGGGCTCGCGGAACGGGTGGGCAACGGGCTGGCCGGCGCGCTCGGGATCGGCAGCGGGATCGCGCTCACGGTCTTCGCGGTGCTGCTGGCGATCCTGGTGTCCGAGACGACCTCCAACACCGCGTCGGCGGCGGTGGTCGTGCCGATCGTCATCCCGATCGCGATCGCCGCCGGGGTCGACCCGTTCACCCCGGCGCTGGCCGCGACCTTCGCCGCGTCGTTCGGGTTCATGCTGCCGGTGTCCACGCCGCAGAACGCGATCGTCTACGGCTCCGGCGCGGTGCCGATCACCAAGATGATCCGCTCCGGCGCGGCGTTCGACGTCATCGGCGCGATCCTGATCATGCTGCTGATCCCGGTGATGGTCGCCGCGGTCGGGTTCGCGTGATGGATGACCGGTCGCCACCCCCGTCGGGTGGCGACCGGCCGGTCCGGGGTCAGACGGTCACGGCGGTGCGCCAGCCCGGCTGGTAGGTCTCGCGGGCCATGACCGAGTAGGGCGCGGGGCTGACGATCGCGCGGACGGCGAACTGTTCGTGCGGTTGGACGGTGGTCTTGCGGCTGCCACCGCCGGGCTCGCCCCAGACGACGCGGACCTCGGCGCCGAGGGGGACGTCGGGATTGATGGTGGCGAGGGAGAGGGCGGTGCGTTCGTTGGCGCTGTAGCCGGTGAACAGGGACAGTCCGATCACGTTGCCGTCCGCGTCGAGGATCGAGTCGAAGTTGGAGGATCCGTAGTTGGCGTTGGGCAGGTCGAAGAACTGGTAGACCGGGCCGTCCTTGGCGACCGGGTTGGCCAGGAGTTTGCCGACGTCCTCGGCGTTCCAGGCGAGGGTCACCTTGCGGCGTTGGGTGTCCGGGTCGATGGCGGCGAGGGCGTCGCGGCCGATGAAGTCGTGGTCGAACTTGACGAAGCCGCCGTAGCCGAGCTCCCAGGGGTTGAGGTAGTAGTCGCGGATGTCGTCGGAGACGAAGCTGCCGGCGAGCGCGTTGGTGGCTTCGTAGCTCTCGGCGGGCAGCCACTCGCGGTACGGCCGCAGTTCCTCGGCGGTGTAGACGGCGGGCAGCGGCGAGGGGATCCAGCCGGATTCCAGGGTGTTGCAGGAGTAGGCGCGGGCGCCGCAGGGTTCGAGGCCGAACTCGCGGCCGGCTTCCAGGATGGCGTCGCGGATCTTGTCGTAGGTCTCGTACGGGCCCCAGATCTCCAGTCCGGGAGCGCCGGCCATGCCGTGGCGCAGGGTGCGGACGCGCTCGCCGGCGATGGTCAGGTAGCCCATGCGGAAGAACTTGACCTGCTCGACCGGGCCGCCGTTGACTTTCTCGATGACGTCCCATGCGCGCGGTCCCTGGATCTGGAAGCGCCACAGGTCGCGGGTGACGGGTTTGCCGTAGGGGCGGGAGGGGGAGCGCTGGTCCAGCCGCAGGTCGACGTTGTAGCCGCGGGTGGCCTGGTAGGTGAGCCAGTTGGCGACCGGGGCGCGCCCGACGAAGACGAACTCCTCCTCGGCGAGGTGGAACAGGATGCCGTCGCCGATCACGCCGCCTTCGGGGGAGACCGGGACGAACTGCTTGGCGGTGTTGACCGGGAACTTGGCGACGCTGTTGATGCCGGTGTCGGAGATGAGCTTGAGCGCGTCCGGGCCGGAGACGAACAGGTTGACCATGTGGTGGCTCTGGTCGAACAGCACCGCGGTCTCGCGCCAGGCGGTGACCTCGCGGCGGAAGTTGGTGAACTCGCTCGGCACGACGGGGTAGATGTAGGCGCCCAGCTGGGAGTTGCGCAGCAGCTCGACCGGGTTGCCTGCCTGGTCGAGCACTTCCTGCAGGTTCTTGGCGGTCATGCGGGTGATCCGTTCTGGTAGGGGACGTAGGTGACGCCCAGGTCGGTGAGCTTGCTGCGCAGGCCGTAGCGGTCGAGGCCGAGTTCGCCTTCGCGGAAGGCCTTCCGCGTGGCTTCTTCCTTCTCCGCGCGGGTGCGGGACTTGTCGAGGGCGAGGTCGAGGTCGGCGCGGGGCACGACCATGACGCCGTCGTCGTCGGCGAGGACCACGTCGCCGGGGTGGATCAGCTGCCCGCCGACGACGACGGGCACGTTGACCGCGCCCGCGGTGGCCTTGACGGTGCCCTGCGCGGACACCGCGGCCGACCACACCGGGAAGCCCATGGCACGCAGGTCGGCCACGTCGCGGACGCCGGTGGTGGTGACCAGCCCGCGCACGCCCCGGTACTGCAGTGCGGTGGCGAACAGTTCGCCGAACAACCCGTCCTGGCAGGGGGAGGTGGTGGTGACGACGAGGAGGTCGCCGGAGCGGCACTGTTCGACGGCCGCGTGGATCATCAGATTGTCGCCCGGCCAGCACAACACCGTGACAGCGGTGCCGCCGACCCGGACACCGTCCTGGATCGGGCGCAGCTCCGGGCCGAGCAAACCGGTGCGCCCCAAGGCTTCGTGCACGGTCGCCACGCCGAATTCGGCGAGCGCGTCCACTTCCTCGATGGGGGCGCGCGGAGGATCGGTGACGACGACCGTCCTCATGCGAGTTCCCCGGTGACCTGCGGGTAGAGGCGCATGTAGGCCTCGCCCATGGTGTGGTGCGGCAGCCCCAAGTTCGGGCCGGCGTTGCGCTTGACCTGCACGCCACGGCGTTTGGCGAGATCGGTGTAGTAGTCCCACATGTGCTGCTGCGCGGGCAGGCACTCCATCGCCTTGCGTTTGGTGTCGAACACCTCGGTGATGTCCAGCAGCACGTTCGGTTTGAAGTCGCATTGCTCCGGCTGGTGCGGCTCGAAGAAGAACACCGGCGGCGCGCCCAGCGGCTCGCCCGGGGCGTCGTAGCCGATGGCCTGCGCCAAAACCCGCGCCTGCAACGCCATCCGCGCGGCCGCGGGGTGGTCGCCGTTGTAGGGGTCGGCCAGCGGGTGCGTCAGCACCACCGACGGGTTGACCTCCCGGTAGACACGCACCATCCGGTCGACCAGCTCAGGGGTCTCTTGCAGCGGGTAGTCGCCGGCGTCGAGGAACTCGATCTCCGCGCCCAGGACTCCGGCGGCGTTTTCGGCTTCGCCGCGGCGGATCTTCTTGATCTCGTCCAGCGTTTTGCCCTCGCGCCAGGCCTTCGCGGACTCGCCGCGCTCGCCGAAGCTCAGGCACAGCACCTTGGCCCGCCGGCCCCGGCTGGTGGCCAGGGCGATCGCACCCGCCGCGCGCCAGACGAAATCCCCCGCGTGCGCGCTGACCACCAGTAATGTCATCGCCTTCTCCTCGTGTCGTCGTCGGCACCCACGATGGACACTAGGAGCCACGCGGGGCCGCCGTGAGGTCCTCCAGACGGCTCCGGCGTGCGTCATTTGTCGCGCCCGGGGCTGTCTCGATGCCGGGCGAAACCCCGCGCCGGCTCGGGTCTACTGGGCTGCATGAGCCACTCCGGTCGCCTGGCGGATCTCGTGCGCGCCATGAGCTACGAGGTCATGCCGTTCCCGAGCACCGAACGGAACGTCCTCGAGCACGTGCCGGTGACCGTGCCGCTGACGGTCACGGTCACCGAGGCGAAGGGGCTCGACACCACCCTCGACCTCACCGAACGGCTGCTCGGCCACGGTTACCGCGCTACCCCGCACCTCGCCGCGCGGCTGTTCCGCGACGACCGGCACGTCGCGGACGTGGCGTCCCGTCTGCGGGAGGCCGGCGCCGACTCGGTGTTCGTCGTCGGCGGCGACGCACCCGCTCCGGCCGGTCGCTTCCCGGACGCGTACTCGCTGCTGCAGGCGCTTGAGCGCGCCGGGCACTCCTTCCGCCAGGTCGGCATCGGCGGCTATCCCGAAGGGCACGGCGTGATCCCGCAGGAGGCGGTCGACCTCGCGCTGAAGCAGAAGGCGCCGCTGGCCACGCGGATCCTCACGCAGATCTGCTTCACCGCCGCGACCACGCACGCGTGGGCGGAGCGGATCGCCGCGTCCGGCATCGACCTGCCCGTGCACGTCGGCATCCCCGGCCCGATCAACCGACAGAAGCTGATCCGCATCTCGGCCGGCCTCGGTCTCGGCCAGTCCGCGCGGTTCCTGCGCAAGCAGCAAAACCTGTTGTGGCGGTTCCTGCTGCCCGGCGCCTACCAGCCCGGCAAGCTGGCGCGGCGGCTCGCGTCCCGGCCCGCCGGGAACATCCGCGGCCTGCACATCTTCACGTTCAACGAGCTCCAGGGCACGGAACGGTGGCGGCAGGGCCTGCTGGCTTCGCTCGGCGCCCGGGACGGCCGGTCATGATCGTCGCCGAGGACTACGGCAGGCTCATCGTGCAGGGCGCCGACCGGCCGGGCATCGTCTCGGCGGTGTCGGCGATCCTGGCCGGGCACGGCGCCAACGTGGTCACCCTTGACCAGTCCACCAGCGACCCCGCAGGCGGCCGGTTCTTCCAGCGCACCGTCTTCCACCTGCCGGACCTGCCGTCGAAGCTGCCCGCGCTGGGCGAGGCGCTGGACGCGAAGCTGGTGGACGAGCTCGGCCTGACCTACCGGCTGGTCGAGGCGCGGCGGCACAAGCGCGTGGCGATCCTGGTGTCCAAACTGGACCACTGCCTGCTGGACCTGCTGTGGCGGCAACGGCGCGGCGAACTGCGCATGACGGTGCCGATGGTGATCTCCAACCACCCCGATCTCGGCGACGACGTCCGGCAGTTCGGCATCCCGTTCTTCCACGTGCCGGTGGAGAAGGAGCGCAAGGCCGAGGCGGAGAAGGAACAGCTGAACCTGCTCAAGGGCAACGTCGACCTCGTGGTGCTGGCCCGGTACATGCAGATCCTGTCCGGCGGGTTCCTGGACGAGCTGGGCGTGCCGGTGATCAACATCCACCACTCGTTCCTGCCCGCGTTCATGGGCGCGGGCCCCTACCAGCGGGCGAAGGAACGCGGCGTGAAGCTGATCGGCGCGACCGCCCACTACGTCACCGAGGACCTCGACGAGGGGCCGATCATCGAGCAGGACGTCATCCGCGTGTCGCACCGCGAGTCCGCCCGCGACCTGCAGCGCCGCGGCGCCGACGTGGAACGGCTCGTGCTGTCCCGCGCCGTGTCCTGGCACTGCGACGACCGAGTCATCCGCGACGGCAACACCACCGTCGTCTTCTGAAGGAGGGGACATGGGCCAGGCACGCGACGACTACGTCCTGGATCTCGCGGCCAGCAGGCGGGGCTACGCCCTGAACCGGATGTGCCTGTCGCTGAAGGACGCCGCCAACCGCGAGCGGTTCAGCGCCGACGAGGCCGCCTACTGCGATGCCTACGGGCTGTCGCCGGAGCAGAAGAAGGCGGTCCTGGAACGGGACTGGACCGGGATGCTCGACCTGGGAGCGTCCATTTTCTACACCTACAAGCTGGCCATGATGGACCGGAAGTCGATGCAGTACCTCGGTGGCGTGTTCACCGGGATGACCGCGGAGGAGTTCGCGGCGGCGCTGCGCTCGGGAGGGCGGAAGTTTGGCTGAGGTGATCTGGGGTCTGGCGACCTCGCACGTGCCCTCGATCGGCGCGGCGATGGACAACGGCAAGACCGGCGACGAGTACTGGAAACCGTTGTTCGACGGCTACGCCCCGGCCCGGGAGTGGATGGCGCAGCACACGCCGGACGTGGCGATCGTGGTCTACAACGACCACGCCAACGCGGTCGACCTGGACCTGGTGCCCACCTTCGGCATCGGCACCGCGGAGTCCTACCAGGTGGCCGACGAGGGCTGGGGCCCGCGCCCGGTGCCCGTGGTCAAGGGCGCACCGGAGCTGAGCGAGCACCTGGTGCGCGAGCTGGTGGACGAGGGGTTCGACCTGGCCACCTTCCACCGCCTCGACGTCGATCACGGGCTGACCGTGCCGCTGTCGGTGTACTGCCCGGAGCCGGGCGAGGCGTGGCCGTGCCGCGTGATCCCGTTGCTGGTCAACGTGATCCAGTACCCGCAGCCGACCGCGGCCCGCTGCTACGCGCTGGGGCAGGCGCTGGGGCGGGCGATCCGGTCGTTCCCCGGCGCGGAGAAGGTCGCCGTGTTCGGCACCGGCGGGATGTCGCACCAGCTGGCCGGCGCGCGTGCCGGGCTGATCAACAGCGAGTTCGACCGGATGTACCTGCAGGCGATCGAGACCGAGCCGGCGAAGCTGGCCGCGCTGACCCGCGAGGACTACATCCGGCTGGCCGGGACGGAGGGGATCGAGCTGATCATGTGGCTGGTGATGCGTGGCGCGCTGAGCGAGAACATCCGGCGGGTGCACGAGACCTACCACGTGCCGGCGTCCAACACCGCCGCCGGGATGGCGCTGTTCGAGGAGCTGGGCGCATGAGCACCTTCGTGCTGGTGCACGGCGCGTGGCACGGCGGCTGGGTGTGGCAGCGGGTCGCGCCGCTGCTGCGCGCCGCCGGGCACGAGGTGCACACGCCGACGCTGACCGGGGTGAGCGATCGCGCGCACCTGCTGAGCCCGTCGGTCGGGCTGGGCACGCACGTCGAGGACGTCGTGGCCCTGATCGAGGCGTGGGACCTGGACGACGTGGTGCTGGTCGGGCACAGCTACGCGGGGCAGGTGATCACCGGCGTGGCCGACCGGGTGCCGGACCGGGTGGCGCGGCGCGTGTACCTGGACGCGTTCGTCGGCGACGACGGCGAGGCCGCGGTCGACCTGCAGCCGGAGACGATCGCCGGCCACTACCGCGAGTCGGTCGCCACGGCCGGGTTCGGGTGGCTGATCCCGGTGCGGTCGCTGCGGGTGCTCGGGGTGACCGAGCAGTCCGATGTGGACTGGCTGAGCGCGCGGCTGACCCCGCACCCGTGGCTGAGCTACACCGAACCGCTGCGCCTGACCGGCGCGGTGGAGCGGGTGCCCGCGGCGTTCGCCGAGTGCACCGACTGGATGCGGGTCTTCCAGCCCCACGCCGAGCGGGCCGCCGCGCGGGGCTGGCCGGTGCACACGATCGCCACCGGCCACGAGGCGATGGTCACCGCGCCCAAGGAACTGGCCGGCCTGCTGTTGTCCCTGGTCTGAGGAGGAGTCTTTCGTGGAGTTCCTGGTCCGCACCGAGAACCGGCTGCCGGCTGACACGCCCGGCCAGACCCGCGACCAGCTGCGCAAGGCGGAGCGGGAGCGGGCGATGGAGCTGCGGGCGGACGGCGTGCTGAAGCGGCTGTGGCGGGTCCCCGGCCGCAACGCCACGATCGGCCTCTACGAAGCCGAGGACCCCGCCGCCCTGCACGACGCGCTGACGTCGCTGCCGATGTGGCCGTGGATGGACGTGACGGTGGAGGCACTGGCGACGCATCCGCAGGAGCGCTGAGCGCGCCAGGGCTTCCCGGAGGAGCGGGCGCTCCCGGCGCGTTCCTGGGAGCGCTGAGTGCGCAGGGTTTCCCGGAAGTGCAGGGCACTCGGCGCGTCCCTGGGGATGCGCAGCGCGTCGCCGGTGGGGAGGGCGCCGCGGCCTCGCCGTGGCGGGCTCGGGCCGCGGTGGCGCTGCTCGCCTGCAGGCGTGCGAAGCGCCCCCCGGAGGAGCGGGCGCTCCCGGCGCGTTCCTGGGAGCGCTGAGTGCGCAGCGTTTCCCGGAAATGCAGGGCACTCGGCGCGTCCCTGGGGATGCGCAGCGCGTCGCCGGTGGGGAGGGCGCCGCGGCCTCGCCGTGGCGGGGTCGGGCCGTGG
>NZ_AFWY03000083.1:0-20481 GCF_000231075.2 Amycolatopsis sp. ATCC 39116 | reverse complement strand
CACCGAACCCACCAGCCATCCACTGCCCCGGCTGGGCGCGGGGGCTGGGGCCAGCGGTTCGCTCGTGCGTCGGCTCAGGCATCGGCCGCCTCCAGCTCCACCACGCACGCGTCCGGGTCGGCGAAGGGCAGCAGGCGGCTCGCGCGCAGGGGGCCGTCCGCGAGGGCGCCGTTCAGCATGCCCAGGTGCACCGAGCACACCGCGTCGCGGTGGCGGGACGCCAGCTCCAGGAACGGGCAGTGCCGCAGGCGGATCCGGTGCGGGTCGGTGGCCTGCTCGGGCTCGAAGCCCAGCTCGTCGAGCAGGCGCACCACCTGCGCGGGCGTCTCCGGACGCGCGGTGAGACGACGGCCCCACGCGGCGCCCGCCGTCTCCGGGTCGCCGGGTCCGCCGATCAGCAGGATCTCCGCCAGCACCTCGTAGCGCCGGTCCCGGCCCCGCGCCGCCACCGGCGGCACCCGGTACTCGGCCGCCGGCCGTCCCGGGCCGCGCGCGTGGCCCAGCGCCCGCTCGACCAGCCCGTCGGCCACCAGCTGGTCCAGGTGGAAGCGCACGCTGTTCGGGTGCAGCCCGAGCCGCCGGGCCAGTTCGGCCACGCCCACCGGGCCCGTCTCCCGGATCGCACGCAGCACTTCGGCACGGCGTCCCGGCACCTGGTGCGTCATCGTGGCCTCCCCTGCGCGCGGGTTATCCTGGGCCTGAATTTATCCAAGGATTTTTCGTACTAACAGGGCGGGGTTGGATTGCGCACCACGGCACACCGGCACGGCCCGAGCGAGACTCTCCCGGCGAACCTCCAGGAGATCGCCGCGGCGGGCGACGGCGCGCCGGGGATCCTGTGGCGGCTGCGTGAGGAGGGCCGCCAGCTCGACGCGAACCTCGTGCACCTGCCCGCGGGCGAGCGGATCGGCACGCACGCCGAGCCCGACCTCGACCTGCTGCTGGTGGTCGTGACCGGCGCCGGGAAGCTGACCACCGGCGAGGAGACGCTCGACGTCGGGCCCGGCTCGCTGGTGTGGCTGGCGCACGGGCAGGCCAGGGCGATCGAGGCGGGCCCGGAGGGCCTGTCGTACCTGACCGTGCACCGCCGCCGCCCGGGGATGCGGATCGGACTCCGCTAGCGGGGGCGATCGCGACCCCGCGGGCGGCGGGGCGAGGCGGGAGACGGCACATCGCCGCGCCGCGGGCTGCGGGCACCGGCCGGCAGCGACCTGCCGCCTCCGGGTGCGGCGGACCGGAGTGCGCTACCCCCGCGGGGCGCGGCAGCCGCCGCCGGCCCGGACGACCGAAATCCTCCCGGCGCAACGGCGATCGCCGCGCCAAGCCGCGCCGCCCGCAGGCGGTGGGGCAGGAGCGATCGGCGCATCACCGCCCGACGGGCTGCCGACGGCCGGTCGCTACCGCCGCCGGGTGCGGAGGTAGTCGCTGATCACCGCGGCTCCCAGGCCGTCCACCTCGGGCGCCACGACGCGCCCGCCCGACCGCCGCGCGATCAGGTCCACGAACGCCGCCAGCCGCGGGTCGTCGCCGAGGCGGAACACCGACACCGAGGCGCCCATCTTCGCCAGGCGGTCCACTTCGGACAGCGTCTTGACCAGGGTGCGGGGCTGGGGCGGGTAGTCGAACTCCGCGGTGCCGTCCGGTTCCAGGTGGGCGGTCGGCTCCCCGTCGGTCACCATCAGCACCACCGGCTGGGCGTCCGGGTGCCGCCGCAGGTGCCGCCCGGCCAGCAGCAGCGCGTGGTGCGCGTTGGTGCCCTGCTCCCACACCCCCTCCAGCCCGACCAGCTCCGGCAGCTCCACCGTCGCCGCGTACCGGCCGAAGGTGATCAGCTGCAGCGCGTCGTTGCGGAAGCGGGTGGAGATGAGCTGATGCAGCGCCAGCGCGGTGCGCTTCATCGGCAGCCAGCGCCCCTCCGACACCATCGACCACGACGTGTCGACCAGCAGCGCCACCGCGGCTCGCGACCGCAGCTCGGTCTCCACCACCTCCACGTCGGACACGTCCAGCCGCACCGCGCCGCCGCCCGTCGAGGCCGTCCGCAGCACCGCGTTGCGCACCGTGCGGGACACCTCCCACGGTTCCCGGTCGCCGAACTGCCACGGCCGGCTCGCCCCGGTCGGCTCACCCGCCGCGCCCGCCGACTCCGTCTGCCGCTCGCCGGTCTTGCCGCGCAGCGAGTGCACGATGTCCGACAGCGCCGTCTCCCCCAGACGCCGCAACGCCTTCGGGGTCAGCCGCAGCGAGCCGTCCGGCGCGCGTTCGAACAGGCCCTGCGACCGCAGCTCCCGCTCCAGCTCGGAGAGCCGCCGCGCGTCGACCCCGGCGTCCGGCCCGAGCTGGCGTTCCAGCGCCTCCAGGTCGATGTCCTCCAGGCGGGCGCCGGGGTAGGACTGGGCCAGCTGCTCGGCCAGCGCGTCCAGCTCGGCCAGGTCGGCCATCGCCTGCGCGCCCTCGCCCAGCCCCAGCGGGTCCTGGCCGCGGAACCGCGCCGAGGACGTCCAGTCCTCCCCCGGCCGCATCGCCTGCAGCCGCGCGTCCAGGCCGGCCAGCTGCTGCCCGATGCGCGGGTCGCCGAACGCCTGCTGCGCCAGCTCGGCCAGCTCGGCCCGCTGCTCGGCCGACATCGAGTTCAGCATCCGCTGCGCGGCGGCCGCCCGCGCGGCCAGCGCGTCGATCAACTCGTCCACGTCGCGCGGGTTCTCCGGGAAGAACTCGCCGTGGCGGCGCATGAACTCGTCGAACCGCTCGTCGATGTCGTCCACGCCGCGGGCATGCGCGTCGAGCAGGGCGTTCAGGTCGGCCAGCATCTGGTGGACGCGCTCGACGTCCTCCTGGCTGGTGCTCTGCAGCGCCTGCTTCATGCCCTCGAACCGCGCGTCGAGCATCTCCCGGCCGAGCAGGTCGCGGATCTGCTCGTACTTCTCCCGGCCCTCCTCGGACCGCCACGGGTACTCCGACAGCTCGCGCACCGCGGCGGCCGTGCCCGGCGGCAGCGCGTCGAGCTGCGCCTCGGCGAAGCGGGCGTCGTCGGACGGGTCGGGGAACAGCGCCCGCTTCTCGGCGTCCAGCGCCTCGTCGAGCAGGCGCCGCACCTCCTGCAGCGTGCCGTCGAGGCGGTGCCGCCGCTGGATCTCGGCGCGGCGCTGCCACACGCGGCGGGTCATCTCGTCGAGCCCGCGCGTGTTGCGGGTGCCGCGGCGCAGCAGCTCCTCCAGCGCCGACCGCGGCGACGCGCCGTCCATGACCTCGCGGCCGATCTCGTCGAGCGCCTCGCGCAGATCGATCGGCGGGGCGAGCGGGTCGGGGCCCTCGTGCCACGGCCCGTAGGACCAGCCCTCGGGTGCGGTGCTCACGGCCCGTACACCGTGGTCGCGTCGTCGGAGTCCTTGGCCAGCTGCCGCGCCAGGTACAGCGACTCCAGCGCCAGCTCGACGGCCGCCGCGATGCGTCCCGGCTCGTCGGTGGCCGACACCCCGGCGCGCTCGGCGACCTCGTGCAGCACCGGCAGCTCGGGCAGCGCGGCGAGCAGGTCCGCGCCCGGCACGCGCTCGCCGGTGGCGACCAGGTGCCCATTGGACACCGCCTCGACCAGCGGGCGCAGGTTGAGCCCGCCGAAGCGCTCGCGGGCGGTCTCGGCCACCGCGCGGCGCAGCAGGTGCACCAGGTGCTCGGTCTCGCGGCCCTCCTCGCCCGGCTCGAACTCGATCTTGCCGCGCAGCACGGCGGGCACGGCCTCCAGGTCGACCGGGCGCGCCACCGCCGGGTGCTCGCCGGTCAGCGCCGCCCGGCGCAGCGCCGCCGCCGCGACGGTTTCCGCCGCCGCGACCGCGAACCGGGCGGAGACGCCGGACCGCTGGTCGACCACGGTCGACTCGCGCAGGTTGCGCACGAACCGGGCCAGCACCTCCAGCAGCGGCTCGCCGACCTCGGCGACCAGGTTCGCCTCCTGGCGCACCACGTGCACCTCGGCGGCGACGGTCAGCGGGTAGTGGGTGCGGATCTCGGCGCCGAAGCGGTCCTTGAGCGGGGTGATGATCCGGCCGCGGTTGGTGTAGTCCTCGGGGTTGGCGGTGGCGACGAGCAGCACGTCCAGCGGCAGCCGCAGCGTGTAGCCGCGGATCTGGATGTCGCGCTCCTCCATCACGTTGAGCAGCGCGACCTGGATGCGCTCAGCGAGGTCGGGCAGCTCGTTGATCGCCACGATGCCGCGGTGCGCGCGCGGCACGAGTCCGAAGTGGATGGTCTCCGGGTCGCCGAGGCTGCGGCCCTCGGCCACCTTCACCGGGTCGACGTCACCGATCAGGTCGCCGACCGAGGTGTCGGGCGTGGCCAGCTTCTCGGTGTAGCGCTGATCGCGGTGCAGCCAGGTCACCGGCAGGTCGTCGCCCAGTTCGGCGGCGCGCCGCCGCGAGGCCGGGGTGATCGGCTCCAGCGGGTGCTCGGCCAGCTCGGAGCCCTCGATCACCGGGGTCCACTCGTCGAGCAGGCCGGCCAGGGTGCGCAGCAGGCGCGTCTTGCCCTGGCCGCGCTCGCCGAGCAGCACGACGTCGTGCCCGGCCAGCAAGGCGCGTTCGAACTGGGGCAGCACCGTCCGGTCGAACCCGACGATCCCCGGCCACGGGTTCCGGCCCTCGCGCAGCGCGGCGAGGAGGTTGTCGTGGATCTCGGTCTTGATGCTGCGCGGCAGGTGCCCGGCGGCGCGCAGCTCCCCCGCGGTGCGCGGGAGGTTCTCGGGTGCGGGTGTCACGACTACGACGCTACGCACGTCCCGCGGTGTCGTCGACGTGGAGCAACTCCAGCGTCCGGGTGCCGTATTCTGGATCGCCGTGTGCTGTCCCAGTGCGACCCTCACCGTGTGGGCCTCGGCGTGGCTGTCCGGCGCCGCCGCGTCCGACGACGTCCTCGACGCGCTCCTGGCGTGGGGCGAGGCCCACGAGGTGGTGGCCGCGGACGCCGAAGCCGCGGTGACGCTCGACCTCCCGCTCGCCGGCGACTTCCCCGGCACGCCCGTCCAGCTGCTCGCCGCGTTGCGCGCGCACGGCGCCGGCCCGGCCCGGCTGGTGCTGCCCGCGCCCGGCGACCCGCGTGGTCTCGGCGGCGGCGGGCCGTTCACTGAGGCCGCGATGCGGGCGGGTGAGGCCGTGCTGCTGCCCGGGCTGGGGTTCGGGCTGGTGCCGGTGCCGATCGCGGAGGGGCTGGTGCGCTGGTCGGTGCACAAGGTCGCGGTGCCGCTGAGCCCGGACTACGTGGCGCTGAGCGAGGCGGAGCACGGCCTGACCGACGCGATCCGCGATTCCGCGGGCGCGCTGCAGGCGCTGGACGTCGCGCGGGACCGGCCGGGGGTGCGGGCCGAGCTGGCGGCGAAGCTGCGGGCGCGGCCGCACCTGAACTGGCCTGCCGGAACTCCGGGGCGGGCGCTGCGGGTGCTGCAGCGGGCCGACGAGGTGGGCGCGATCCTGGCGATCGCGGAGATCGACGAGCCGGGCGGCGCGCTGTCGTCGTCGGCCGCGGTGCGCCGCGCCGACGCACTGCGCCCGCTGCGCACGGCGGTCCGCACGGCCCGGCACGCCGCGATCAACGAGGCGGTCCGGCAGCTCACCGAACAGGGTGACCGGCAGCCCTGATCGGCGGCTTGACAGCGTGGTGTTTCCTTGATCCGCACACATCGTCGTAGCGGCAGGAGACATCTTCCGTGGATCTCGGTGACCCCACCACCAACCCGATCTCGTTCACGCTCGGTTCGGCCGACGAGTTCTTCACCGAGCCGGTCGGCGCGCGGGACGAGGACGGCTACCGGCGCGCCTGGCAGCGCGTGGTGGCCGAGCACGGCGCCGAAGCCGCCCGGGTCACCCGCATCGCCGCCTACTGGGAGCCCTCCGCCGCGGATCGCAGGTTCCTCGACGAGACCTTCGCCGACGCCGGGCTGCAGTTCATCTTCGAGCGGCCGGAACCGGCAGGGTGGGACGGCGCGCTGGCGAAGGCGCAGCAGGTGCTCGACGAGATCCTGCGCGCCGAGGAGGCCGAGGAGCTGGCGGCGGAAGCCCGTCGCGCCAGGGAGAAGCAGGCGGGCGGCGAGCTGCTGCCGGTGCTGCGCAGCGGTTCCCTCGGCGGCAGCGACGTGGTGCGGCAGACGATGCCGTGGCTGCCGGTGGCCGGGCGCGACCTGTTCGCCACGTTCGCCTACACCGCGCTGACGCCGCACGGCACGGTCGGGATGCGGCACGTGCTCAACAACCACCTCGGCGGGGAGGCGGACTTCACCGGGATCGTCACGGCCGCGCTGGACTCGGTCAAGGACGGCCTGGTCCTGGAGGAGGCCGTCACCGAGACCGGGCGCCTGATCCGGATGCACCGCCCGGACGGCTTCGGCGCGGCCGGCGCGGTCATGCTGCCCGACTTCCACGAGCGGATGTCCGGCATCCACGGCTGGGACGAGCTGACGGTGGCGATCCTCTGCCCGGACGACCTGTGGATCACGCGGTCCGGCACCCCGGACGCCGACCGGCTCGCCCAGGAGGTGCGGGCGGCCGGGCAGCAGGCGCCCGAGCTGCGGCCGTCGCTGCTGAGCGTCACCGCGACCGCGATCGACCTGGTCGCGGAAAGCGCTTCCTGACGGGGTTCAGGTGACCGGTCCGGGCTGGAGCACCAGCGCGGGCTTGCCGTCGACCAGGGTGAGGCCGACCTCGATCGACGGGGAACCGCGGAAACCGAAGCTCGCGCCGCCGAGGCCGGGGCCGATGCTGGACTGCGCGCCACCGCCCTGGGGGTAGGTGACGCTGAAGGTGAGGCCGTCCGCGCTGATCGCGGTGACGCGCATGGAGGCGTAGTGGAACCGCGCGGCGTCCAGCGGGATGGTGGTGGGCTTGGACAGCAGCAGCGTGCAGTCGCCGTCGAAGCAGTCCCGCACCTTCGAGCTCGGCGGGGCGGGCGGGTTCGGGTTCGCGGTCGTGGTCGTCGGCTCCGCGGAGGTCGAGGTGGTCGATGGGACGGTGGTGGCCGGGGCCGTGGTCGGTGGGGCCGGCGTGGTGGACGGCGGGGGCTGCTGCGCGACCGGGGCGGCGGTGCCGCAGCCGGCGAAGACCAGAGACAGTGCCGTGAGGGCGAAGACGTGCTTGCGCATGGTCCATTGGTAACGGGGATCGCGGCGGGGTGGGTGCCGTTGTCCGGTTCCTGCCGTGGTCCGGAGTGGACGGTCACGCTTGAGCACCGACACCGCACCCGCGTTGCCCGCCACTGTCACCTTCCCGCCGTGGCGCGGAATGGACCGTCAAGCGCGCGGGCGCCGGATCCGCCGGGGGTCGGGCTCCGGTTTGAGCGACACCGCGCCCGGGGTCGCCCGCCGTTGTCCCGCTCGCGCCGCGATCCGGAATGGACGGTCACGCTCGTGGGTGCCGGATCCGCCGCGGTTGAGGCTTCGGTTTCCGCGGTGGACGGTCACCTCGGCGGGTGCGGAATCCGCCTCGGTTCAGGCTGCGGTTCGAGCAGCGAGACCGCACCCGCGTTGCCCGCCACTGTCACGTTCCCGCTCGCGCCGTGACCCGGAAAGGATGTCACGCGCGCGGGCGTCGGATCCGCCGGGGTTCGGGCTCGGGTGTCTCCGGTTTGAGCGGCGACACCGCGCCCGGGTTCGCGACCTGCCACACCTCGCGGTCGAGCGTCTCCGGCTCCGCGGGCGCGGCCGTCTTCGCCGACATCGCCACCGGCCGGTAGCCTGCGGTGGTGGGATCGGCGACAGCCGACCGGCCACGCAGCCGCGCCGGGACACCCGGCGTCGCCTGGCCGGCCCGGGTGCGCCGCTCCTCTCCTGCCGGGGAGACCCTGGACCGGCGGCCCGTCGTCGACGTGGTGGTGCCCGGAACCATCGGCGGCATCATCATGGGCGGCACCATCGCCCCGCCCGTGCCCGGTGATCCCGGTTTCGCCCCGGCCGCCAGGTCGGGTGGCTGCGGCGCCTGCGGGACCTGCGGCGCGGCGGCCAGCGGGACGGGGTGGGCGGCCCGCTCGATCCGGGGCGGCAGACCAGACCCCGCCGCGGCGCGAGGACCGGACCCCGCCGCGGCACGACGGCCGGACGCCGCGCGGCTCGTGGCTGCTCCGGGACGGGCACCACCCACCCCGGTCCGCGGGCCGGACTTCGCGCCCGGCCACCCGGCGCCGGACGGGACCGCGACCAGTCCCGGCATGGACACGCTCCCGGGCGGCAGCGACGAACCCGGCGCGAGGCCCGGCGTGAGACCGGGCGCGAGGTCGCCGGTGAGCACGAACACCGGCGCGGCACCGGCAGAGGCACCGGCAGAGGCACCGCCCACCGCGGCCAGGACCGCCTCGGCGGCGGCGAGGAAGTACCGGTCGAGCTCGTCGAGATGACCGGCCGCTTCGGTGTGGCTCGCCTCGGTGCCCCGCTCGACCGTGCCTGCCACCTTGCCTCGGGTCAGCACGAGCTGGGCGGCGAGGTCGTCGAGCGCGGCCCACGGCCGGGCCGCGGTGATCCGGTCGAGCGCCTCCTCGATCGCGGCACGACGACGCTCGGCACGGGCGGCGAAGTCCGCCCCGGTGGCGTCCGTCCACTCCGGACGCAGCCGGTCCAGTTCGCGGCCCAGCGCCGCGGAGAGGTCCCGCAGTTCCCCGGCGACCGTCCGCCACATCCGCGCGGCCTGCTCGACCCGCTCGAGGTGGCTGTGGGCCTCGACGTCGGCGAGCGCGAACTGCACCATCGCGGGCAGCCTGTCGTAGTCCACGATCACTCCTCCCCCGGCAGGAACGCGAAAGCACGCGCCCCGGCGTCGTCACCGGCCTGGTAGTCCGCCGCCGCGGCGGCCGCCGCCTCCCGCAGGGCCGTGATGGCGTCCCGGGTTTCGGCCAGGAACTCCGCGAGCGCGAGGGTGGCGACCGCGTCGGCGGCGGCGAACGTGCCGCACGCCTGCATGCCACCGGCGCAGGGCTCCGGCCCGGGCGGCTCCGCGACCGCGGCGGGCGGCTCGATCCGCGAGGCGAACTCGCGCATCGCCTCCGGGTCGCCGTCCAGCGTTTCGCACATGGCTCCTCCGTTCAGTCCTTCGCGAGCCACGCGAGCTGCACGAGCCGCGGCGCGTGCCGCCGCCCGGTCAGCCACGCCCGGCCGGGCGGCAGCAGTTCCGGTTTCAGCCCGCCGAGCAGCGGCCCCTCGTCCTTGTCGCCGGACATCAGCAGCCCGGGCGACCCGACGTCGCGCAGCCGGGACAGCAGCGGTTCGAACAGTGCCCGGCTCGCGCCCCCGGTGCGGCGCGCCAGCACCAGGTGCAGGCCGATGTCGCGGCCCTGCGGCAGCAGGTCCAGCAGCGGCAGGAACGGGTTGTCGGTCTGGCTCACGGTCAGGTCGTAGTCGTCGACGAGGACGAACAGCTCGGGCCCGCGCCACCAGCCGCGGTCCCGCAGCTGGTCCGGGGTCACGTCCGGCCCGGGCAGCCGCACCCGCATCTCCTCGGCCACCTGCCGCATCAGCTGCGTGGTCGTCTCCCGGTCGCTGCCGTAGCCGATGAGGTGCTCGGTCGTGACGTCGCCCAGCAGCCCGCGCCGGTGGTCGACGACGATCAGCCGCGCCCCGGCGGGTTCGTAGGCGTCGGTGATCGCGCGGGCGACCGCGCGCAGGAACGTCGTCTTGCCCGCCTCGGTGTCGCCGAGCAGCACGACGTGGGGGTCGGCGCCGAAGTCCAGGTGCACCGTGCCGAAGTCGTCCTCGGCGATGCCCACGGCCAGTCGGTGCGACGCCGCGTCGTGCTCGCCGGCGAGCTGCGCGTAGGGCAGTTGCGCGGGCAGCAGCCGCACGGGCGGCGCGGGCGGGCCGGCCCATCCGGCGGCCACCGCCTCGACCAGGGCACGCACGCCGCTGCCGAGATCGGCCGGATCGTCGTCGCCGTCGATGCGCGGCAGGGCGATCAGCATCTGGTGCCTGCTCGTCGTGACGCCGCGGCCCGGCGCGCCCTCCGGGACCTTGATGGCCGAGGCCCGGTCCACCATGCTGTCGACCGGATCGCCGATGCGCAGCTCCAGCCTGCTGCCGAACAGGTCGCGGATGTTCATCCGCAGGTCGAACATCCGGGCGGCGGAGACGATCACGTGGACGCCGTAGGAGAGCCCGCGCGCGGCGATGTCGGTCACCGCCGCCTCGAGGTCCTCGAACTCGCCGCGCAGCGTGGACCACCCGTCGACGACGAGGAACACGTCGCCCCACGGGTCCGCGCTCCCCCGCTGCCGGTAGGCCGCCATGCCGTCGATCTCCCCGTCGGCGAAGGCGCGCTCCCGCCGTGCGATGAGGGTCCGCAGTTCGGCGATCGTGCGCCGGACCGCGCCGGGGTTCTGCCTGCCCGCGACACCGCCGACGTGCGGCAGGCCGCGGATCGACGACAGCGTCCCGCCGCCGAAGTCCAGGCAGTAGAACTGCACTTCGCGCGGGGTGTGGGTGAGGGCGAGGCTCGTGATGATCGTGCGCAGCGCGGTGCTCTTGCCCGACCGCGGCCCGCCGACCACCAGCACGTGCCCCGCCGCCCCGGACAGGTCGAGCACCAGCGGGTCCCGGCGCTGCTCCAGCGGACGGTCGGTGATCCCGATGACGGCGCGCAGCCCGCCGGCCGGCCCCTCGTGCGCGCCGAACCCGCGGTCGTCGCGGTGCTCGAGTGCGGGCAGCAACGCGTCCAGCGTGGGCGACTCGGCCAGCGGCGGCAGCCACACCTGGTGGGCCGGGGTGCCGCGGCCGCGCATCCGCTCGACGAGGATGTCCAGCACGCTTTCGCCGACCGCGTCGTCCTCCTCGGCGGCCTCCCCCGGGACCTCGGCGGGCAGGGCGGGCGCCAGGTACCGGGTGGAGTACTCCAGCAGCTCGGGCGCGTCGTCGCCGCCGCGCTCGGCCGCGCCCCCGTCGCGCACGCGGTGCGCGACGGAGACGTAGGCCGAGCGGAACCGGACCATGGCTTCGTCGTCGCACTTGAGGAATCCGTGCCCGGGCGCGCGCGGCAGTTTGACCGCGTCGCCGACGCCGAGGACCGTCCGGCTCTCCACCTCGGAGAAGGTGCGCAGCCCGATCCGGTACGACAGGTGGGTTTCCAGGCCGCGCAGGCGGCCCTCCTCCAGCCGCTGGCTGGCGAGCAGCAGGTGCACCCCGAGCGAGCGGCCGACCCGGCCGATCTGGACGAACATGTCGATGAAGTCGGGTTTGGCCGACAGCAGCTCGCTGAACTCGTCGCAGATCACCAGCAGGGTCGGCACCTCGGGCAGCGGCGCGCCGGTGGCGCGGGCGCGCTCGTACTCGCGCAGCGAGGCGAAGTTCCCCGCCGCGCGCAGCAGTTCCTGCCGCCGCAGCAGCTCGCCGTTGATCGCGTCGGTCATCCGGTCCACCAGGTGCAGCTCGTCGGCGAGGTTGGTGATGACCGCGCTGGTGTGCGGGAGCTCGTCGAGCGTGGCGAAGGTGGCGCCGCCCTTGAAGTCGACGAGCGCGAAGTTCAGCGAGCTGGGCGGGTGGGCGACCGCCAGCGCGAGGACGATGGTGCGCAGGAGCTCGCTCTTGCCGGAGCCGGTCGCGCCGATCAGCAGGCCGTGCGGCCCCATGCCGTCCTGGGCCGGTTCCTTGAGGTCCAGCTCGACCGGGGTGCCGTCGGTGGCGACGCCGAAGCGGATCCGCAGCCGGTCCCGGGTCGGGCGCTGCACCCAGGTCGCGGCCGGGTCGAACGTGCGCGGGTCGCCGATGTCGAGCAGCTCGGCGAGGTCGAGGTCGGTGCTCAGGGGCTGCTCACCGCGCCCGCCCGCGCTGGCCCGCAGCGGCGCGAGCTGCCGCGCGATCGCCTCCGCCGCCGGGATGTCCAGGGCGTCGGCGTGCCCGAGCTCGACCGTGCCGTCGATCGTCTCGCCCGTCAGCGCGCCGTCGGCCGCGACGTGCAGGACGATCGTCGCCGGGTCGAGGGCGCGCGGCGGCGGGGTGCGCAGGTCGACGAGCGTGACGCCGTCCAGGCCGCCGTCGGCCATCAGCTCGTCCGAGCCCGCGGTGGACCCGCCGTCGAGCACCACCACCAGGTGCGGCAGCGCCTCGCGGTTGTCGAAGGCGGGGTCGAACCGCTTCCGCTCCCCGAGCAGGTCGTCGACCATCGCCTCGATCGACACGATCGACGTGGCCACGAGCCGCAGCGGGCCGGCCGCGTCGGTCCGCTCGGGGTGCAGGGCGTGCGGCAGCCACTTGAGCCAGTCCCACGCCTCCTGCGCGGTGTGCGCGGGGCAGGCGGCGATGCGCAGGTCGTCGGGCGAGTGCAGCGACGCCAGCTGCACGAGCACCGCCCGCGCCAGCGCCGCGCCCCGCGCGTGGTCGCCGGTGACGTGGATGCGGCTGAACCCGTTGACGGCCATGGCGAGCGGCAGGCCGGGCACGGCGGTGTAGGTGGTGAGGAAGCGGCGCAGCGCGAGCGCGGACAGCGGCTCCAGCTGCTCCAGCGGCTTGGCCTCCGGCGGCACGAGGGTCAGCGCCGGGCGCTGCGGGCCGGTGCCGATCCGGGCGACGCCGAAGTCCGCGTCCAGCGGGCGCCGTTCCCACAGACGGTGGCTGCCGACGAGCGTCAGCAGGGACTCCGGTTCCGGGTGCAGGTACACCATCGCCCGGCGCTGCTGGTGGATCGCGCGGGTCAGCCGCAGCCGGTGCTGCCCGAGGTGACGCAGGTAGGCGCGGCGTTCCTGGGCCATCTCCCGCTTTCCCGGACCGGCGGAGTTGAGCAGCGACACCGCGATCATGCCCAGCACCCCGACGCCGAACAGCCCGAACACGACCAGCCGCAGCACGCCGGAGCCGCGCCCGAAGCTGCCGGTGAACAGCAGCATCATCGCCGCCATCATCGCGATCATCGGGATCACCATCAGCACCTGCGTCCACTGCCTGCCCGCCGGGCGCGGGATCTCCGGCGGCGAGTCGAGGATCAGCTCACCCGACGGCTGCTCCGGCGCGGGACGGCGAACCGGCCTGCGCACCACGACGGTCCCCATCGCGACTCCCCTCTCTGCCCGGACCCCGGCGACACCGATCCTCGCGCGGGCCGCTCCGATGAGGACGGTCGTGGCAGGAACGTGCCGCGTCGTGCCACCGGCGTCCGGTGCGCACGATCCTGGCTCCATGGAGCTGCCGAGCATCGACCACGAGGCCCGCCGCGCCGGTTACCGGCGGCTGCGTGACGACCTGCTGGAGATCCGGTCCAGGGTCGCCGACGTCACCGCCACCGCCGAGTCGCCGGACGGCCTGATCAGCGCGACGGTCGCCGGCCGGGGTGAGCTGACCGGGCTGCGCATCGATCCGCGCCTGTACCGCTCGCCCGATTCGACGGCACTGGCCGCGTCCATCCTGGACACGATCCGGGACGCCGTGGACGACAGCCGCGAGCAGATCGCCGAGATCACCCGGGAATACCTGCCGGTCGGCGCGGCTGGCAGGAACGTGCCGCGCCCGTCCTCCGGCGGCCGCGCCCGGCTTAGCGTCGGGGGCGGCGAAAGCCGCGGAAACGGAAGGAGAATCCAGTGACCGGTAACGGTCTGATGGACGCCAACACCGAAACCCTCACCAGGGTGGTGCAGATGGCGGCCGTGGTGGTGCAGGAGATCGAATCGCAGCGCGGGAAGCTCGACGGGGAGGTGAACTCCGTCATTCCCGCGCAGTGGAGCATGGATCAGTCCCAGTCGCTGCTCGTGGCGCACAAGAAGTGGGACGCGGCGATCCGCAACCTCTGCGAGAAGCTGCAGAAGCTGGGTGAGGACACCCAGTTCGCCGTCAACGACTACATGGACGTCGACCAGCAGGGCGCGCGGTGCTTCAACGGCGCCGACAGCGGGTCCGGCTTCGGGGGCTCCGGGTTCGGGTCCGGGTTCGGGTCCGGCGGCCTGGGGTCCGGCTTCGGTGGCACCTCGGGTGGCGGTGACGGCTCCGGCCAGACGTACGCGTTCGCCGGGGTGCTCCGCGCCCTCTGACCGGGCACCACACAACGGAAAGGAGTTGACTCGTGACCCGTAAACTCGCGATGTTCGGTGCGCTGGACGGCCTGTCGGCGAGCATGAACGGCTGCGTGCAGGGCGTGCAGCAGTCCATCGATTCCTGGCGCCAGGCCTCCGGGATGGGCGAGAGCGACTGGCTCGACTCGGCGGGCGGGCAGTTCGCCGAGATCAGCCGGGCCTGCCAGCAGGTGATGGCCGCGGGCCAGGAACTGCTGCAGGCGATGAACCAGGGTGTCCAGACCTGCAACCAGGAGAACATGGGCGCGGTGCAGCGCTCGTGCGCCCGGCTGGGCGCCTGAGTCACGACCGTGGTGTCCCGGTGCGCACCCGGCGCACCGGGACATCCGTCGTCCGGAGGAGCTTGACATGGCTGAGGCAACGTCCGGCGGCACCGCGACCGCGCCGCAGAGCGACGCCCCCGCGAGCGCCCCGCCGTCCGCCGAACCGGCATCGGGCAAGCAGGCGGCCGAGGACACATCGAAGGCCCAGAACACCTCGAAGGCCGAGAACACCTCGAAAGCCGAGAACACCTCGAAGGCCGAGAGCACACCGGCCGCCGGGCACCGTGACGGTGGTGGCGACGGTGCGGATCGGTCCACGGCGGACGGTGCGGAGACCGGTGGGGTCGCGGGAGAGGTCCTCGCGGACGTGCCGCCACCGGATCCGGGCCCGGTGCAAGCCGCGCACGAGGGGTGGGAACCCGTCGCCGAGCGGGCCAGGCAGACCGGCGAGGAAGCCCGGGGCGCGACGCGGGAGCTGCCCGGCGCGTGGCCGGACGACAGCGGGGCCGCCATGTCCGAGCGCACCGGGTCCGCCGTGCGGGAGACCGACGAGGTCGCTCAGGACGCGCAGACCGTGACCGCCACGTTGGACAGAACGCGGGAAGCCTACACACGCGCCCGGTCCCAGATGGAGGCCGAGGCGCGGCAGGCGGACGACGACGCGCGCCTCGCCCACGCGACGATGGGGCCCGGCCCGGAGGCCGACCTCGCCACCGAGCGGGTCAAGCAGACCGCGCGTGAGGCGAACCTGCAAGTGCGCACCGCAACCCAACGGCAGGTGGACGCGGACTGGGCGAACGTCCGCCTCGCCGGAGCGGAGCAACCGCCGGAGACTCCGGACCCCGGTCACCCGGCGCCGCAACCCGGCGGCGCTGGGCCGGACGCCGCCGGGGACCTCGACCACGCCCAGCGCGTGCTCGACCAGGCGGGCCGCGACGGCCTCGTCGCGAACCTTCCCACGCCGCCCACGGACGAGGAGCTGCTGCGCGACTACCAGACCGGGGACGAGGAGACGATCGAGGTCATGGGCAAGCAGGTGGTGCCCAGCGAGGTGCTGGCGAGCGCCCTGCGGGACCCCAGGGGCCTGCCGATGATCGACCCGATGAGGGTGAACCCGGCCAACTCCTGGCGCCACTGGGAGATCTCGGAGGACGCCACCGCCGCGGGCGAGCAGAGCTTCCCGGATCCCGACGGTTCCGGACCGGCGGGCGGCCGTGAGGGCACCGGCGACAACCATCGCGACGCGTTCCGCCACGCCTACTGGAACGCGCTGATGGCCAGGGAGTTCGGCGAGAATTCGGCCGAGCAGGTCGGCACCGCGCACGAGCGCCGGCCCGACGACCCGGTCGACGGGCAGCCCCCGCTGTTCGCGGAACGGCAGGAGGCGATGGACCTCTACAACAACGAGATCGGCCGGCGGATCGCGACGGAGCTGGGACCGCAGGCCACCGACGCCGACGTCCGGGCCGTGATCGAGCAGGCCATCCGCGGCGGGAAACTGGTCGTGTTCAACCAGGACCACACCGGCCTCGTGCCCAGCGGCGGCGCCGAGGACTTCCCGCCGTGACCGTCCCGGGTCGCTGTCCCGCCACGCCGCCGCGTGGCCGGAACAGGTCACCGTCCACTGTGCCCCTCCCGCGGCCGCGACACTGAAAACACCGAGACTCCGGACAGACCGGCGACGCTTCAGGGGAGTGCAGAGGTGCCCGAGTCATCAGGAAACGGCGGCAGCGCACCGGCCGAGGCCGCACCGGCGAAACCCGCCGAGGCCGCACCCGCGGCCGAGCCCGCCCCCGCGGAACCGGCCGGGCCGGCCTCGTCCGAACCCGCCTCGTCCGAACCGGCATCGTCCGAACCGGAATCGTCCGAGCCCGCGTCGGCGGAACCAGCCAAGGACGCACCGGCGGAACGGGCCGAGCCCGCATCGGCCCAAACCTCCGGCCAGGAAGAACCCCGGAGCGAGCCGGGCCGGCAGGCACCGGCCCGCAACGACAACTCCGCTCCGGGTGATTCTCCCGGCGGCGAACTCGGCAAGCGCGTCTTCGGGGAGAATCCGCTGTCCGACGCCGACACCGGCGCGCTGGGCGAGGCGCGCGACCGGGCCGCGCGGGCCGGGGAGGACCTGCGGGGCACCGCCGAGAACACCGCCCGCGCGGCCGGCGATGGCCAGTGGCGAGATCCGGCAGGGCAACGGCACAGCGAGCAGGTGAACGCCCAGGCAGCCGACGTCGCCGCGCTCGGCGACGGCATGGACGAACTCGGCCGGTACCTCGACGAAGGCGCGCGCATCCACGACGGCGTCCGCGAGACGCGGGTGAGCGCGGTCGACCAGGACAACCCGGTTTACGAGCTGGCGGGTGCGACCTTGCCCCCGCCGGAGAGCGACGCCACTCAGAACCGCGTTGCCCGCGACGCGATCACCCGCGACCGGGAGGTGATCGACCAGGGCGTGGAACTGATGCGCCAGGCCGGCGAGCGGTTCATGCGCGGCACCGAGCAGGCGTTCGGGGCGCTGCGCGAGCCGACGGAGCAGGTCGGCCAAGCCCTCCGGGACCAGGGCTGGCACGTCACGCCGGTCCAGTACGAACGGGGACCGGTGGAGCGCGCGCACCGGCTGGAAACCACCGTCGCGGAGGGGAAGGCCGGATGGCGCGAGCGCTTGTTCGGGGCGAACAAGACCGGCGACCACGCCCAGCGCAGCAAGCTGACCGATCCGTCGGCGACCGTGAACTACGACGCGGTGCGGGACGCGTCCATCCAGCTCGATTCCGGGCAGCGCCGGCTGGAACTCGCCGGCCGGGACGTGCCCGTCCAGGTCACGGCCGACGCCACGGCGTGGCGCAGCGACCAGTTGCCGGACCAGGGCGGGTGGTACACCGAGTACCTGGACACCCCGACCCCGAAGGCGGGCCGGTTCGAAGGCAAGGCCGCGTGGGGAGCCGGAGCGTCACTGGTCGCGCGCGGCACCGTCGGCGACGTCACCGCGCTGGGTGACGTCAACGCCTCGGTGGGCCTGGAGGGCAAGGCGAAACTCGATGTCGGGTCGCGGTTCTTCGGCGGGGAGGCCGGCGGTTCGATCGGGGCGCGAGCGGGTGTCGGCGGGATCGCCGAGTACGGCGGGATCGGCGCGAGCGGCCGGGCCGAGGGGATCCTCGGACTCGGGATCGAGGGTGGCGTCACCTTCGGCGAGAACAAGGACGGCGACTGGGTGATCGGCGGCAAGATCGGCGCCGCGCTCGGGATCGGTGGGAAGGTGGAGGGGCACATCGTCATCGATCCGGAGCGGGCGGGCCGGACGCTCGCCGATCTGGGATCGGCGATCGCCGATACATTCCGCAACCCCGGCCCCGCGGTCCCCTCCCCCACCTTCTACTAGCGCATCGAGGAGCCCCACCGTGTTCACGAGCATGCCGTTCCCCGTCGGGTTCGCCGTTCCGCCCGGGTGGCGGCCCCCCGGGCCGTCGGAGGCCAGCTGTCCACTGGGGACGGTGGCCTGCGTGCGGTCCGAACCGGCCGCCGTCATCGCCGCTGCCGGCGGGTTCCGGCCGGACGGCGCGAGCCTGCCCGAGATCGCCGCCGAGTCGGTGCGTGACCTGCGCGAGTCCGGCGCCGTCGTCGAGGTGCTGCGCCGGACGGAGGTCGGCGCGGCCGGCTCGCCAGGGCTCGCGCAGGTCCTGCGCGTCCGCGCACCGGGCGCGGCGGAGGTCGTGCAGTGCCAGGCGTTCCTCGCGCTGCACGACGTCGACGACCACGGCAAACGCGCCGTGCTGCGGTTCGTGATGGCCACGACCGGGGCCGGGGAACTCGCGGAGGACTTCCGCCGGTTCCTCGGCTCCATCCGGCCGGGCACCAGCCAGGAGGACGAGGAGATCCCATGACAGACCACGCACGACTGCGCGCGGAGCTGCTGGAGACGCGCACCCGCATCGCGGCCATCGAGGTGACCGCGGACTCCCCGGACGGTCTGGTCAGCGTCACGGTGGCCGGGCGGGGCGAGCTGCGGGAGCTGCACCTGGACCCGCGGATCTACCGGGCGGCCGACCCGAAGGCGCTCGGCGCTTCCATTGTGGACACCGTGCGGGACGCGGTCGAGCAGTCGCGGCGGCAGCTGTTCGAGATCGTCCGCCGCTACCTGCCGCCGGGGGCGAAGTACGAGCACACCGACGTGCACACCGATCCCTTCATCACCCAGCTGGACAAGAAGATCGAGGAGTGTGGCGATGACCGGCTATGACATGGACCCCGATGCCGTGACCCGCAGCATCAACCGGCTGCGCGCCGCCGGGGAGGACTTCGGCTCGGCGTGGGCGAACCACAAGCAGGCGATCCAGGCGGCGCAGGGACGGTTCGGCAGCGACGTGCTCGCCCAGGCGTTCCTGGAGAAGTACCTGCCGATCGCGGAGAAGCTCACCGCCAGGGCCGACGCGATTCCGGGCAACTACGCGCGGCTCTGCGACGACGCGATGGGCTGTGTCGCCGACTACCTCGCGGCCGAGAACCAGGGCACCGGCGCGGTGCGGCGGCTGACCGGCACGTCATGAGGACGGTCAGCTTGGGGACGGCCGCCGCGCTCGCGGCGGCCGTCGTCGTCTGTCCGGGAGCCGCCGCGGCCGCACCCCCGCCGGGCGCGTGCGGCAGCGAGCCCGCCCCGGCGAGCCCGGTCGTCACCGAGCTGCCGTGGGCGCAGAAGACGCTGGACTTCCCGGCCGTGCACGAGCACGCCACCGGCGCCGGGGTGGTGGTCGCCGTCGTGGACTCCGGGGTGGACGCCGACCACCCGCAGCTGCGGCAACCCGGGAAGGTGCTGCGAGGGCAGGACTTCTTCCTCGTGGGCGACCTGCCCGGCGGGTTCGACTGCGTCTCGCACGGCACCGGGGTGGCCAGCATCATCGCGGCCGCGCCGGTCGCGGGCGCCGGGTTCACCGGGCTGGCGCCGGACGCGACGATCCTGCCGGTGCGGATCAGCGAAAGCGACGGCGGCACCGAGGGGATTGACCCGGAGGTGCTCGCCAGGGGGATCTGGTTCGCGGTCGACGCCGGCGCCGACGTGATCAACCTGTCCGTCGCGGGCGGCGCGGACAACCACTTCGTGCGCGACGCGATCCGGCACGCGGTGGAGCGGGACGTGGTCGTGGTGGCGGCGGCGGGCAACGGCCAGGAGGGGCCGGCGCCGGGCCCGGTGACGTACCCGGCCGGGTACGACGGCGTGCTCGGGGTCGGCGCGGTGGACATGGCCGGGGCACGGTTGCCGAGCTCGCAGATCGGGCCGCAGGTGGACCTGGTGGCGCCCGGCGGAAGCGTGCTGTGCGCGGCGCGGGTGGCGGGGCACCAGTACCGCGACGGGACCAGTTTCGCCGCGCCGTTCGTGGCCGCGACCGCGGCGCTGGTGCGGTCGGCGCGTCCGGACCTGTCCGCGCCCGAGGTGGCCGCGCGGCTGCTGGCGACGGCGACGCCGTCCCCCGGCGGGGCGGCGTACGGGGCCGGGATGGTGAACCCGTACCGGGCGCTGACGGCAGCGCTCGTGGACGCGCCCCCGGCCGCGGCGCCAGTGCTGCAACGCCCCTCGCCGGACCCGGAGCAGGTGCGGGTGTCCGAGTGGTGGGCGGGCCGCACGTCCGGCGCGCGGCTGCTGGCGGTGCTGACTCTCGCGGCGGCGGTGCTCGGTGCGGTGGTGGCGCTGGTGCTGACCCGCGGACGCCGCACCGGTTGGCGCGCGCGGCGCGCGGAACTGCCCCCGGCCGAGCCGGTGCGGGACGAGCTGCCGGAGGAGATGTTCCTGGTGCCACCGCCACCGGCGGACCGCTGAACACCGCGACCCGCACGGACGGGTTGCGCGGCTGGCCGCGGGCACCCGGCCGAGCCGCCGCGAAGCGGCCCGGCCCAGACGCTCTTTCCCGTGGGAGAGCAGCGAAGCCCGGCCGGGCTGCGCTCGGCGCTTCTGGCCGAGCACGGCTCCCACGGGCAGGCGCGTGCGCGCCCGCGTCCTATGTCGGCCAGCCGAAGCCCCGCCGGTTCTTCCGGCGGGGGCTTCGCTGTGCTCAACCGAGCACGACAGCCGGGTCCAGAGCGCTCCCCAGCGGCACCCGGCTGACCATCCCCGCCGGCAGGCGCACCGGCGCGACCTCGGCATAACCGAGCACCCCCAGCACCGCCCCAGCTTGCGCGCCCGCGCGCCAGCCGGGCTTCGCTCTCTCCTCCCGGCCAG
>NZ_AFWY03000084.1:0-19582 GCF_000231075.2 Amycolatopsis sp. ATCC 39116 | reverse complement strand
CCCGCCGCCCTGAAGGGGTGAGTCAGACCGGCACCGGCCCGTCCGCCCGCAGCCCCTCGACACCGTGCACGCAGCGGCCACCGACAAACGTCGCCAGCACACCGATCTCGCTGATCCGCTCGCTCGGCACCGCGGTCGGATCGTCATCGAGCAGCACCATGTCCGCACGCAGCCCCGCGGCGAGCCGGCCGCGTTCGTGTTCCTGGTGCGAAGCCCACGCCGGGTGCGCGGTGTAGGCCCGCAGCGCCTCTTCCGCGCCGACCCGCTCGTCCGGGCTCAGCACGACCCCGGCGCTGGTCGTCCGCTCGATCATCGACCGCAGGCCGGCCAGCGGCGCGCCGACGCCGACGCACGGCCGGTCGGAGCTGCCCGGCACCCGCAGCCCGGCGTCCACGAAGGACTTCTGCCGGTACAGCCACGGCACCCGCGCCTCGCCCAGCGCCTCGGCCATCGTGTCGCCGATCTCGTACAGGAACCGGGCCTGCGGCACCGGGACCACCCCGAGCGCGACCAGCCGCGGCAGCTGGTCCGGCCGCACCATCGCGGCGTGCTCGATGCGGTGCCGCACGTCCGGGCGCGGCAGCACCCGCTGCGCCTCCTCGAACGCGTCCAGCGTCAGGTCGATGGCGCGGTCGCCGATCGCGTGCGCGGCCACCCGCCACCCGCTGCGGTGCGCGGCGACGATGGTGTCCCGCAGCACCTTCGGATCGTCCTGCAGCACGCCGAGCCCGCCGTGCGAGCAGAACGGCTCGGTCAGGGCGGCGGTCCGGCTGCTCAGCGCGCCGTCGGTGAAGATCTTCATCGGGCCCAGGCGCAGGAACTCGTCGCCGAACCCGCTGCGCAGCCCCAGGTCGACGCCGATCGTGCCGGTGTCGGCCGGGTTGCCGCCGAGCGGGTGCAGCACCTCGCTGGCCGGCATCAGCTCCACCCGCAGCGGCAGCGCCCCGCGTTCGCGCGCCAGGTGGTAGGCCGTCGCCTCGGCCGGGCTGTGCCCGATCCAGCCGCCGCCGATCCCGGCCTCGGTCACCGCGGTGAGCCCCTCGCTGACGTAGACCTTCGCGGCGCGCTCGATCGCCGCGGCCAGCTCCTCCACCGGGTAGGGCTTGACCAGTGCGTCCACCAGCTGCTGGGCCTGCTCGGCGAGCAGCCCGGTCGGCGCGCCGTCGTCGTCGCGGGCCACGACCCCGCCCTCGGGCACGCGCGCCGAGCCGTCGAGCACCCCGGCCTGGGCGAGGATCGCCGAGCTCACCGTGCACATGTGCGCCGACCGGTGTTTGAGCCACACCGCGCGGCCGCCGCCGGCGCGGTCCAGCGCGGCGCGGTCGGGGTGACCGCCCAGCACGAAGTCGTCGTACTTCGAACCGATCACCCACGCGTCCGACGGCAGTTCGGCGGCCCGCGCGGCGACCGTGTCGTACAGCTCGTCCAGCGTGCGGCAGCCGGACAGGTCGATCTCGGCCAGCGACAGGCCGTACCAGACCATGTGGTTGTGGGCGTCGGCGAAACCGGGGGTGAGAACCGCGCCGCCGCCGTCGACCACGGTGCGGGCGGCCAGGCCCTCGACCTCCTCGTCGAGGCCGACGATCCGCCCGTGCAGCACGCCCACGGTGTGCGCGCGGGGACGCTCGTCGGACACGGTCAGCGCACGGACGTTGCGCACCAGCAGGTCGAGCACGTGGAATCCTCTCGGTCGGGGGCCCTTCCCCGCAGACTAGGGGTCCGGGCGGCCCGGCCGCACGCACCAAGGCCGCGCGGTATAGGTCGTTATACGCCCGGCCGGGACTCGCGGTAGGCGTTGACCGACTCGGTGAGCCCGCGCAGCGTCGCCCGCAGCTCCTCCAGCTCGTCCACGGGCAGGCCCATCGCGTCGCCGATCACGCCCGGCAGCGGCACGGCTTTCGACCGCAGCCCGTCGCCTTTGTCCGTGAGCCGGATGCACACCGAGCGCTCGTCGTCCGCGCGGCGTTCCCGGCGGACGAACTCCAGCTTCTCCAGTCTCTTGAGCAGCGGCGACAGCGTGCCCGAGTCCAGCGACAGCGCCTGCCCGAGGTCCTTGACGGACAGCTCGCCGTGCTCCCACAGCGCCAGCATCACCAGGTACTGCGGGTAGGTCAGGCCGAGCTCGTCGAGCAGCGGCCGGTAGAGCGAGGTGACCGCGCGGGACGCGGCGTACAGCGCGAAGCAGACCTGATCGTCGAGCCGCGGTGCGGCCGGTTCGGCCATGACTCCTCCTTGGTCAGCATTCGATCATCCCCCATCCGGCGGTCGCGCGCCATCCAGGGGTGACACATCCCATAGTAGGCAATTAAGTTGTGCACAAGATGGTTTGATGCAACAGACCGACCGGGAGCGACCCGGTCCCCGAAGCCTCAGGGAGACAGCGATGACCGCCAACCCGCACAACCTGGCCCTGGAACCCGCCGCGCAGGCCTTCGCCGAGGCGACGGACAACCCGCCATACCTGTTCCAGCTCCCGCCGGAGGAGGGCCGCAAGGCCGTCGACGAGGTGCAGTCCTCGGAGATCGCCAAGCCCGAGGCCGACATCGAGGACCTCACCATCGAGGGCGGGCCGACCGGCCAGGTGAAGGTGCGCATCGTGCGCCCCGCCGGCGCCACCGGCACGCTGCCCGTCGTCCTCTACATCCACGGCGCGGGCTGGGTGTTCGGCAACGCGCACACCCACGACCGGCTGATCCGCGAACTCGCCGCCGGCACCGGCGCGGCCGTCGTCTTCCCGGACTACGACCGCTCCCCCGAGGCGCGCTACCCGGTCGCGCTCGAGCAGAGCTACGCCACCGCGCGGTGGATCGTCGCCGAGGGCGCGAAGCACGGCCTCGACGCGAACCGCCTGGCGATCGCAGGCGACTCGGTGGGCGGGAACATGACCGCGGCCGTGACGATCCTCGCCAAGCAGCGCGGCGACGTGACCTTCCGCCAGCAGGTGCTGTTCTACCCGGTCACCGACGCGAGCTTCGACACCGGCTCCTACCGGCAGTTCGCCACCGGCTACTTCCTCGCCCTCGAGGGCATGAAGTGGTTCTGGGACCAGTACACCACCGACCCGGCGCAGCGCGCCGAGATCACCGCCTCGCCGCTGCGCGCGAGCCTGGACGAGCTGGCCGGGCTGCCGCCGGCGCTGGTGATCACCGCCGAGGCCGACGTGCTCCGCGACGAGGGCGAGGCTTACGCGAACAAGCTGCGCCAGGCCGGCGTCCCCGTCACCGCCGTGCGTTACCAGGGCATCATCCACGACTTCGTGATGCTCAACGCGCTGCGTGAGACCAAAGCCGCCGAAGCCGCCATCAACCAGGCGGTCGCGGTGCTGAAGAAGGCTCTGCAGGACTGAATTCCCGAAGGAGGGACCGAAGTGATCCTCGACGAGGTGGCCACCAAGACCGTCGCCACCGCACTCCAGCGGACGCTGACCGATCTGATCGACCTGGGCCTGCTGGCCAAGCAGGCGCACTGGAACGTCACCGGCCCGCACTTCCGCGCCGTCCACCTGCACTTGGACGAGCTGGTCGCCACCACCCGCGAGCACGCCGACAGCGTCGCCGAGCGACTGGCCGCGCTCGGGGTCTCGCCGGACGGCCGCGCGAGCACCGTCGCCGCCGAGTCCACGCTGCCCGGCCTGCCCGCCGGACCGCTGGCCGACCGGGCCGTGGTCGAGGCCGTGACCGGCATCCTGGCCGCCACGATCAGCGGCCTGCGCGCCGGGATCGAGGCCACCGGCGAGCCCGACCCGGTCAGCCAGGACCTCCTCATCGGCATCACCGCCGACCTGGAGAAGCAGCACTGGATTTTCCAGGCCCAAACACGCTGACCACCGACGGCGCCGGCCGGGTTCGCCCCGGCCGGCGCCGGTCGCGTCAGGCACGCAGGTGCCGGGCCAGGAACCCGTCGTCGACGCCGGTCCAGCGGATCGTGCGGTGGTCGCCCGGGTTGGCGTGCAACGTCTTCTCCGGTGAGGCGAAGGCGTCGAACAACGCGAGCGCGGAGTCGCGGCTGACGTGCTCGTCGTCCCACGGCAGCAGGAACTGGACCGGCACGGTGATCCGTCGGGCCGCCGCGATCAGCGCGTCGTAGGCGAAGAACCCGCCGCCGAAGATGGCCGCGGTGATCCGGGGGTCGGCCGCCGTCAGCGGCACCCCGATCGCGGTGCCGAGCGTGATCCCGCCGCCGTAGCCGACGGGCGAGTCGGCGAACTCCGGCAGCGCGCGCAGCGCGTCCAGAGTGGCCTGCCATTCCGGCACGGCGCGTTCCACCAGCGAGGCGGTGTAGCGGACGCCGGCGGACTCGAACCCCGGCTTGTCACCGGAGTCCAAAGCCTGCCGGAGCGCGGCGCGGGCCCGCTCGTCGTCCGCGGTGCGCGGGCGGTCGCCGTGCCCGGGCGCGTCGATGGCGGCCACGTGGAAGCCCCAGGTGGTCACGGCGTGACGGGCGCGCGCGGCGAGCGCGTGGGTCTTCTTGTGCAGGCCGCCGCCGTGCCCCATCAGCACCAGGGGCGCGTGATCGGGAGCGGACGGGGGCGACCACAGCACACCGGGAACCTCGCCGACGGTGAAGTCGCGCTCGACGACCTCGTCGCCGGAAGGTTCCGCGGTGAACCGGAAAGAATGCATGGGTTGACGCCTTTCGGGAGTGCTGCGGGAAAACAGGCGCTCCCGGCGATCCCTACGTCAACCGCCCAGCCGTGACGCCGAGGGGAGCACCCACGTGCGTGCCAGGTTCATGGGTCTCACCTCCTCGCGGTCCGTCACAGCAGCAGGCAGGTTAGCCGGTCTCGTCGCGCTCCGCACCGGCATTTCCGGTCGCGGCGATGACGCGGGCGAGCGCGGCGTGCAGCTGCTCCAGCTCCGCGACCTCCATGCCGAGCGTCTCCACGACCCGGTACGGGATCTTCTCCGCCTCCGCGCGCAGGCCCCGGCCGGACTCGGTCAGGTCGACCATCAGCGCCCGCTCGTCGGACCGGTTGCGTTCCCGCGTCAGGTAACCCAGCGCCTCCAGCCGCTTGAGCAGCGGCGAGAGCGTGGCCGGCTCCTGGCGCAGGGTCTCGGCCAGGTCCTTCACCGACCGGGGCGCGCGGTCCCACAGCGCGAGCAGCACCAGGTACTGCGGGTGGGTGAGGCCGTAGGGCTTGAGCAGCGGCCGGTAGATCCCGATGACGCTGCGGGAGGCCACGGACAGGGCGAAGCACACCTGCCGGTCCAGCGCCAGCGGGTTCTCGCCCAGGTCGATCGCGGTCATGTGGCCGAGCCTACTCCATCCGTGAGGGCACTGATAATTAATGCACTAACTTTTAGGGTACTGTGGGGCACGTGACCGAGCGCCGACGCCCCAATCCCCTCCAGTGGCTGTGGTACGCCCTCGGCGGCCGCCTGCCCGAGCAGCACCGCACCTGGGTCCTGCACGACGTCACCGCCAAGACCTGGCTGTGGCGGCACGCGGCGCGGGCCTCGGTGCTGCTCCTGCCGCTCATGCTGGTCTGGCTGCTGCTGCCCGGCCCGCTCACCCTGCGGCTGAGCCTGGTGCTCATGGCCGGGATCGTCGGGTTCTTCTACTCCCTCGTCTACGCCGAGGAGAGCGTCGAGAACCGGATCCGCAAGCACGGCTACCCCTACGGCACCGCCCGCAAGGTGCGTGCCGAGGCCAAGGAGGAGGCCGAGCGGGACGTCAAGGAGCGCTACATCGCGCGCTACCGCTCGCCGCAGTAGGACACCAGCCAGTCCACCGTCCGGTCGAGCACCTCCCCGGCCGCCTCGCGGAACCCGTGCCCGGCGCCGGCAATCGTGCACCAGCTCGTGTGGTCGCGCGCCAGCGCGGCATCCCGTGCCACCTCGTAGGGCACGTGCTCGTCGGCGTCGCCGTGCAGCACCAGCGCGGGCACCGTGCTCGCCAGGAACGCCGCACGCGGGTCGAGCCGGGCGAACTCCTCGAACAGCTCCGCGCCCAGCTCGAACCGGCCCTCGATGTCCAGGAAACCGTTCTCCCGCAACGACGACCGGTCGCCGTAGAGCAAGCGGCCCCGCGGCAGCGAGGGCTCCAGGAACGTCGCGCGCAGATCGAGCACCGGCTGCCACAGCACCAACCCGGACAACCGGTCGCCCAGTTCCGGCAACGACAGCGTGGTGCTCACCGCGCCGAAGCTGGACGCCACCACCGCGACCCCGCGGCCTCGTGCGGCCGCCCAGTCGACCGCCGCCCGCAGGTCCAGCCGCTCCCCCGCGATCGTCATGTCCCGGGGCCGGCCCGCGCTCGCGCCGTGCCCGCGGAACGAGAACCGCAGCACCTCGAAGCCGTGCCCGGTCAGCCGGTCCGCCAGCGCACCGAACAGCCCGTTCTCGGTCAGGTCGCCCGTGATCCCGTGCGCCAGCACCACCACCGGGCCGTCCCCGGGGTGCCGACGGGCGTCCAGTGTCAGCCCGTCGGCCGTCCGCAGCTTCACGGCAGGTACAGCACGGCGGTCAGGATCATCCCGCCCAGCGCGACCACCCACGTGTAGGGCAGGGTCGAGATCATCGCCCGCTCCGGCCGCACCCCGGCGTACTGCGCGCTCCACACCGTCTGCGTGCTCGTCGGGTCGGAGACGCTGAACACCTGGTTGTAGGAGGCCATCAGGCCGACCACCGCGGGCATCGGGTAGATCCCGCCGGACACCAGGACGCCGGCGACCCCGGCGCCGAGGCCGAACACGTTGAGCGGCCCGCGGAACAGGCACAGCGGCACCAGCACCGTGAACACCAACACGAACGCGACCGCGCCCGCCGGGCTGATCGCCGACACGATCGGCGTCAGCGCGGACTTCGCGCCGGGCAGCTTGACCGCGGCCAGCAGCATCCCGATCGCGATGAACAACACGATCGGCGGGGCGGCCACGTCGAACGCCTTGTAGAGCGAGCGCAGCGCCTGCCCGTTGAAGTTGCCCCACCGGGTCGTGGTCAGCAGCGCGAACACCACGCCCGCCAGCAGCGACGGCACGATCGGCACCTTCAGCCCGAGCGCGAGCACGATCGGCACCAGCGGGGTGAGCAGCGCGTACCAGGGCGCGTCGCCGCGGCGGACCCGCGCGCTCGGCCGGGCGGCCTTGACCGACCAGGTGTGCCGGGCGCCGCGGCGGCGGGTCTCGATCAGCACGTAGGCGATGCCGGCGGCCAGGGCCAGCGGGAACAGCTTGATCATGATCGAGCGCACGTCGGACACCGGCGCGCCGAGCGCGTCGGACAGGAACTGCCACACCGGCAGTTCCAGCGGCGAGCCCGCGGCGATGCCCATCAGCACCGTGCCGCCCGCCACCACCGGGGCGACGCCGACCGCGATCATCGCGGGGATGCCGACCACGCCGGCGAGCATCGCGGCCGGGGCGGACCCGGTGATGCTGCCGCACAGGATGGCCACGGCGAACACGCCGAGCGCCACCACCGAGGGCCGCTCGCCGCCGAACTCCACGATCTTGCGGACCAGCGTGGCAGCGATGCCGGTGTCGTCCATCAGCGCGCCCAGCCAGGACCCGAGCAGCACCGCGATCATCGTCGCGGCCAGCGCGGGCGCACCGTTCTGCAGGACGGTGGTGAGGATGCTGTTCTTGTCCCCGGTCAGGGGCGCGCCGGACAGCACGGCGATGCCCAGCGCGAGCAGCACGAGCGCGAACGCGGTCGGCAGCACGCGGGTGAGCATCAGGACCACGCCGGCGGCCATCAGGGCCAGGATCGCGATTCCCATGGTC
Source organism: Amycolatopsis sp. ATCC 39116 (assembly GCF_000231075.2). Lineage (NCBI taxonomy): Bacteria > Bacillati > Actinomycetota > Actinomycetes > Pseudonocardiales > Pseudonocardiaceae > Amycolatopsis > Amycolatopsis sp. ATCC 39116. The sequence continues at coordinate 11,859 of NZ_AFWY03000084.1, read as the reverse complement.
AGTCTCCAGCTCGCAGGGAGGCGGCGAGTGCCGCGGTGAGGAGCAGCGGGCTCTTGCCCAGGCCGCTGCGGCGGTGGGCGAAGCGGTGCGCGACGAGCTCGTCGGCCCCGGCGACGTGGCCGGGCACGCGGAACCGCCCGAGCCGCATGGCGGTGTGCCCGAGGCGCCGGTTCAGTTCGCGCCCGGCGCCGTGGTGCAGCCGGTGGTGGACCAGCTCGTGCGCGACGGCCGCGGCGCGCAGGGCCTCGGCCGGCACGTCGGCGTCCCAGCCGTGGCGGACCGCGATCCGGCGCAGCAGGGCCAGCGAGTCGCGGTAGACGGTGACGACGCCGCGGCGCGCGTGGTACTCGGCCAGCAGAACTTCGCCGTCGCGGCGGCCGCCGACGGCTTCGGTCACGCGCACCGGCGGGTCCGGCTCGTCCCGGTCAGCCAGTTCGTCGCCGAAGGCCAGCGCCGTTTCGGCCCACCGGGCCAGCTGCTCCGCGGGCCGGTTCTCGTGCGTGGGGGTCTCGCGCAGCAGCCGGACGGCGAGCTCCACATCGGACTGCCCGGTCACGGCCGGTCCGCCACGACAGCCACCACCGGCTCCTCCGGCGCGCGGGTCTTCAGCTCGGCGCCGATCAGGGCCACCAGCTGATCGCGGTCGAGCACCCCGGACAGGTCGGCGATCTTCGGGCCGACCAGCAGCCACACCGCGGGCGCGCGGGACCCGCCGTCGCCGTAGCGGGTGTGCCGGTCGACCACCGTCGCGAGCCGGCCCGGCGCCTCGCCGACCGTCGTGCTCTCCACCAGCGCGCCCGCGCTGTGCAGGCGGATCACGCCCTCGCCGTCGACGACGCGGACGTGCTGCACCGGACGGCGGAACCGGCGGCGCGCCCGTGCGCCCCACACCCGGTGCTGGGGCGTGGCCGCGAGTTCGGTGACCTCGGCGGCCGGGACACCCATGCTGCGGGCCACTTCGGCCCGCACCGCGGTTTCGTCCACAGTGGCCGCCCGGTCCTTCGTGCGCAGCTCGGTGGCGCCGGTGGCGACCGCGCGGATCAGGTTGCGCCGCGGGTCGACCGTCACGTCCACCTCGACCCCGGCCGGGTCCGCGCCCTGCTCGATCACCGCCGCCTCGGCCGCGGCGCGGGTGGCGAGGATGTCGGCGTTGGACGGGCTGGGCACGATCCGCTCGACCGACTCGCGCACCAGCGCCAGCGCCGCGCCGAGCGGGCTGATCACCTCGCTGTGCGCGGCGAGCTTCCAGTCGTGGCCGGTGTCCCGCCCGAGGAACGGTGTCACCGCGGCCGCTCCCCCGCCCCCGCCGACGAGCGTGATGTGCTCCAGGCGGTAGGCACGCACCAGTTCGTCGACCACGGCCCGGACCGGTTTCACCGCCTGCCGCAGCACCGCGCGGGCGGCCTCCTCGACCGAGGTGCCGAGCGCGTGGGCGAGCGGCAGCAGCGCGAGCCGGGCGGTCTCGGCTTCGCTGCGGGCGTAGGCCCCGGACGGGACCGCGCCGAGGGCGTTGGCCGCGCACGTCAGGGTCAGCGCGTAGCGGGCGCCCGACGGGGACTCCAGGGCGACGTAGTCGGCCGGGTCGTCCGGGCGCGGCGCGATCGTGATCAGCTTGGCGCCGGCCAGGGCGGAGGCCGGGGCGAAGCAGGCGTAGGACAGGCCGGCGATGTGCGCGCTGCGCGGCCCGACGTCGGTGACCGCCCGGCCGGAGAACCGGACCAGCGAGCCGCCGCCGATGCCGACCGTGCGCACGTCGAGCGCGGGCAGGTAGGTCTCCCGGCCGCCGAGGTGCGCGTGCCCGACCTGGACCCGGCCGCGGCGCACCACGCTGATGTCGGTGGAGGTGCCGCCGGTCTCCAGGAAGATCCCCTCGGACAGCTTCTCCCCCATCAGCGCGCCCGCGACACCGGCGGCCGGCCCGGACAACGCGGTCAGCAGCGGACGGCGGCGCATCTCGGGCAGCGACATCACGCCGCCGTCGCCGCGCATCACCATCAGCGGCGCCGTGATGCCGGCGCGGGTGACGCTGCGCTCGACCAGGTCGGCGGTGGTGATCATGCGCGGCATGATGCCCGCGTTGAGCACCGCGGTGCGGGCGCGCTTGGCCAGCCCGTACAGCCCGGTGATCTCGTGGGTGGAGGTGCCGGGCAGGCCCTGCTCGTGCACGGCCGCCATCACCAGCCGCTCACCATCGGGATCGTCCACACTGAACGGTTCGACCGCCACGACCACCTCGGCGCCGTCCGCACGCAGGCTCGCGATCGCCTCCTTCACCGCGACCGGATCACCCGGATCACGCACGGCGGCGAACCGGACGGGCAGTTTGCGGCCCGGCGCGAGCTCCAGCCTGCCCAGCGCCCGCAGGCGTTTCGTGGCGAAGCCGTCGAAGCCGGAGCCGATCCCGGCGATGCCCACGGTCGCCACGTCGCCTTCGAGCAGCGCGTTGGTGGCCTGCGTGGTGCCGTGCGCCAGGAACGACACGTCACCGGCCCCGATTCCAGCACTGGCCTGCAGTTTCTCCAGCGCCTCGAGGATCCCGGCGGCGACTCCGTCGGCGTGGTCGTGGCTGGTGGGAACCTTGACCTGGGCGAGAAGGTCGAACGAGCGCGCGTCGACGGCGACCGCGTCGGTGAACGTGCCACCGACGTCGATGCCGATCCGGACACCAGCCCGGCGGGGATGTTGCGTCATTGCCACACCTCCTTGGTGTGAGGGGTCAGTAGCCGCGGACCTCGGGCCAGTGGCGTTCCACGCCGGACTGGTCGAGCAGCCGGGCGAACTCGTCGAACAGCTTCTCGTCGTCGCGGACCTGGTGCGGTTCCACTCCGCGGCGCAGCGCGAAACCGGCCAGGTGCCCGGCGACCTCGCCGACGTTCCACTCCACCGGGTGCAGCCGGTAGCAGCCGTTGGTGATGTGCGTCGTGCCGATGTTCTTCGCGGCCGGCACCAGGTTCCGCACCCGCCGCGGCAGCAGCGCCCCGAGCGGGATTTCGAACGGCACGCTGGCGACGTCGACGTAGTTGTCGCCGGAGGTCGAGGGGTGCAGGTCGATGCGGTAGCTGCCGATGCCGACCGAGTCGGCGTGCCGCTTGCGCCCGTGCGGGCCGAGGACGTCCAGCGAGACGTCCTGCTCGGTGACGGTGGTGACCGCCTTGATCCGCCGCGATTCCCGCACGTAGGCGGACTTCGCGAGGCCGTCCGCGGTGCCGGTCACGTCGCGCCGCAGCTTCAGCCCGGGGAAGCCGGTGCCGCCGTCCGCGCGGGGCGCCTCGGTCTGCAGCCAGTACAGCACCGACAACGACAGCTGCTTGGCCTCGTGGTGGGCGCGCGCGACGTCGTCGGGCCCGGTGTGGCCGTCGATCTCCAGCGCGGGCCGCAGCCAGTAGTCGTTGAGCGGCCAGTTGACCAGGGTGATGTCGGAGTCGAACGCGCCCGCGTCGTGCAGGCCGCGGGCCAGGATCCGGCGGAAGCCCCACAGCTCCTTGTCACCGGCGTCGGCGCTCTGGTCGGCGGTGATCGCGAGCGGGTCGCCGTCCGGGTTGGGCACGAAGGTGCGCTCGACCGGCTCCAGCGTGCGCGGGTCCGGCGCGAGGAACCCGAGCAGCGGGCCGGGCCAGAACTCCGGGGCGTAGGAGCGCCAGAAGTCGTACATCTCCGGCCGGTCGATCACGTGGTCCTGCCCGGCGTGGTGCGACAGCGCGAAGCAGTAGGTGATGCCCTGCAGGTTGGCCGGGTCGGCGTGCTCGGGAGCGTGCGGCTCGCCGTGCTCGTCACGCGACTCGGCGCCCACGACGAACTCGGTGCCGGTCATCGGCAGCAGGTCGCCGTTCTCGGTGGCGTCCAGGACGTAGCCGGCGCGGACGGTGGTGCGGGTGCCGTCCCGGCCCTCCAGCGTGACCGCGTCCACCCGGTCGCCGGTCGTCTCGGCCGCCACCGGGCGGTGTTCGAGCAGGACGGTGACGCGCCCGGCCGTGCGGTGCGGGGCGAGCATGGCCTCCAGCACCGCCAGCGCGACCCGCGGCTCGTGGCACAGCTTGCTGACCCGGCCGGCGCCGGGGTTGAGGTCGGTCAGGCGCGCGGCCTCCGCCCGCAGCGGGTAGTGGCGCCGGTAGTAGTCGCGGATGCCCTCGCGCAGGCGGCGGTAGGTCGCGGTCGAGCCGAACCGCTCGATCCACGGGTTCTCGTCCGGCGGCACGGCTTGCGCGGTGAGCTGGCCACCGAGCCAGTCGGTCTCCTCGGTGAGCACGACCCGGTGCCCGCCGCCCGCCGCGGCCAGCGCGGCGGCGACGCCGCCGAGTCCGCCGCCGACGACGAGGATTTCGGTGTCGAGTTCAGGCATGGTCCCTCTCCGGTGCGGGGCCGGCGGTCGTGCCGGCCACGGGCGGGCACCGCAGCAGCTGCTGCGGCGTGGTCTCGGTTTCGGTGATCAGGTCGACGAGCAGGCGCACGGCGCGCCGGCCCATCTCGCGGCGCGGGATGTCGAAGCCGCTGACCGGCTCGTCCCCCGGCGGGCGGCCGAGCACCGCCAGCGACAGATCGTCCGGTGTGGACAGTCCGGCGGCGTCGAGTGCCTGGCGCACCGCGGTGTAGGCGGCGCCGGTGTCGGTTTCCTCCACGACGATCGCCGTCACGCCGTCGGCGAGCCAGCCGCGGACCGTGTCAGTGGTCAGCGCGGGCCCGTCGAGGCGGACGATCCGCGCGTCCGACGCCGCCTGGCGGAGGCCGCGTTCGCGGTCGGCCGAGGAGGGCGCCTCGTCGGCTTCCCGCACGTACAGCAGGTTCCGGTGTCCCAGCCCGGCCAGCCGTGTGGCGACCTCGGCCGAGGCCGCGACGTAATCCGCGCCCACGTAGGGGATGCGGCCGCCGAGTTCCTCGCGCCGTCCGATGTAGACGAGCGGGAACCCGGAGTCGACCAGCTTCGCGATCGGCTCCTCGGGCACGTGCCGCCCGAAGAACAGGCAGCCGTCGGCGACGCGGGTGCGCCGGATCGCGGCCTCCCCGGACGCCTCGGCGCCGCTCAGCCCGGTGAACAGGATCAGGTCCTGGCCGAGCGCGGCAGCCTCCTCCTCGACCCCGACCAGGATCGGGTAGTAGGAGTCGGCCACCTCCATCGGGAACGTGGCGCGGAAGGTGTAGAGGCCGAGCATGTTCGAGCGCGCCGACGCCAGCCGGGTCGCGACCGGGTGCGGCACGTAGCCCAGGTTCTCCGCCACTTCGAGCACCCGGCGGCGCGTCGACTCGGCCATCCGGACCCCGGACCGGCCGCCGAGGACGACCGACACCGTGGCCTGCGAGACGCCGGCGATGCGGGCGATGTCGGCCTGCCGGGGCATGTCACGCCTGGACGGCACGGGGACCTCCTGCTGTTGCTAATGCGGATTAGCTGAGGCTCTGGCACGCGCAAAGCGGTGTCAAGGAACTTGTCCGAAACCGGACAAGGACGGGACTAATACGTATTAGCACCTTGACGCCACTCGAACGGGTCACGGACAGTCCCGTGTCGTCAACGCCGACGAAAGGGAGTCACCGAATGACCGAGCTCTCCCGCCGGGCCACGCTCAAGGTCGCTGCCGGGCTGGGCCTGGCGGCCTTCGCCGTCCCCGCCCTGCCCGCGCAGGCCGCCCCCGCGGGCTTCCCCGACTACCGGTTCCTGCGCACCGCGTTCGACAAGAGCGCGCTGAAGTACAACCCGACCGGTGAGCTGATCTTCCCGTGCATCCGCGGCACGGTCGGCCGGGTGCGCAACGCGCTGGGCCGCTACTACCTGTACTACGCGCCGCACGACGCGCCCGGCGGGATCTGCCTGGCGTACGCGGATTCGCTGGAAGGGCCGTTCACCGAGTACCCGGCCAACCCGATCGTGTCCAACGTGTGGGCGCCGCACTACTCGGTCAGCCACGTCTCGTCGCCGCACGTGATGTGGCACGCGCCGACGCAGGAGATGTGGCTGTACTTCCACGGCGAGAACACCACGACCCGTCTGGCGCGGTCGAGCGACGGCATCAACTTCACCTACGACAAGGTCGTGCTGTCGGCGTCGATGCTGCCCGCCGGCACCAGCGAGACGTCCTACGCGCGGGTGTTCGAGCACAGCCTGCCCGCGCTGGGCGCGAAGTACGTGATGGTCTTCATGATCAACAACCAGACGAACCGGCGCACGATCGGCTGGGGCTGGTCGGCCGACGGGCGGAACTGGGAGTTCGCGCAGGAGCCGCTGATCCGCCCGGAGGAGGTCGGGGCGCGCGACATCAGCGGGCCGTCGGTTCTGAAGCGCAACGGCAGCACCTACGTGGTGTACCACTGCAACATCGAGGCCGGCGGGTCGATGCTGATCACCGAGGTGGGCAACGACTTCAGCCTGCGACGGCACCTCGGCGTGTTCCACGCGCCGCTGCCCGGAGCCCCCGACAACGGCCGGTGCGCATCGGCGTCGTTCGGCACCGAAAACGGCGTGGAGTACATGTTCTACGAGGCGGGCGCCCGTTTGGAGGGCTCGATCGCGATCGCGCGAGCGGTCTAGGCGGCCATCGCCTGGTGGGCGCGGCGCAGCTGGAGGGCGAACCACAGGGCGCCGGCGCCGCGCAGCACCAGGGCGATTCCGAGCCAGATCGCGAGCGTGAGGATGGTCAGGCCGGGCCACACCAGGGCCACCACCCCGATCAGCAGGGTCACCACGCCGAGGCCGAGCCACAGGCCCCACATCGGCAGGCGCCGCCGCCACGCGAGTGACGCCGCGATCTGCCCGGCGCCCGCGACGACGAACCCGATCCCGACCACCACGGCGAGCGTGAGCAGCGTGATGCCCGGCCAGGCCAGCGCGATCACGCCGATCCCGATCCACACCACGCCGAGCAGGTAGAACGGCCACCGGGTGCGGTGCCGGTCGGCGGTGAGGATCTCGTCGAAGCCCTCGAACAGCAGGGCGATCGCGACGATCACGGCGAGCGTCCCCACCGCCACGGCCAGGTTCACCAGCAGCAGCACCCCCAGCACCGCGGTGGCGACCCCGAGCAGGGCGACCATCCACCACCGCCCGGTGACCCGCCGCAACTCACCGCCCGTCCCCTCGCCGAGCGTCACCCGGAACGCCCCGTAGGGCTGGTGCACGGCCATGACGGTTCCCCTTTCCGCACCCGGAACAGCCACCGTAGGCCCGCGGCGCACACCCCGCCACCGCGGAACTCACCCACGCGGCCCAGGGTCGAGGCTCCAGCAACCGCTCCGGCCGGCAGGCGAGCCGAACAGCTCGGCACCGCCATCCGGTGACCGTCCGCACCGGCGGCTCCACCGTCCTGGTCGGAGGGATCACCGGGCCCAGCGTCCGAGACTCCTCCGTCATCACCACACGCAGCACCGCGCGCGGCCCGAAGGGAGGAGATTAGTCCCTCCACCGCCCGGGTAACTCCTGCGCCGTGGACACGGCAGGCAAGATCACCAAGGCCCGCGAACCCGACGACCCGACCCGCCCGCGCCGGCGGCCCAGGACCGCGAGAGCGTTGACCTGCCTGGGAATCCTGCTCTCCTCGGCGCTGCTGCCGGGTGCCGTGGCGCAGGCCGCGCCCGCCCCGCGGGTGCTGCTGAACCAGGACTTCCCGGACCCCGACGTGCTCAAGATCGGCACCGACTACCACGCCTTCGCCACCGGCGGCCCGTCCGGCCGGATCCCCGTCGCCGTCGCCAAGGACGCCGACGGGCCGTGGCGCGTCACCGGCGACGCGCTGGCCGCCGATCCGTCCTGGGTGGACCCCAAGGGCGGCTACTGGGCGCCCGACGTGACCCGCCGCGCGGACGGCACCTTCCTCATGTACTACGCGGCGGTGTCCAAAACGGACCGGCACCGCTGCATCGGCACCGCGGTCGCGAACTCCGTGGCGGGCCCCTACCAGCCAGCCGGGGACGCGCCGCTGATCTGCGACCCTGGCGACAAGGGCGACATCGATCCGCAGACCTTCCAGACCCGCGACGGCACCCGCTACCTGCTCTACAAGGGCGAGCACCCCGGCGGCGGCGCCTCGGCGATCTTCGTGCAGAAGATGACCCAGGACGGCACCGCGCCCGACGGCCCGCGCACCGAGATCCTGCGCGCGGACCGCCCCGAGGAGAAGGGCATCGTCGAAGCGCCGGTGATCACCCAGCGCGGCGGCCAGTACGTGCTGTTCTACTCCGCCGACGACTACCGCAACGCCACCTACCAGACCCGCTACGCCACGGCGTCCTCGCTGACCGGCCCGTACACCAAGGCCGACCAGCCGCTGCTGACCACCGAGTCGGTCGGCCACGCCACCGAAGGCCCCGGCGGGGCGGACGTCGTCGGCGGGCGGATCTACTTCCACGGCTGGCTCAACGGCCAGCGCGCCGCACGCGGCTTCTTCGGCCTCAACCTGGAGTTCGTCAAGGGCGTGCCGCAGGTGTCCTAACCGGACTCCCCCGCGAACCGCGCCTCGAGATCGCTCACCTCGGGCAGCCCGACGAGGTCGGTGAACTCGCCGAACGACGGCAGTCCGGGCAGCGCGGCCGCGGGGGTCCCGTCCCGGCGCACGATGTCCAGCAGGGCGCGGACCCCCGCGGTCGCGGCGAGCAGCGTGCCGATCGGGTAGAGCACGAGCGAGAAGCCCAGCTCGCGGATCCGCTCCAGGGACAGCGGCGGGGTGCGGCCACCCTCCGCCCAGTTGAACACCAGCGGGGCGGCCCCGGACAGCTCCCGCGCGACGGTGGCGATGTCCTCCTCGCTGGTCGGGGCCTCCACGAACAGCAGGTCGGCACCGGCCTCGGCGTAGGCGCGGGCGCGCTCGATCGCGTCGGCGAGCCCGTGCACGGCGGCGGCGTCGGTGCGCGCGATCAGCACGAAGTCCGGGTCCCGGCGAGCCGCGACGGCCGCGCGCAGCTTGCCGGCCATCTCCTCCCGCGGGATGACGGCCTTGCCGCTCAGGTGCCCGCACTTCTTCGGGCTGACCTGGTCCTCCAGGTGGATGCCCGCCACCCCGGCCTGCTCGTAGGCCTGCACGGTGCGGACCACGTTGAGGGCGTTGCCGTAGCCGGTGTCGGCGTCGGCAATCACCGGGACGTCGACGGCCGACACGATCCGCCGCGCGTTGTCGATCATCTCCGTGCCGGTCAGCAGGCCGACGTCCGGCCGCCCGATCAGCGAGGCGGTGGTGCCGAACCCGGTCATGTAGACCACGTCGAACCCGGCCTGCTCGACCAGGCGCGCGGTGAGCGCGTCGTAGGCCCCGGGCGCCACCAGCGGCCCCGGCGCCGCCAGCAGCTCCCGCAACCGCTTCCTCGGCGCGGGCCCGCGGCCCAGCAGGTCTCCCACCACGTCCTCCTCGTACCCGGTCGCCCCGGCGTCCGTCACCTACGCTAGTCCGCAGGGCGGCAGGCTCACCGAGTGGACAACGGCGCAACGTTCGTGCAACGTTTTACCTGTCCGGGTAGTCGAGTGAGGGGTGGCTGGATGCGGACCGTGACGGGCCCGGCGGATCGGATCGTCGTGGTGGGGGCGGGGCTGTCCGGGCTGGCGGCGGCGCTGCACCTGGCCGGGCGGGGACGGCAGGTGACCGTCGTGGAGCGCGAGCCGGTGCCCGGCGGCCGGACGGGACGCCTGGACCTGGGCGGTTACCGCGTGGACACCGGCCCCACCGTGCTGACCATGCCCGACCTGGTCGACGAGACCCTCGCCGCGGTCGGCGACAGCGTCGCGAACCGGCTCGACCTCGTCCCGGTCACCCCCGCCTACCGCGCCCGCTTCGCCGACGGCAGCAGCCTCGACGTGCACAGCGATCCCGAGGCGATGACCGAAGCGGTGCGCGCGTTCGCCGGGCCGTCCGAAGCGGACGGGTACCGGCGGCTGCGCGAGTGGCTGACCCGGCTGTACCGGACCGAGTTCGACCGGTTCATCGCCGCCAACTTCGACTCCCCGCTCGCCCTGGTCACCCCGCACCTGGCCCGGCTGGTCGCGATGGGCGCCTTCGGGCCGCTGGACCGCAAGATCGGCCGCTTCCTCCGCGACGAGCGGCTGCGCCGGGTGTTCTCCTTCCAGTCGCTCTACGCCGGGCAGTCGCCCCAGCACGCCCTGGCCGTGTACGCGGTGATCGCCTACATGGACACCGTGGCCGGGGTGTTCTTCCCGCGCGGCGGCATGCGCGCGCTGCCCGACGCCCTGGCCGCGGCGGCCGCGGACGCCGGGGTGGAGTTCCGCTACGGCGCCGAGGTCACGGCGCTGCGGCGGTCCGGCTCCCGGGTGACCGCGGTGGAGACCACCGGCGGCAGCCTGCCCGCCGACGCGGTCGTGCTCACCACCGAACTGCCCGCCGCCTACGAGCTGCTCGGCCGGACCCCGCGACGGCCGGTGCCGCTGCGGCCCGCGCCGTCCGCGGTCGTCGTGCACGTCGGCACGCGGCGGCGGTGCGACACCGCGCACCACACCATCCTGTTCGGCGCGGCGTGGCGGCGGACGTTCCACGAGCTGATCCACGAAGGGCGGCTGATGAGCGATCCCTCCCTGCTGGTGACCCGTCCGACGGCCACCGACACCGCGCTCGCGCCGGACGGGCGCGACCTGCTCTACGTGCTGGCGCCCGCGCCGAACCTGCGGCGCGGCCCGGTGGACTGGGACCGCGTCGGGGACGCCTACGCCGACGAGGTCCTCGGCCACGTCGCCGAGCGGCTGCTGCCCGGGCTCGGCGACGGCATCGAGGCCAGGCACGTCGTCACCCCGGCCGACTGGGCGCGGCAGGGCATGCTGGCCGGCACGCCGTTCGCGCTGGCGCACACCGTCGCGCAGACCGGCCCGTTCCGGCCGCGCAACCTGGTGCGCGGCACCGGCAACGTGGTGCTCGCCGGCGGCAGCACCGCGCCCGGGGTGGGTGTGCCGACCGCGCTGGTGTCCGGGCGCCTCGCCGCCGACCGCATCACCGGCGCCCACGTGACCCGCCCACTGGTGGCGGCGCGATGACCGGGGCCCTGGACGCCGCCGGGATCACCGAACCGCGCCTGCGCGAGGCCTACGTCCGCTGCCGCCGCCTCAACGCCGAGCACGGCCGCACCTACTACCTCGCCACGCGCCTGCTGACCAAGGCGCAGCGCCCGGCCGTGCACGCGCTCTACGGGTTCGCCCGCTTCGCCGACGACATCGTCGACTCCGCTCCCCCTGGCAGCGATCCGGCCAGCCGCCTGGAAGCGCTTTCCGCGGAGCTGTTCGCCGGGCTGGACAGCGGCCGCAGCGACGACCCGGTTCTCGCGGCCGTGGTGGACACCGCGGGCCGCTACGGGATCCGCCGCGACCTGTTCACCGCGTTCCTCGACTCGATGCGGATGGACCTCACCGTCACCGGCTACGCCGACCGCGCCGCGCTGGACCGCTACGTGTACGGCTCGGCGGAGGTGATCGGCCTGCAGATGCTGCCCGTGCTGGGCACGGTCGGCGAGCCGGCGGAGGCCGCGCCCTACGCGGCGGCGCTGGGCAAGGCCTTCCAGCTGACCAACTTCCTGCGCGACGTCGCCGAGGACCTCGACCGCGGCCGCGTCTACCTGCCCGCCGACGAGCTCGCCGCGTTCGGCGTCGACCGGGACCTGCTGCTGTGGTGCCATCGCAACGGCCGCACCGACCCCAGGGTGCGCGAGGCGCTGGCCGCCCAGCACGCCACCACCCGCGAGATCTACGCCTACGCGCGCGACGGCATCGACCGGCTGCACCCGGTGTCCCGGCCGTGCATCGCGACCGCTCTGGTGCTGTACTCGGAGATCCTGGACCGGATCGAGGCGGCCGGGTTCGCGGTGTTCGCCCACCGGGCCCGGGTCGGCCGCGCCCGCCGGGCGCGGCTGGCGCTGTCCGGGCTGGCGCGGGCGATGTGGGCGCGG